>JBGSVY010000221.1:0-1948 GCA_041752715.1 Hyphomonas sp.
CGCGGCCTCGCAGGCCGCAAGGCAGAGGCAGGCGGCGAGCGTTCGCCAGTTCATGGGTTGTCCTGAGGAAGGAGGACGGGTGCGAGCGCGGCAACCGGTGTGGCGCTGGGCCGGTCCATGCTGGGGACAAGGGCAGCCGGATCGAGCGGGTAAGCGCCCGCCCCGAGGCTCACGAAGCCGATCTCCGGCGCTTCCTCGATGACGAGGTTGAGCGCCTGAGCTTCGCCGGTTCCCCAGCGCGTTACGCCATCGCTGACGATCGGCGGCAGCGTGCCGCCGAGCCCGGCCGCCAGCGGCGCCAGCGTGCCCTGCGGATCGTTGCCGCCACCGGCATACGTGTTGCCGCGAACAACAATGTTGCGCGGCAGGGGGTTGTAGCGTTCATCCGTGAACGGCTGGCTGTAGGCCGTGAGCAACACATCCGTCGTGCGATTGTCTGCGAAATTGTTCTCGAAAATGTGCACGTTCTCGTTGGCAAGGATAATCACGCCGGTGCCAGACGGCACGCCCGCCACGATATTGCCCGGAGGCGCGAAATTGCGCGTATTGTTGTGGATGATCTCGTTCTTGAAGATGCGGGTTGAATGGCCACCGATCACCGGCAGGTCCGGCAGGTCAAACACGAGAATGCCGCCAGTATTGTCGCGTGCGACATTTCCGTACACGTCGGCAAACTTCGAGTTCTCGATCTCGATGCCGGCGACGTTGAACTCGACAAGGGAGTCGCGCACGATGATGCGCTCCGACTGGCCGACATAGATGCCCGCATCGGAGGCGCCGCGCACGGTGACCCGGTCGACCAGCACATCGGTCGCCTCGACAGGATAGATGCCATAGGCGCCGTTGGTTTCTTTCGGCTCGCCGCTCCAGTCGACCGTCAGGTAGCGATAGGTGATCCGGTCGGCGCCCTTCGACTTGATGCCATCGCCCTTGGTGTCCCGGATGCCGAAATCCATCAGGGTCACGTCGTCCGAGGTGACGAGCAGGCCCTCGCCCGCGCCGGTTTGGCCCGAGAAATCGAGGATGGTCTGATCTTGGCCTGCGCCCCGCAGGATGACGCCGTCCACGTCGAGCGACAGACCCTGCGTCAACTTGAAGGTACCAGCCGGCATGACGATGGTCTGGCCCGGGGTGGCAGAGATCAGCGCAGCTTGCAGCGTCGCGCCGAAATCACCTTCCGCTGGCAGCGGCGCCGGCAGCGTGGCAATCTCCGGCGCGGCGGCGGGTCCGGCTGCAGCGCCGCGATCACTACAGGCGCCGAGCAGCGCGCAGGCTGCCACGGCTGTCATCAGGATATGTCTCAACTCGTCCTCCCCGGATCGTTATGACGCCAGTGTCATCTTCAATCCGGGGAAAATCAAGCGATGAGCAGTCAGTGAACGCTGAGGGGGCGCAAATCGTGGGCGAGCGCGGCAGCAAAGGCCGCATCGCGCCCTTCGACAATGGCGAGGCGGACACCGTCGGCCGACGCGACCACGAACAGGTCATCAGGCGAGTCGATCTCACCGAGTGCATCGGGCGGCAGCAGCCGGCGCACTTCGCCAGCATCGATGTGACGGATATAGACGAAGGCCTCTGGCTCAACGGGGGTCATCTTGAGGTCGGTGGTCATCAGTCTGGTCCTTTTCGCTCCGGCGAAGGCCGGGTTAAACGCAGTCAGCCAGAGCCTTCGCGTTCAGGACAAAGGTGGGCCCGCATTATGGCCGGTTCAAGCGCGCGGCTGCGGCATCATTGCGGCAGGCGTTCACGTGCCCGTGTTGACCTCATCCGGGGGCGATTGATGCTCGAATGCGCGTCACCGCGCGGCGGGTTGGTGGAGCCAAGCGGGATCGAACCGCTGACCTCTTGCATGCCATGCAAGCGCTCTCCCAGCTGAGCTATGGCCCCTTAACCACGGGAAGGCGGAGCATTAGACGCGCCCCGCCGGGCTTTCAAGCCCTATCGTTCG
>JBGSVY010000222.1:0-9329 GCA_041752715.1 Hyphomonas sp.
GCCTCGTCGGCAAGGTCGCGCGCCGCAAGGCCGGACAGCGCGAGCGGCTTTTCGACCAGCACATGGCAATGCGCATCGATCGCCTGACGCGCGAGTTGTTCGTGCCATGTGGCCGGCACCGCGATGACCACCGCGTCGCAGACTTTCAGGAATTCAGCATAATCGCTGTAGCCTCTGGTGCCGAAGGCTTCGGCGAGTTTCTCCGCGCGCTCGAGGTCGACATCGAAGATGCCCATCAGGTCGGCATGCGGCGAGGCGGCCGCTTTCTGGGCGTGGTAATTTCCAAAAACACCGGCGCCCGCGACACCCACTTTCAGCTTCGTCATGCCCGTCCTATCCCTTTTGCCTTCCGCAATGACACCCTAAGCGCAGCCCCGCAAGACCTGGCCTGAGGCTGGAATCTTCGCGGCCACCCCTTCACACGCAGCAGATGGCAGTCCATGTGGACGGACAACAAGAGACCAATAAGGAGACGGACATGGCCAAGCTTACGTCGAACGAATGGGCCCTCGCGCAGCGGCCGGTCGGCATGCCGAAGACGGCGGACTTCCAGATGAAAACCGTCGAGGTGCCGGAACCGGCCGAGGGTGAAATCCAGGTCATGAACACGTGGATGTCCGTCGACCCCTACATGCGCGGGCGCATGTATGACCGCGAAAGCTATGTGCCGCCCTTCCAGATCGGCGAAACGCTGCAGGGCGGCGCAGTCGGACGCGTCTCGGCCTCGGCCCATCCGGACTACAAGGTCGGCGATCTCGTCTCGTCCTTCTTCGGATGGCGCACCGCCTGGACCGCAAAGCCGGAAGCCGCCGCCGTGCAGAAGCTGCCGGCGACCGGCCTGCCGGAAAGCGCCTTCCTCGGCGTCGCTGGCATGCCGGGCCTGACCGCCTATGCCGGTCTCCTGCGTGTGGCTGAACTGAAGCCGACCGACGTTGTGTTCGTCTCGGGAGCGGCCGGCGCGGTCGGCTCGACCGTTGTGCAGATCGCCAAGATCAAGGGCGCGACCGTCATCGGCTCGGCCGGCGGCGCGGACAAGTGCGCGCTGGTCAAGTCGCTCGGCGCCGATCACATCATCGACTACAAGCAGGCCAAGGGCTTTGACGGCCTCGTCGCCGCCCTGCGCGCGGCTGCGCCAAAGGGCATCGACGTCTACTTCGACAATGTCGGCGGCGATCACCTGACAGCCGCCATCGAATGCGCCCGTCCGCTCGCCCGGTTCGCCCTCTGCGGAATGATCGCCCAGTATAACGAGACCGGCAAACCGGAAGGCCCGCACAATATCATCCAGGCCGTCGGCAAGCAGCTGAAGCTGCAAGGCTTCATCGTCTCGACCCATGCCGACCTGCAACCCGCCTTCATCGCCGACATGGCGAAGTGGATCGCCGGCGGACAGATGAAGTTCGAAGAGACCGTCATGACCGGTATCGAAAAGGCGCCGGAGGCTTTCCTCGGCCTCTTCACCGGCGCCAATACCGGCAAGATGCTGGTCAAGCTCGCCTGAGACGCCATGGCCCTGTTCGACGCATACATCATGGTGGACTGGAGCGCGGCTGCGAAACCCGCGCTCGGTCCGAACTCGATCTGGATCGGCATGCTGATCAAGGACGCGCGCCTGAAGCTGCAGTTCAAGGCGGTGAATATCGACACGCGCCTGAAGGCACGCGCTTTCCTTGAGGACATGGTCGCCAAGCTGATCAAGCGCGGCGACAAGGTGCTGCTCGGCTTCGACTTCTCGCTCGGCTATCCGGCGGGCACGGCGAAGGCGCTCGGCCTCGATACGTCGAAACAGGCGCCCTGGGCCGCAATGCATGCGCATCTCGCCACACGCTACAAGGACAAGCCGGACAACAACTCGCGTCCGCGTTTCGCCATCGCGGCGGGCCTGAACTACACGATCTCCAAGGGACCTTTCCCGTTCTGGGGGACCCCGCCAGCTGACAAGGCCACCACCCTGTCGACCTCGCGGCCCGAGTTCACGGACGACAAACCGGTCGCCGAATTCCGCCTCGCCGAACAGCATTTACGGTCCATTCCCGGCGCCTCGCCCAAGTCCTGCTGGCAACTTTACGGTGCAGGATCGGTCGGCAGCCAGAGTCTCACCGGCATTCCGCATGTCCATGCCCTGCGTCAGGCCTGGCCGAACGCCCGGATCTGGCCGTTCGAACTGGGCGAAGGCGGCCCGCTGACGGCCGGCGAGCTCGAGGGAATCGATGTCGTGATCGCGGAAATCTACCCCTCCCTGATCAAGCCGAAGCCCGAAAAAGGCGAGGTGGCCGATGAGGCCCAGGTCCGCCAGATTGCCCGTCACTACGCGGATCTGGACGAGAAAAACGGCCTTGGCGCCGCGTTTTCCACAGGCAAATCGCTGTCCGGGGACCAGATCGGCGTGATTACCGGCGAAGAGGGCTGGATTCTCGGCGTTTAGCCCGTGTCTACTGGGATTCCGGCGTATCCACACGAGTCGAATCGTGGGTAAGTCGCGGCTATGGCGTTCAAGCGTCATTTTAATCTAGAGGAGAACCCCTATGAACAAGGGTGAACTGACCAAAGCGGTGGCACAGGAATGTGGCATGTCCCAGAGCGACGCCGGCAAGGCCGTTGACGCTGTTTTCGACACCATCGCAGGCGCCGTGAAGAGTCGCCAACAAGTTGCAATCGCTGGTTTCGGCACGTTTGTCGCGAAGACGCGCAATGCCCGTGAAGGCCGCAACCCGGCCACCAAAGAAGTGATCAAGATCCCCGAGAAAACCTCGGCGGCGTTCAAGCCGGCTTCGGTCCTGAAGGACATCTAAGCCGCGCTGCCCCCTAGTGGGGCACGAAGACGGTTCCGGCGGCGCGTTCCTTCACGGGGCGCGCCGCTTTCCATTCCAGCAAGGCCACCTGCAGCACGCCGGCAAACAGCACACCGAAGAATGCGCCTTCGAGCACGCCTTGCGGACCACGCTGCGCCACGATGCCAAGACCGTAGGCCGCCGGCAGCATCACGACAAAGAACGATCCCATATGGATCGCGCTCGGCAGCCACACCATCCCCTGCGCGCGCAGCGCGAACGAAGCGGTCGCCTGAAGGCCGTCGAAGATCGTCGCCGCCGCCGCCAGCCACAGGAGGCCCGCAATCGCCGGCGCAATTGCAACGCCGCCGATGATCGCATCTTCCTTCACCAGCAGGCCTGAGATCGGCCCGGCGAAGACGATCAGGATCAGGCCGAGGATCAGGCCCATGGCAACCGTCGCCACAACGCCGAGGCGTCCGGCATTCTTCACGTCCTGAACGCTGCCGCGTCCTGCGGCTTCGGCCACACGTACCGAAGTCGCCGAGGCGATGCCGAGATAGAACATGAAGCACAGGCCCATCACCTGCACCGAATAGCCATAGATTGCGTTGGCGGCGATGGAGATCCAGGTCGCGATGATGAAGGTGATATTGAAGCCGCCCCATTCGGCGACGTTGGAGATGGCCGTGCCGGTGCCGACATCAAACTGGCGGCGCGCTTCACCGGCCGGTGCCGGCGGCGAGGCCCCGAAGCCCGGCGTGAAGGCGGCGACCAGCCCGAGGAACACGATCACCAGCAGCCAGCGCGTGCCGGTCGTGGCCCAGGCAACGCCCTCCGCGCCCATTTGCGGCATGCCCCAGTAGCCGCCGACCAGAGCGAGGTCGATGAACAGGTTCACGATCACGCCGCCGTACATGGCGAGTGTCACCATCAGCGGACGGCGCAGCGCTTCCAGATAATAGCTGCAGCATTGGGTGATCATGTGGCCGATCAGGCCCAGCGCCAGGATGCGCGTCACCTTTGCGGTCTCCTGCGCCACTTGCTCCGGGGTCGCTTCGCGCAGTGCCTCGCTCGGCGGGGCAATGGTGACGAACACCCAATGGAAGAAAGCACCGATGGTCGGCAGCAGCAGCGCCGTCAGCGCCGCGCCCAGCAGCAGCGCCCAGACGAGGCCGCGCCGGAAGATGCGGCCCGATCCAGCCTCGCGCCCGACGCCGAGCAGTTCGGACGTCAGCACCTGCACGCCGAGGAGGATGCCGATGCCCAGGCCCAGCGACACGCCGATCGGCAGCCACGAGGAGAGGACATAAGCCAGCTCCTCCGGCGCGAATTGGCCGAGCACGATGGCATCCGTCAGCCCCATCAGCATCATCGCCATGCGGCTCACCGCAATCGGCACCGACAGGCGCAGCAGGTCTGCAATATCCGAAGGCTTCGCCCAGACGGGCAGTCGCAACGCGGCCATCTCTGCCCTCCCTTGATGTGTCCCAGCCGAGATCCCGGCTGATTTTTGAGCAGCCGGTCCGAATGCCGTAAACGGATCAAAAGGGCAAGGCGGAATCAAGCATTTGGCATCGATTTGTTTTGGCGCGCTATGCCCGCACCGGCACCGGCCTTCGATATCTCAGCTTGAGATCTGAACGGCGCTTGTTGGCCCTATTCCGCCATTCGCGCTTGTCCAAACGTCGGCCGGCAAGCTATCGCTGGTCCGAAATTCTTGGGGGCAGGTCGAGACCTAGCTCAGGCGCTTCACAAAGGCGCTAATTGCCAGATGGGTTGTCCGCCAGAACTCCATTGATGTTCACGCACTAGTTTCTATCGGAGCGCTGTCGCGCTTCCCTACGCCATAGACCCACATCAGAAAGGCGCACCATAGAAAAAGTGGTACCAGAAAGACCCCCATAGAAGAGGCTTCGGATAGCGATTTGTATTGTCCCGTTAACATCATGGCGATCGAGAACGCCGCTGCAGGTAGTCCGAAGATGTTGGCGAACATCCACAATGCCCAAGGTTGGCCCTTAAGGCTAAACCGCCTGCGCAAAGCGGAATGAATGACGCTAACGAGGAATGGCGCGATCAAAAATCCGTTGAGCAAGCACAGGTAGACAAATGCTTGTCCACTCCCATTGCCGAAGCCCAAGCCTTGCAGAGCGCCAACCGGGAGTCCGACAAGGACGGCGTAGCATGCGACCGTGGCAGCGACGGAGGCTGCAAGGTACATCAATACCGAGCCGAAAGATGCCTTACGCTGGTGAAGCATCATCTCAGAGGTCGGCCCCGCTGCAGGCATGATGGCCTGGAATATAGTTTGCCGTCCGCCGAACCTTCCCAGTTCGAGACCCTTAGCAAGTTTTCGAAACGACTTGAACACCTGATACTCGCCACTGGGCAGCTTTGCGACGAAGCTCCCAGCAGGGGCGTTGGCAGGTAGTATTTCACCGCTCAGTTCCCGGATGACCGACGCCATTTTTTTGTATCGCGCCTCGATCAGATCTTTATCCTGCGGACCCGCGAACCTGATCCAGAACACGACTCCTTCGAAATTTCGTTGCTGCGCTAGCTGATCCAGTTCCCAACGCACCATTCCAACGTAGGCGCTGCGCAGAATAATGATGCGGCTGCGCTCCACCAAATCCAGGACAGCCTCTTTCCATTCGGAATCCTTGAACTCCGGCAAGCGGGCGGCGCCCGTGATACGTTGAGCGCCGGGTTGGGAAAGCGCCACGAATGGTCCGATCCGGTTAGCTTTCACGGCGATGACCTCTTCGGCGCTCAGAAGCGGCCAGACCCATGCTCCGAGGAAGGCGTACGGGGATGAAAACAGCAGGATTCCCTTGTCCGGCAACAGGGTGTCGCGGTCTGCATCAAACGCTCGCAAGTACAGAACTGGCGGGCGCGGGTCGCGCTCCAAAAGCTGATGGGCGCTGGGCATGGACTTGAACGCAACTTCGCGCGATTGCGCCCTGATCAACCAGCCTAGAACTACCGTCACTCCAATAATGATTAAGGTAACAAGGCCTCGCTCTTCGGCGGACACGGAAAACAGTATTGCCAATCCAATCAGAAGGGAGAAAACGACAAGAATGGAAGGGAGGCAGCCGCCCTTTGTGTAGGCCGTTTCGGTCCGCATGGATCAAAAACCTCCTGATGGCGCGAAGAGCATTGCGAGAAACACACCTCCGACCAAGACGCTCAGAGTAGCAAAAACCTTCATGTTCCTTGCCAGTTTTAGTTTTTGCTCGTGCTTCCAAACTAAAAACTTCGAAAGCTCGGTATCGGTCTCCAGCTTCGATTCTTGAAGCAAGAGCATTCCGCTCTTTTCGACGCCACGGGCGCTGAGCCACCAAACGACGGCGTTGAACAATAAGACCTGAAACATGCACTCACCCCCTGCGCACGCTTTTCAAGTCTTGCGCTTCCGAATTTCTGTCAAGCGATTTGCGCGCTTGGGTAGCTGGCAAACAACAGGGTGCTCACTTTTTTAAGGGCAGGATGAGCGACTCGGACGGTTGCTTTGCAAAAGGTGACCTGAGCTCCGATCGGTCCCGCATTGAAGCCTAGAATTTTTCGGCATTCGGTCGTTCGGCCACATCCGGCCCATGACCGTTTTCGGCGAGAGCACTAACGCGCTCGCGCGCGAGTTGAACGTTGCGGCGCTGGGGATCGACATGACCGTCTGATGTCTCCGGGCAGCGCCCGGATGGGCCGGGAGCGCCCACCCGGAGGCTCCCATGAGCAACATCGAGAAGACCCAACCTATCCACCCGCTTCGCCAGCGCATGATCGAGGACATGACCCTGCGCGGTCACAGTCCCGGCACGCAGAGGCATTATATTCGCACCGTTCGGGCATGCTGCTCTCATCTCGGGATCAAGCCCGGTGACCTGACCGGCGAGCTGGCGCGCAGCTATCTCCTCTACCTTCAGGGAACGGACGTTTCCTATATGACCATAAACGGCCAGGCGACAGCTCTGCGTTTCTTTCTGCGCGTGACGCTGGGGCGCCGTGAGGACGTTGAACGTGTGCCGTTGATGGCGCGGGCCAAGTCGCTGCCCTCAGTCCTGACGCGTGAAGAGGTTGCCCGCATCATCGCAGCGGCGCCGGGGCTCAAGTACAAGACGGCGCTGAGCGTCACCTATGGCGCCGGACTGCGGGCGTCCGAGACCGCCAACCTCAAGGTCTCAGACATCGACAATGCGTCGATGACCCTCCGGATCGAACACGGGAAGGGCAACAAGGACCGCAAGGCCAAGCTGTCGCCGCAGTTGCTCGAAGCGCTGCGTAAGTGGTGGCAGATTGCACGGCCGCAGGTCTGGCTGTTTCCCAGCCGGATGGGCTTGATGTGCCCGATCAGTACACGCCAGCTCTCACGCCAGTTCAGCTTTGCCGTGGAAGCCGCCGGGATCGACAGGCCGGGGAAGATCACCCTTCACACGCTGCGCCATTCCTTCGCGACCCACCTTCTGGAAGCCGGCGTCGATATCCGCGTGATCCAGGTGATGCTCGGCCACGCCAAGCTTGAGACTACTTCCATTTATACGCGGGTCTCGCCGAAGATGTTGCAGGACGCGGCGAGCCCGTTCGACAGCCTGCCGGTCATCGACCCGGCGGACTGACCGGCATGCCAAGACCAGCGATCGAGGTTGCGGATATCCTCCGCGGCCTCGGCCCCGCCTTGCGCGATGGGCTCTCGCGCGACCAGCACAGGGCGGTGAACGCGATCCTCGCCTGCCGCACGGCGGTATTGGGCGGTCACGTGTCCCGCTGTGAGGAGTGCGGGACCATGGACGTTGCCTATAACTCCTGCCGCAACCGGCATTGTCCGAGGTGCCAGGCGGCGGCCTCCTATGACTGGCTGGAGGCCCGCAGGCGGGACCTGCTTCCCGTCGCCTATTACCATGTCGTGTTCACGCTGCCCGCGCCGCTGGCGCGCGTCGCGTTCCAGAACAAGCGTGTTGTCTACGACGCGCTGTTCAAGGCCGTGTCCGAGACCCTGATGACGATCGGCGCCGATCCGAAGCATCTCGGCGCAAAGCTCGGCGCGACCCTGGTCATGCATACGTGGGGATCAGCGATGACCCATCATCCCCACATCCACGGCGTCGTGCCCGGCGGCGGCCTGTCACCGGATGGCAAGCGCTGGGTCGACTGTCGCCGCGGCTTCTTCCTGCCCGTGAGGGTGCTCTCTCGCTTGTTCCGCAGACTGATGTGCGAGCGGCTCGCCGACCTCCATGCCGCCGGCAAGCTCAGCTTCCACGGCGATCTCGCCCAGCTGGCCGATCCTGCCGCGTTCGCGCGCCTCCTGAAGAGCCAGCGCCGGCGTGACTGGGTCGTCTATGCCAAGCGCCCGTTTGCCGGACCAGACCAGGTCCTCTCCTACCTCGCCCGCTATACCCACCGGATCGCGATCTCGAACAGCCGGATCACAGCCTATGACGGCCAGCGCGTGACGTTCCGGGTCAAGGACTATCGCCGCGAGGGCGAGACCAGATACGGGGTCATGACGCTCGCCGCCAGCGAGTTTGCCCGGCGGTTCCTGCAGCACGTTCTGCCCGACGGCCTGCACCGCATCCGGCATGTCGGGTTCCTCGCCAACACCCAGCGCCGCGCCGCCATTGCGCAGGCGCGAGACCTGCTCGCCGATCGCATCCCGCCGCCAGAGCCGATCTCCGAACCCACGCCGGCCACAGAGATACTGCCGCCCACTCCGGCCCCCGGGCCGGCGCCATGCGCGTGCTGCGGTGGACGGATGATCCTGGTTGAACTGGTGACCCCGGCAGCGCAACTCAGGCGACGGCCGCAGACACGGATGGACAGCTCGTGACGTTCGCTCCGTTCTCTGTTGCCGATGTCCCCGCGTTCGCCATCATCGGCGGCGTTGGAAACTTGCGGCCTGGCCGAATGCGCAGTTCTGCAGATAGTGCGAAAGACAGGCCAAGGCAGAGCCAAACCCGCACTGTGCCTGCCGCACCGCGACAACATTGCCGTCCAGATGCGCCATCTGCACGCAACGTCAAAGCAGGCGCTCGTCTCAAATCTCCATAACGGTGCCAGCCACCCGCGCGTCAGGCATTCTGCGATCAAAGACGCCCGCCACCGGGCCCGGGGCAACCGGCTGCGCATGGCGGGCGTCTTTGATCGCTTAAGACTTTCGGCCAAAGCGCTTCCGCGGACGAATGGCTGCGTTGGTTCGGGGTGCAGACGCCCGCCCGAGACCCGGTCTCTGCGCGGCCTGAAATGCAAAACGCCGGACCTGCGGGGCCCGGCGTTTCGAAATCAGGAGGGGTCGCGGATTAAGCGGCAACGGCCTTCTTGGCGATGTCACGCTTGATCTTCTGGGCCTTGGACGACAGCGTGTCATCCTTCGCCTTGGCGAGGAAGGCGTCGAGGCCGCCCAGCTTGTCCACTGTGCGAAGGGCCTTGGCCGCGATGCGCATCTTGAAGTTCTGGTTCAGGGCTTCGGAGTGAAGCGTCACCTGCACCAGGTTCGGCAGGTAGCGCCGCTTGGTCTTGATCTGGGAATGGCTGACAATGTGGCCGACCATCGGCTTGGTG
>JBGSVY010000223.1:0-20780 GCA_041752715.1 Hyphomonas sp.
CGGCTTGGTCGACCGGGACATGTATCCGGACGAGCAATGGACCGTGTTCGAGCGCGAGGACACCAAGGTCCTGAACGGGCACACGTCCCTGAACGTCGAGCAGGTCGGGCCGGAAAAGACCGCACTGACCAAGAAACTGCCTGTGCGGCTGCCTTCCGGAAAGATCGGCATTGCAGGCATCAGTTTCGACATCACAGACTACAAGAGGACCGAAGAGCGGGCCAGGGAGACCGAGGCGGCGAGCCTCGCCAAATCGCAATTCCTTGCGGCGATGAGCCATGAGATCCGTACACCGCTGAACGGTATCCTTGGCATGGCGCAATCGCTCGCCTCGGACCCGGATCTGACCGGGACGCAGCGCGAGAAGGTCGAGATCGTTCTCGATTCCGGGCGCACGCTGGTGGCCCTCGTGGACGATGTACTGGACCTCTCAAAGATTGAGGCGGGCAAGCTCGAGATCCATCCCGTGGCCTGCGACCTGCGTCATGCGGCAAGCCGCGTCACGCGCCTGTTCGAGCCGAAAGCGCATGAGAAGGGCGTGAAACTGCTGCTCCAGATTTCCGATCCGCTGACCAGCGCCTTGTCCTTCGATCCGGTCCGGGTGCGCCAGTGCCTCTCGAACCTCGTGTCGAATGCGGTGAAGTTCACGGCCATGGGCGAAGTGCACGTGGCGATCGCGACGCAGGAAGAGGACGGCGCCTGGCGCGTCACGATCCGCGTTTCGGACACGGGCATCGGCATCAGCGAAGAGGCCCTGTCGCGCCTGTTTTCAGAGTTCTCGCAGGCTGACGCCTCGACGACGCGCCGCTTCGGTGGCTCAGGCCTCGGGCTCGCGATCTCGCGCCGCATCGCCCGTATGATGGGCGGCGATGTCACCGCCGAGAGCGTACAAGGCAAGGGGTCTGTCTTTACACTGACATTCCGCGCCGAAGCCGCCTCGGCGCCTGTTGCGTCGCTGGATGCCGGCGAAGCACCTTCGCCCGGCAAGACCATTTCAGGCCTTCGCATCCTGCTGGCGGACGATAACCGCGTGAACCGCGAAGTCGTGAAGGTTTTCCTTGCGCCCCATGGCGCGCTGATCACCGAGGCGGAGAACGGGCGCGAAGTGCTGGACGCGCTGGAGCGCGCGGCGTTCGATCTCGTGCTGCTGGATATCCACATGCCGGTCATGGACGGCACCGAAGCGCTGAAAACACTGCGCGCCGGCGAGGCGCCCTACCGGAACATTCCTGTGATTGCGCTGACGGCGGACGCGATGTCGGGCGACCGGGAGCGCTTCCTGAAGATGGGCGCGAACGGATATGTCAGCAAGCCGATCGATCAGGCCAACCTGCTGAGCGCGATTGTGCGGCTGCAAGTGCCACGCGAGGCGCCTCCTGCGGCCCGGCCGGACGATCCGCTGGACGCATGCCTCGCTGCGCTAAAGGTTGATCCGATGGCGGAGGATACTGGAAATCCCGCGCTGGCGGCCCTGAGGGATGAATGGCTGCAGGCGGCCAGGGCGCAGTTCGATGCCCTCGCCCGGGACCTGGCCGAAGGCAGGATCATGTCGCCGGGCGCACTCTACCGCGCCGCACATGATTGCCATGGCCAGGGCGCCCTGTTCGGCTATCCGCTTGCCGGGACGATTGCGGGAGATCTCTGCCTGATCCTGCGCGCCTGCAGCGGCACGCTGACGCCGGAGGCGGCAAAGATTGCGGCCCGCTATATCCGTGTCCTGACCCATTGCCTGAACCACCGGATTACCGGTCTCGGCGGCCCCGCCGGAAACACCTTGCGGATGAAGCTCGCGGCGTGAAGCGCCGCCGTCAGTAATCGGATGACCAGTCTTCCCGGCTATGGCGGATTCGGGTGATGACGATACTTCCATCCGGCTCAATCGCATAGAAGACCAGATGCGATCCGAACGGACGCACCCGCTGATTGAGATCAAGGTCTGTCCGTTCCGGGCTCGACTTCGGGAACTCGGCCAGCAACTGAAATACGCCTTGAAGTCCCTCGATATAGCTTGTGGCCTGGATGGGCCCGAAGCGCTGAATGCCTTGCTCAAGAACGGTCAACAGGTCGGCGGTCGCCGCCCGCGAAACACGGAAGCTCACAGGCCAGCTTTCTTCTTTATGCTTTCAAAAAAGGCGGGAATGTCATCGACCTCGATGAAGCCGCTGGCATAGCCCTCCGCAATCTTTTCGTTCAGCGCCGCGATCTTCTCCTGCTTGATCTGTTCGCGGCGGATGAGGTCGCGGATCAGGTCGGAGGAATTGGCGTATTTGCCGTCCGCAGATTGCTCTTCGACCCAGGCTTTCATCTGGTCCGGCAGGGAGATGTTCATCGTGGCCATGGCGGGGCTCCTTTAACCGGAGAATCGCGTCTATGGCAAAGTTTGTCAATTGGTGTGACGCAACGATTACAAGGTAACATTGCAGCGGCAAAAAATCTTGCTTACGCTGAAAGACTTCAGGGGCTTGGGACATGCTCAAATTCACAATGAACTCCACGATGGAGCAATTGCGGACCGAAGGGTTCGTACAATTGGAATTTAGCTGCAAGGACTGCAGAAATGTATGCAACCGCTGGCTCAACGACATCGAGAATTTTCTTACTTTGAGACAGGTTCAAGCTGGATCGGCATGCGGCCGCTGCGGTCAGGCGACCCAATACTTGAAGCCTCTCCAGAAACAGCACAGCGCCCAAATTTCGGAACAAAGTAGCAGAACCGAAGTAGTACCTTATACGCTGCGCCCGGTGGAGGTTCACGCAAAACGGATAGACGCTAACACTGTTGCTGAGATTTCCGGTTCCTATAGCAGTTACATCGAAACTCGCGCCCGCCAGAACATTCTCGAACGGCTAGTTACATCAGGAAACAAGTGGCCGGAATTAAGCTCCTCCGAGCAACGATTTCTGATTGATCAAGAATGCCGAAGAATTAGGGAAGACCATCTCAAGACTGCCAGCAAATTATTGCTTGGCATGTTGACTGGCTTGCCAACTTTGTTCTGAAATCTCACCCGTATAAATTGCCAGAAGAAGTTGGGCGCAAAGTGACCGCAGGTCCATGCGCAATAAAAAAGGGCGGCCCGCAGGCCGCCCTTTGCAATTTGGATCAGGTATCGAGGAAGCTTCGCAGCTTCCGGCTTCTGCTCGGGTGCTTCAGCTTGCGCAATGCCTTCGCTTCGATCTGACGGATGCGTTCGCGGGTGACCGAGAATTGCTGGCCGACTTCTTCGAGTGTGTGGTCGGTGTTCATGCCGATGCCGAAGCGCATCCGCAGGACGCGTTCCTCACGCGGCGTGAGCGAGGCGAGGACGCGGGTGGTTGTCTCGCGCAGGTTCGATTGGATGGCCGCGTCCACCGGAAGCAGCGCCATCTTGTCCTCGATGAAGTCGCCGAGGTTTGAATCCTCGTCGTCGCCAATCGGGGTTTCCAGCGAGATCGGCTCTTTCGCGATCTTGAGAACCTTGCGGATCTTCTCGAGCGGCAGGCCGAGCTTTTCGGCCAGCTCTTCCGGGGTCGGCTCGCGGCCGATCTCGTGCAGCATCTGGCGCTGTGTACGGATGATCTTGTTGATCGTCTCGATCATGTGCACCGGGATACGGATCGTGCGGGCCTGGTCCGCGATGGAACGCGTAATGGCCTGACGGATCCACCAGGTGGCATAGGTCGAGAACTTGTAGCCGCGGCGGTATTCGAATTTGTCGACGGCCTTCATCAGGCCGATATTGCCTTCCTGGATGAGATCCAGGAATTGCAGGCCGCGGTTCGTATATTTCTTCGCAATCGAGATCACGAGGCGGAGGTTGGCTTCCACCATCTCCTTCTTCGCGATGCGGGCTTCGCGCTCGCCCTTCTGCACGGTCTGCACGATCCGGCGGAAGTCGTCGATCGGGATACCGATTTCGGTGGCGATCTCGGTGATCTCGGAACGGACGGTTTCGATTTCCTCGCCCTTGCCGTCTATCAGGCGTTTCCACTTGGCCGTCAGCGTGCGCACACGCTCGGCCCAGTTCGGCTCGAGTTCGCAGCCGATATAGTTTTCGAGGAATTCCTTGCGCGGCACGCCGTGCGCGTCGGCAAGACGCATCAGCTTGCCTTCAAGGCCCATCAGCTTCTTGTTGATCGCGTAGAGCTGTTCGACGAGCGCCTCGATGCGGGCGTTGTTGATGTGGATCGTCTTGAGGTTCTCGACGATGGCAAGCGACAGCTCGTCATATTCGGACTGCGCTTTTGGCGTCAGGTCCTTGCCTTCGAGCTTGCGGCCGACGAGCCGGTCCTGCAGCTTGCGGTAACGCCCGAAACTGTCGGCGATCTCGTCTAGCTTGGCGAGCACGCCTTCGCGCAGTTCGCCTTCCATGGCCGACATCGACATCGCGGCCGCGTCGTCCTCTTCCTCTTCTTCCTGTTGCTGCAGGCGCATGCGCTCTGCTTCAACTTCGTCGACCTCTTCCTGGCTCTGGCGGCGGGCCTTGCCCTTCACGGGCTCGGGCGGGGGCTTGTTTTCGGGGGGCGGCGGCGGTTCCGGCGGCGGATTTTCGGCGCCATAGGTGGCTTCAAGGTCGATCAGGTCGCGCAAGAGGATGCGCTCATTGATCAGCTCGTCGCGCCAGACCATCATGGCTTCAAACGTCAGCGGGCTCTCGCACAGGCCGCGGATCATCGCGTCGCGGCCGGCCTCGATGCGCTTGGCAATCGCGATCTCGCCTTCGCGGGAGAGCAATTCGACGGCGCCCATTTCGCGCAGGTACATCCGCACAGGATCGTCGGTGCGATCAGAGCCACGGGCGTTGCCCTTTTTGGCAAGGACTTTCTTGTCCTCGATCTTGGTCAGGGCCTTGCCCTGTTCCTCGGCCTCCTCCTCGGTCTCGACGACCGCGATCCCCATCTCGGAGATCTGGGACATCACATCTTCGATCTGGTCGGAGGTGATGTCGTCAGAGGGGAGCAGGGCATTGATTTCGTCGTGCGTAATGAAACCGCGCTTCTGGGCCCGCTTCAGGACTTTCTTGACGTCGGTCGAGTTGAAATCGACAAGACCCGCTTCGTTTTCCTTGTCGTCCTCGCCTTCTCCATCACCGGCGGTGTTTTTTTTCTTCTTGGTGGCTATTGCCATTCAAACCTCTCCTGTCCGGGGTTGGCGCGCCACATAGACTGCCGCCGGAACCCTTCGCCCTGTCGCCAATACCGTCAGCTTTCGCCGAATTTTTCCCGCTGCCTCGTTCATGCGAGCCCTGAGAGCCCGGCGTTCTGAAATCAGTTGTTGCCTGCGCCGCCAAGGGGATGGCGTCAAGACTTCGCACGAACTCGCACTATCCGTGCCAGCTTCGTCCGGTTCCTGACCAGAACGTCTCACCACGATGTGTTGCTCGAAGGCAATCTGCCAATCCCGTGCCTCGGGTCCATTGACCGCTAGCTGAGGTATCTTGGGGCAATTTATGAGCAAACCCGCGGCACGCATGTTACCGATTTGCGTTAAATGGGCGCACACATGCGCCCGGTCAATAGGCGTTCCTGCGTCCGGATGCCTGAAAACGTCCGGCATCGCCTGAACTCAGTCGTCTTTGGACTCGCCCGCCTCTTCCCGCAGGCGCGCCAGCAATGTTTGCAGCTTACGGCTGGCGCCCGCCTTTTCTTCAACTGCCAACTCGCTGAACTGGAGCTTTCGGCTTTGCCGTGCGGCAATCATCGCGAGATAGCGCCTGTTCGCGCCGGGATCGGACGTTGCATCGGGGAGATTTTCGGAATCAAACGTCTGAAGCACGAGCGCCCATTGCCGCCTTAGCCGCGCGAGCGAAACGGCCCGGTGGGATTTTTCTTCTTTTCGCTGCTTCTGGAAGTCCAGAATCGTGGCTGCCACGTCCGCCCGATCCGGAATGTCGCTTTGCTGCAGCTGCGCCAGAAGCAGCTCCAGGGACGGCGTTTTTCCTTCCACGATCAGGTCCAGCACGCGGTTTCTCAGGAACACCACGCATTGATCTTCAAAGTCGGCCGAAATGATCTGAAGTTCCAGCCCATCAAATAATTCGGGATGCTCTACGAGGTCAAAAATCAGGCCTAACCCCTGGAGCCTCGTTTTCAGGCCGTTGCGCAATTCAGATTGCGCGCGTTCTCCCTCGACGGGAATCTGTCCCTTTCCGGGCCGCTTTCTGTAGCTTGTGTTACGGCTGGCCTGGCGAAGTTCCCACAGATGGTCTCGCACGCGGCCGCGCAGGTCGCGTTCGTAGGCCTGACGCACGGCGGGATGTTTGATGAGCGCGCAAGCTGCCATCAGGCGGGCCTCGAGCCCGGCCTGGCGTTCCGGAGTATTGAGCGGTTCGGCGTCACGTTCGCGTCGCCACAGCAATTCGCTGAGCGGGATCTTCGCGGCCAGCGCTTGCGCCATGGCGCCAGCGCCGCGCGCCCGGATCAGATCGTCGGGGTCCAATCCGTCCGGCAGCAGC
Source organism: Hyphomonas sp. (assembly GCA_041752715.1). GTDB lineage: Bacteria > Pseudomonadota > Alphaproteobacteria > Caulobacterales > Hyphomonadaceae > Hyphomonas. The sequence continues at coordinate 6,435 of JBGSVY010000223.1, forward strand.
ACGAAGAACAGTGACCGGCCCGGCTCAACGAAAGGCAGTGCCCGGTCGATGGCGCGATGGGCGGCGCCGAGGCCCGCTTTGTCGCCATCAAAGCACAGCACGGGTTCCGGCCCCGCCCGCCAGATCAGTTGCAGCTGATCTTCGGTCAGCGCCGTGCCGAGCGGCGCGACGGCTTGGCCGAAGCCCGCCTCGGCGAGCGCGATGGCATCCATATAGCCTTCGCAGACGATCAGACCGCCACCGTCACCATGCCCGAGGGCTTCGCGCGCCGCCTTGTAACGGTAGAGGATGTGCGATTTCTGAAAGAGGGGCGTGTCGCCGGAGTTGAGATATTTCGGCTTGGCATCCGGGGTGAGCGCACGGCCGCCAAACGCGATCACGCCGCCGCGGGCATCGTGGATCGGAAACATCAGGCGGCCCCGGAAGGCGTCATACGGCTCGCCGCCCTTGTCGCTTTCCTTGGTGAGGCCCGCTTCGAGGATTTCCGCATCCGTGAAGCCAAGCGCCTTGAGGTGCTCGCGTGTCCGGCGCCAGTCATCAGGCGAATAGCCGATCCGGTGGCGCGCCCATGTGGCGGCGTCCAGACCCCGGCCTTCAAGGTAGGCCCGTGCCCCGGCGCCTTCGCCGGCACGCAGGCGGTCTTCGAAGAAGGCGGCCGCAGCCTCGCAGGCCGCCTGCAGGCGCTTGCGGTGGTCGTATTCCTCAGCGGCGGCGGGGCTCGCCTTGGGCAGGCTCATCCCCGCTTCTTCGGCGAGTTTCTCGACCGCCTCAAAGAAGGAAAGCCGCTCGGTCTCCATGACGAAATTGATGACGTCACCGCCCATGCCGGAGGAGAAGCACTTGAAGATGCGCTTCTGGTCATTGACGTAGAAGCTGGGGGTCTTTTCGGCGGTGAACGGCGACAGGCCGACCCATTCCTTGCCCTTCCGCGTCAGCTTCACCTTGCGGCCGATGACATCCGATGGCCGGATCCGGGCCTTCAGCTCATCGACAAAACCCTCAGGAATGCGCACGCCTTGAGACATTAACGTCACTCTACCGGTTTCGATCCGGCGGGGGAACGCACCATTTCACGCTGCCCCCAAAAAGACAGGGCCCCGCCTTGCAGCAGGACCCTGTTCAATGACAACGGCAGACTTATTCCCGGGGGTACGCGGGAGCGTCCACAAATGCGCGCGCATCGAGGTCGAGGACTCGCTGACCGTCGGTGTCACCTTCGGCAACCTTGATGGCAGAGGCATCGATCAGGATCTGGCTGGTGCTGATCAGATCGGGCGAAACAACCGCGTAACGCGCCTCGCCAGTCGGCGAGAGAATCAGGTCATTTATTCGCGCGGATTCGTTATTGAAGGTGATCGTGGCTGTCTTGCCGATGAGTTCAGAGGCAAGGTGAAAATCGTCCATCGTGGCTTGCTCGAACACGGGCAGCAGAGTGAGTGTGTCGTCGGTCAGCCGGACGGTTACATTCGGCTCCTCGCCGACGGTGGCGGGATCCTGAGCGAACGTGGCCGCAGAGAAAGCCACCGTGCGGAGGGTGCCGCCCATGCCGGCGATGCCGCCATCGCGAAGCACGAGGACCGGCGCCGAACCGTTTGCACCGAGCCAGATGTCCGCAACATTTGCGATCTCCTTGCCCGCGACGTCGTGAACCGAGGCACCGATCAGGTCGGAGGCTTCGCTTTCTCCCACGGCAAGACGATAGGTCTGGCGTGTCGTGGGCGCTGTTGCCGGGTCATCGGCGACAGCTTCAGTCGCCGAGGGGGCCTCGGCCACCACAACAGGCTTGGAATCGGCGGCGTCATAGGCGGCGCCGCATGCCGCTGCGGATGTCAGCAGGGCGAACGCGCCGGCAGTCACAAATAGATTGTTCATGGAGGTGTCCTTTCGGGGGTGGTGACAGCCTTAACGGTCAACGCCGTAGAGCGTTCCCTTCGGCGTGCGAGCCGAATGCCCCGAGGGATCCATTTGTCCGGTTCTAGTCCGGCTATTTGCTGAGCACCGCCCGAACGGTCTTGCCAGCAATCGCCGGATCAATCTGATCGGGGTAGCGTTCCTTGAGCGCCGTCATGCAGCGGCCGAGATCCTTCAACTTCGCGGCGCCGATATCCTCCGCCACCTGGCGCACAACGATTTCCAGCGCCTTGCCCGAAAGCGGCACCGGCAGGAACTGGCGGATCACGTCGATCTCGTCTTGCTCGCGCATCGATTCTTCGATGCGGCCTTCAGCTTCGTGTTCACGCGCCGACGCGATGCGCTGGGCCACCATCGTCTCAAGTACACCGCGCACGTCGGCATCAGGGCAGCCCTCGCCGACACCCCGGCCACGCGCGCAGATGTCGCGGTCGCCGATCGCGCACATGATGAGCCGCAGCGTCGCAAGCCGCGTTTCGTCTGTGCAATGTTCGGATTCGGTCTTCAGCGCCTGAGCAATGCGCGCCTTAAGCGTCATAAACGCACTCAAATCTTCCCGGCCCATGCCGTCGACTGCCTTTCCTTCCCCGCATCCGCCAGCTTGCTTGACGATGCAGCGACTTAGCCTCAATACGCGGCCAAGTTTCTGCCTGTTTGGTTAATGAGTATTCAATACAGACAGCAGTGGGAGATAAGAGGCAAATGACGAAAATTCAAGGTATGGACTCAGCCACAGGGGCCATTGCACTGGCGGACGGGTCGGTTTTTGCCGGATCCGGTGCAGGCGCAGTTGGACTCAGCACCGGCGAGCTTTGCTTCAACACCGCGATGACCGGCTACCAGGAAGTCCTGACAGACCCCTCCTACGCCTCCCAGATCGTACTCTTTACCTTCCCGCATATCGGCAATACCGGCGCCAATCCGGAGGACCATGAGGACTCGACGCCGCCCGCCGCCACCGCCGCGCGGGGCGCGATTTTCCGCGAGGCGATCACAGCGCCCTCTCATTGGCGCGCGGCAGAATCCTTCGAGACCTGGCTTGCCCGGCGCGGCATCATCGGCCTCTCCGGCATCGATACGCGCTCCCTCACCCTGATCATCCGCGAGCGCGGCATGCCGCGCGCCGCGATCTGCCATCAGCCCAGCGGGAACATCGATTTTGACGCCCTGATCGCTGCCGCGAAGGGCTGGCCCGGCCTCGACGCCGCCGATCTTGCCGCCGATGTCGATCAGGAGGCCGTCTTCACCCATACCGAGGGCCTCTGGCACCCGGGCACGGGGCATGACGCGATGGGCGCGCCGGCGTTCCATGTCGTGCTGGTCGATTTCGGCGTGAAGAAGAACATCCTGCGCAACCTGGCCTCCGTCGGCGCGCGGGTCACGGTGGTCAATGGCGATACAGCGTTCGCGGCAATCGAGGCGCTGAAGCCTGACGGTGTGGTGCTTTCCAACGGACCGGGTGATCCGGCCGCGACGATCCGCCGGTCCGGCAAGATGATCCGTTCCCTCATCGACAGCGGCCTGCCGATCCTCGGCATCTGTCTTGGGCACCAGTTGCTCGCGCTGGCGCTCGGTGCACGCACCGTGAAGATGACGCAAGGCCATCACGGCGCAAACCATCCCGTGAAGGATCTTGTCACCGGCAAGGTGGAGATCGTGTCGATGAACCATGGCTTCACGGTCGATCCGGCAAGCCTTCCGGCCGGCGTCGAGGAAAGCCACCGGTCCTTGTTCGATGGCACCAATTCAGGCCTCGCCGTGAAGGGAAAGCCGATCATCTCGGTGCAGCACCATCCGGAAGCCTCCCCCGGCCCACAAGACAGTTTCTATCTGTTCGAGCGGTTTGCGGGCCTGATGCGCGACACGGTGAAGGCCTAGAGCACCGGGGCGACAAGGTGGCGTGAATCCGACGCGCGATGTGCTAGCGCAGGCCGCGAAGCAGGCGCTCGAAACTGCGGAACAGGGAGGCCCGGCTGATCCCCTTCTCCTTGGCCGCGAGGGCGAAACCTGCGCCATTCAGAGCGCTTTGCAGCATGATTGAGAACGGCCGGATTTCTGAGGTCGGGAAGTATCCCTGGCGGGCAAGATAGGACGCGCCACGCAACATGTTTTCCTGGCCGAGACTGAAATCGAGTTCCCGCCAGCGCTTCATGCCGAGCACCGAGGGACCATCGACAAGCACGATCTTCTGGTAATCAGCGCGGGTGCACCATTGAAAATAGACCTTGCAGCCTGCGAGGAAGCCCGCGTAGGAGTCGTCTGGATCGCGCGCCTTGACGGCGGCGAGACCCGCAGCCTTGTCCATGGCGACCTGCAATTCCGTCCAGACCTCGACGAACAAGTCTTCCTTGCTGTCAAAATAATGAAACAGAGCGCCCTTGGTCACGCCGGCTGCGGTCGCGATCTGCGTGATCGAGGCCGACGCATACCCTTCTGTTTCGAACAGGGATTTGGCTGCGCTGACGATGGCCCGGCGGGTTGCATCGGCGTCTTCCTGTGTCCGCTTGACCATGCTGGCGCCCCTTGAAACGCAAACATACCGATAGTATGTAAATGTTTCGGGAGAATGACGCAATCAAGACGTCAGCTCCGGATCCGGATAAGCAGGCTGGACGACAACTGCATTGCGGGGGACGCACGGCAGGGGACACCTTCACCGCGCAGCCAAACGTCAAGAGACGGGCTGCGCGGTTTTTCTTTGTTCAGTGTCGAGCGCGATGCGGCGCCACGGGCCTCCAGATAGATTGAAGCTGCCGGCCCTGTCTCTCGCCGTATGCGGCCTTGCGCTGGCGACGACTTCGCCTAACCCAGCCGGCCGCAGCGGGCTTCGTATTCAGCGATGGCGTCGGGCATCCACGTGCGGAAGTTTTCGGCGCGCGTTTCGGAGGCCGGGTGGGTGCTCATCCATTCGGGCGGGCGCTGGCCGCCGCCGATCTCGCCCATCCGCTCCCAGAGCTCAGGGGCTTCACGCGGATCGTAACAGGCCCTCACGAGCAGATCGAGGCCGATCTTGTCGGCCTGCGTCTCGTGCTCGCGCGAAAAGGCGAGGAACGAGCCCTGCGCGGCCATACCAAAGGCCTGCATGACGGCCTGCTGCTGGGCGGCGCCCATATCGCCAAGTCCGACGCCAACAGCCATCTGGCCCATCTGCAGGACCTGCTGCGTGCTCATCCGGGCGGCGCCGTGATGCGCAAGCGCATGGCCGATCTCGTGGCCCATGACCACGGCGAGCTTGTTGACGTCTGCGATATCATCAAGCGTGACGCTGCCATCATAATTGCCGGTGATGTCGAGGATGCCGGTATAGACGGCAACATAGCCGCCCGGCAGGCAGAAGGCGTTCGGCGTGGCGGAGTCGACGACGTAGTAAGTCCAGTCGAACTTCTCGACGACGCCCGGCATCTTGTAGCCCTTGGCGCGGTATTCGTTCTCCAGTTCGAGCGCAGCCTTCTCCAGCCGGTCGCCAATCTCGCGGATCGTCGCGGTAAGGTCCCGCGCACTGCCCGTGCAGGACGCCTCGTCGGCACAGAGCACAGTGTTGCCCTGCTGTTGCTCGCCCTGCAATATCTGGAGGTAGGACTGCTGGCCGAGCTGGATTTCCTGCTCCACCGACATGGTGTTCATCTGCTTCTTGCCGGGCGCGAAGGGCACGTCCTTCTGGTTCATCTGCCAGTAAAGGAACAGGCCGATCAACGCGATCAGGATGATACCGAACCGCGATCCGATAAGCCCGCCAAGGCCGCCCCGCCTCTGATTGCCCGGCATCCGCATGGCTCTCTGCCCCTCTATCGCTTACACTTTACGCTTTGTTAACCGAGCCGTCGAGCAAGGGAAAGACGCCAATGGCGTTTGCCTCTGGCGCGCGAGAGGATATGTGAGGACCATGACAGACACGTCCCCTGCCCCGAAGCTCGAGATCCGGATCCTGCCGGTGACGCCACTGCAGCAGAACACGTCGCTGATCTGGTCGCGCGAGACCGGTGAAGGCGTCTTCATCGATCCGGGCGGCGAGACCGAGCGCCTGCTCGGCGCGGCAGCGCATTTCGGCGTGAAGATTGTCGCGGTCTGGCTGACGCATGGCCATCTCGATCATGCAGGTGCAGCGGCGGAGATTGCCGAGCGGACGGGGTGTCCGGTGATTGGCCCGCACCGGGACGACCAGTGGCTGCTCGACGAGATCGAGGCCCAGGGTGCGCGCTATGGCATCACCGACGGACGTAACGTTGTGCCGGACCGGTATCTTGAGGATGGCGACGAGCTGGAACTCGCGGGCCTGAAGTTCGGCGTGGTCCACTGCCCCGGCCACACGCCGGGTCATGTCGTGATCTTTCAACCCGAAGGGGAGCTTGCGTTCGTCGGGGATGTGCTGTTCCGCGGGTCGATCGGGCGGACGGATTTTCCGCGTGGCAATCACCAGCAGCTGATCCACTCGATCACGCAGAAACTGTGGCCGCTCGGGCCCAACATGCGCTTCATTCCGGGCCACGGGCCGATCTCGACCTTCGGCCAGGAGCGGATCGACAATCCCTTCGTGGCCGATGCCGTGCTTGGCCATCAGGGTTAGCGGCAGGTTAAAGAACTTCGATAGAGCGTACCTGCAGCGTTAAACGGGAATAAGAAAATTCCCACTACTCTCCGTCGCATGACACACGTCCATGCGTTCTCCCGAAGTCTTGCGCGCCTGCGGACCGAAATCGCAGGATCGATCATGCCGATGATGGCGATGTCGCTGACGGCGATCATCGCGCTCGGCGGCGCGGCGCTTGCGCTTAGCCTTGACGGCCGGGCCGCCAACAATATCCAGTCCACGGCTGACTTCGCGGCGCTGTCGGGCGCCTCGGCTTTCGTCAGTGCAAGTTCGCCCCGCCTTCAGGACCGCGTTGCCGACGCGAGAGGCGCGGTCGAAGCGTCCGTCTCGGCCAATGCGGGCCATGATGTGCGCGACCTCGAGATCAGCTCGGTTGTCGAAGACCCCTACGGCCAGCACGCCAAGATCGAAGTCGGTCTTGCCTTTGTGCCGGCAAATCCGGCCGCGAGAATGGCCGGACGCAATGGAGGGATCGAAATCAAACGGTCGGCGACGGCATCTGCAACCTGGGGCTTCCCGCTCTGCATCCTCGGCCTTGATGGTCAGGGCACCGGCCTTGCCATCATGGATGAGGGAAGCCTGACTGCAGATAATTGCGTTGTCTGGACCAACGCGACCTCGGGGCTGTCAATGCAGCTGAGCGGCGGGACCGCGCAGGCAAAGCACTTCTGTGCCGCCGGCCGCGCGACCTCGACCGGCACGAAAGTGACGCCGAAGCCACATGAAAATTGTGACCCGATCCCTGATCCCCTGGCGAGCTGGACCGCGCCGCTGCCAAGTGGCGTCACGGCACTTCTGCCCCCAACGGCCAGCACAAAATCGTACAAAGAGAAGCAGCTGCTCGATGCGCTTACCAAAGTGCTTGATGCACCGGGCCTGAAGGATGCCTGGCGGGATATCAAGGATGCGCTCGGAAGCAACGCGCCGCTGCCCGAAACGGCGGTTGCCACGTTCCAAGCGGCGCTCGATCCGGTCTCCGGCACGTTCGATGGAAAGAAGGCGGGCAAGGACCTTGATGATGCCGGCTATTTCACAAAGGGCGAGGCCCAGGGCCTCCACGTACTCGAAGTTGCGCAGATCCTTGGAATATTGGACAACCTGCCCCCAAGCCTTTTGGCAGCGGACACATATTCCAGTGTGGCGACGCTCACGCTCTCGCCGGGCACCTATGGCGGCATGGATATCGCTTCGGGGCATGTGAAGTTCACGCCGGGCGTTTACCACATTGTTGGGGAACCCTTCACGGTCCGGCGCAAGGCCACGATCACGGCCGAAGGGGTGACGTTCGTGCTGCACGGAACCAATGCGACCTTCTCTGTGCTCGACCAGGCCCGCGCCACGATCACCGCGCCAGAAGACGGCCCGACAGCAGGTTTTGCGATTGCGGAGAACCGCCGCGCTGCACTCAGCGGGAAAGCCCGCGAGCGGACGCGCTTCACCGGCTCAGGCACGGTCAACCTGATTGGCACGCTCTACCTGCCCCGCCAGCAACTCTCGATCACAGGCAAGGGCGCAGCCGAACAGACCTCGCCACTTTTGCAGATCGTGGCGGACTATCTCGACATGGCCGATAAGGGGGCGCTGAAGATCGACTTCGATCCATCGGTGACGCGCGTTCCCGTGACCATCAAGGCCGCACGCGAAGCCCGCCTCGAAAACTAGATCCTGCCGGAAGCGGCGCCCTTTCTCCTTGCCCCGCTGCGCGACTCCCCGCTATAGGGCAGCCGTTTGGCCCCGAGGAGACACGACAGATGCCGAAGCGTACGGATATCTCGTCGATCCTCGTTATCGGCGCCGGGCCGATCATCATCGGGCAGGCCTGCGAGTTCGATTATTCGGGCGTGCAGGCGATCAAGGCGCTGAAGAGCGAGGGTTACCGCGTCATCCTCGTCAATTCCAATCCGGCGACGATCATGACCGATCCCGAGCTGGCGGACGCGACCTATATCGAGCCGATCCTTCCGGAATTCGTCGAGAAGATCATTGCGGCGGAACGGCCCGATGCCCTGCTGCCGACGATGGGCGGACAGACAGCGCTCAACTGCGCGCTCGACCTGCATCATTCAGGCGTACTGGCAAAGTATGGCGTCGAGCTGATCGGGGCCAAGGCCGAGGCGATCGAGATGGCCGAGGACAGGAAGCTGTTCCGCGAGGCGATGACCCGCATCGGCCTCGAGAATCCGCGCGCGGCGATCATCGCCTCGCCCGAACTGCGCGGCGCGGACGGGCGGATCAAGGGCTATGACCGGATCTCTGGCCTGAAAGCGGCAATGGACGCCATCGACGTCGTCGGCCTGCCGGCGGTGATCCGGCCGGCCTTCACGCTGGGCGGCACCGGCGGCGGCATCGCTTATAATATCGAGGAGTATGAAGAGATCTGCCGCTCGGGGCTTGCCGCCTCGCCCATGGCGCAGATCCTCGTCGACGAGAGCCTTGTCGGCTGGAAAGAGTTCGAGATGGAGGTCGTCCGCGACAAGGCGGACAATTGCATCATCATCTGCTCGATCGAGAACATCGATCCGATGGGCGTGCATACAGGCGACTCGATCACCGTCGCCCCTGCCCTGACGCTCACCGACAAGGAATACCAGGTGATGCGCAATGCCTCGATCGCGGTGCTGCGCGAGATCGGGGTGGAGACCGGCGGTTCGAACGTGCAATTCGCGGTGAACCCGAAGGATGGCCGCCTCGTCGTCATCGAGATGAACCCGCGCGTGTCGCGGTCCTCGGCGCTGGCCTCGAAGGCGACCGGTTTCCCGATTGCCAAGATCGCAGCGAAACTCGCTGTCGGCTACACGCTGGACGAGCTCAGCAATGACATCACGGGCGTGACGCCCGCCTCATTCGAGCCGACGATCGACTACGTCGTCACCAAGATCCCGCGCTTTGCCTTTGAGAAGTACAAGGGCGCCGAACCCGTGCTGACGACGGCGATGAAGTCGGTTGGCGAAGCGATGGCCATCGGGCGGAGTTTCAAGGAAAGCCTGCAAAAGGCGCTCTGTTCGCTGGAGACCGGGCTTTCGGGGCTCGACGAGATGCGTTTCGAGAGCGAGACAGCCTTGCGCCAGGCGCTGACCGTGCAGTCGCCCGACCGGATCCGGATCATCGCGGAGGCCTTCCGGCAGGATATCAGCGTCGCGGACGTTGCCGCCATCACATCCTACGACCCCTGGTTCCTTCGCCAGATCGAGGAGATCGTGAAGGCCGAAGGCGAGATCCGCAAGGCGGGCCTTCCGCGCGAGGCGCGGGCGCTGACCGAACTGAAAGCGATGGGCTTTTCCGACAAGCGGCTCGGCCAGCTGACCGGACAGGCCGAGGGCTGGGTTCGGGGCCTGCGCCATTCGATGGGCGTGCGACCCGTCTATAAGCGAATTGATACGTGTGCGGCCGAGTTCGCGGCGAAGACGCCCTATCTCTATTCGACCTACGAACACGCCGGCCTGTCCGGACAGGCGCCTGCCTGCGAAGCAGCGCCGTCACCGCGCGTGAAGGCCATGATCCTTGGCGGAGGTCCGAACCGGATCGGCCAGGGCATCGAGTTTGATTATTGCTGCTGCCACGCGGCCTTTGCATTGGCTGATCTGAACATCGAGTCGATCATGGTCAACTGCAACCCGGAAACGGTGTCGACGGACTATGATACATCCGACCGGCTCTACTTTGAACCGCTCACGGATGAGCACGTGCTTGAAATCATTCACAAGGAGCGTTCCAACGGCCGCTATCTTGGCGCCATCGTGCAGTTTGGCGGACAGACGCCGCTGAAACTTGCCGCAACGCTGCACCGGGAAGGCCTGCCGATCCTCGGCACCAGCCCGGAATCGATCGACCTTGCCGAAGACCGCGAGCAGTTCGCAGAGCTGATCGACGCGCTGGGGCTTGCCCAGGCGCCCTCGCGGACCGCGCGCAGCGTCGAGGAGGCCGAGACGCGCGCCAACGAGATCGGCTATCCGGTGATGCTGCGGCCCTCGTTCGTGCTCGGCGGGCGGGCAATGGAAATCGCCCGGAATGACGAAGACCTGCGCAAATTTGCCGCCGAGGCGCTGGCGGTCTCGGGCGATGCGTCGCTGTTCATCGACCGCTATCTGAGCGACGCGATCGAAGTGGATGTCGATGCGATCTGCGATGGCGAACAGGTGCATGTCGCCGGCATCATGGAACATATCGAGGAGGCGGGTGTGCATTCGGGCGACAGCGCCTGCGCCCTGCCGCCCTATACACTTTCAGCCGACATGCAGGCGCGCCTTGCCGCGCAGACCGTAAAGCTGGCGCTGGCACTGAAAGTGAAGGGCCTCATCAACATCCAGTTCGCCGTGAAGGGTGAGGACATCTACATCCTCGAGGCGAACCCCCGCGCCAGCCGGACGGTGCCGTTCGTGGCGAAGGCGGTTGGTGCACCGATCGCCTCGATTGCGGCGAAGGTGATGACCGGGGTGCGCCTGAAGAATTTCGACCTCACCCGCGCCAATCCGAGGCGGGTCGCGGTGAAAGAGGCCGTGTTCCCGTTTGCCCGCTTTCCCGGCGTGGACCCGCAGCTCGGACCGGAGATGCGCTCGACCGGCGAGGTCATGGGGTGGGCGGATGATTTCGGCATGGCCTTCCTCAAGAGCCAGCTGGGCGGCGGCATCCGGTTGCCGGCCGAGGGCTGCGTTTTCATTTCGCTGCGCGACGGTGACAAGGCCGGAGCGATCGATGCGGCGCGCAACCTCGTGGATATGGGCTTCACTCTGGTGGCGACGCGTGGCACGGCCGCCTATCTCGCGGCGCAGGGCATTGCCGTGCAGCCAATCAACAAGGTGCTGGAAGGCCAGCCGCATATCGTCGATGCGATGATCAATGGCGAGATACAGCTTGTCTTTAACACGACCGAAGGGGCGGCCTCTCTGTCTGACTCGGCCTCCATCCGGCGGACGGCGGTCAACAGAAAAATTCCGTATTTTACGACACTTGCCGCTTCGATCGCCTCCGTTCAGGCAATCGCCAGCCTGAAAACACAGGAAATATCGGTTCGCGCCTTGCAAAGCGTTGAACCTTCCCCCACTTGACGCCCTTCGCTTTTGCGACAACGATTTTCGCCGCTGAAGATAGGGTAAAGTTATGATTGAACGTATCCCGATGACGGCCGAAGGGCACGCAGCACTTCAAGCCGAATTGAAGCTGCTCAAGTCCGTTGAGCGGCCAAGCATCATTGCGGCTATCTCCGAGGCGCGATCGCATGGCGACCTGTCGGAGAATGCCGAATATCACGCCGCCAAGGAGAAGCAGAGCTTCATCGAGGGGCGCATCAACGAGATCGACGACAAGCTCGCACGGGCTGACATCATCGACGTTGGCAAGCTGTCCGGTTCGAAGATCCGTTTTGGCGCGACCGTGACAATTGTTGATGTCGATACCGAAGAGAAGCACACCTACAAGATCGTCGGTGAAGACGAAGCCGATGTGAAAGTCGGCAAGATCTCGATCACCTCGCCGATCGCCCGGGCCCTCATCGGCAAGGAAGAAGGCGACGAAGCGGAGGTGGCCGCCCCCTCCGGAGCGCGCGCTTACGAGATCGCCAAAGTCAGCTACAAGTAAGTGGGCACCATGGGGTCGCTCGGACCATCCGTCTGGGCGGCCTCGGATGGCCGTGCAGGCAATGCCTCGCAGGTCCGGGCCATCGTGGCGGCACTTGGCGAACGCAGCCGGTGGATGAAAATTGCGCACATCAAAGGCGCCGGGCACCGCGAAGCCCCCCTCGTGTATAGCCCCCGCGCGCCATGGACCTGGCTGCCTGCCGACAAATGGCCCGCGCCATTGACCTCGCTTGTCCCCGCCGAACGGGCGACCCTTGCCCCGCCCTGGCCGACGGTCTGGATCGCAGCGGGCCGCAGGACCGCGGCGCTTTCCAAATATGTCCGTGAACGGTCTGGCGGCGCGACGCTGACAGTCCACATCCTTGATCCCCACATTGACCCTGCAAACTTCGACCTGCTGGTCGTGCCCGAGCACGATGGCCTGACCGGCGCCAACGTCATCTCGACCGCCGGTTCACCGGCGCATTTTTCCGAGGATGCCATCGATGAAGCGGGGCAGGCCTTTGCCAACCTTGCCGACGAACCGGGGCGCGCCGCCATCGTCGTACTCGGCGGAGATTCGCGCGTGCACAGTTTCACCGATGCGGCCGCCGACAAGCTGGAGGCGCAGCTGCGGACGCTGGCGCGCGAGGGTTGGCGCCTGCGGATCACAGCCTCGAGGCGGACGCCGGCAGCGATTGCCGCCCGGATGCGCAACATGGCGTCAGATATCGGTGCACGGTTCTGGAACGGGCCGCATGATGGGCCGAACCCGTATCTCGCCTGGCTCGCCTTCTCGAAGGCCGCCATCGTCACCGAAGACAGCGCCAATATGCTGTCAGAAGCGGCCTGGCATGGCTTGCCGGTTCACATCGCGCGGCTTGAGGGGCGCTCCGACAAGTTCGATGCGCTTCACGCCAGCCTGATTGGGCACAGCGCGGCCCGCTGGTTTGACGGCACGCTTGATCAGTGGACCTATGAACCACTGCGTGAAGCCGACCGAGTGGCTGACCGGATCGTCAGTGAACTGCTGAAGCGCCATCCGCAGCCGGCGCTGGCCACCGGCGTGGTGGCGCCCGACTGGCTGGCGTGACGTCCGGCCCAGCCCTGATGCCGATTCTGATGACCGCGCTCGCCATGATGGCCTTCGCGGCCAATTCGCTCCTCAATCGCTTCGCGCTCGCCGAGGGCGACATTGACCCGGCCAGTTTTGCGGCGATCCGGCTGGCCAGCGGCGCCACGATCCTCGTGCTCCTCGCAGGGGTCCGCGGCAGGATGGAGCCGCTGCTGGCGCGCCGGCGTCTCGCCGGAGTGGCCGGATTGACGGCTTACATGCTTGGCTTTTCGTTTGCGTATGTCTCGCTTGGCGCGGCGGCAGGCGCGCTGATCCTGTTTGGTGGCGTGCAACTCACCATGCTTGCAGGCGCCGGGATTCGTGGCGAACACCTGGGGCGGCGCATGATGATCGGGGCCGCAATCGCCTTTGCCGGCCTTGCCTGGCTGCTCTGGCCAAGCAGCGCATCGACCCTTTCGCCAACCGGAGCGGTGATGATGGCGATCGCGGCAATCGGCTGGGGCGTCTATTCGCTGGCCGGGCGCAATGCCACGAATCCGCTGGGCGAGACGGCTGCGAATTTTCTCCTGTCGCTCCCATTCGGCTTGCTGGCGCTCGCGCTTGCACCCTTGCACATGACCCCGCTGGGCGCCGGGCTGGCTGTCGTTTCGGGGGCGATCACGTCGGGGCTTGGCTATGCCTTGTGGTATGCCGTTCTGCCGAACCTTCGCACGTCCACGGCGGCGATCTCACAGCTGACCGTGCCGGTGATTGCGGCGCTCGGCGCCGCCATGTTGTTGCAGGAGCCGTTGACGCTTCGGCTGGTCAGCGCCGGGTTGCTGGTGATTGGCGGGATCGCGTTCGCCTTGCTCCGGTCGCGGGATGCCGCCACGCGTTGAAACCAGTCTTACATCCCGGAGTCGTCAGGCCATTGCGACGCGTTCATCAGCTGGCAGCGCTTGCGCAATAAAGCCGCCGCCGAGGATGCGTGTGCCGCCGGCTGGATCGTAGAGCACAGCGGCCTGGCCACGGGCGACGCCTTCCTCTGGCGCGTCGAAGAAGACCGCGGGCTGGCCGTCGGTGTAGCCGAGCCTGCCCGGCACAGGCGGACGGGTTGACCGTACCCGGATCAGCACGGGCGCGCCGCGCGCGGCGGCGGCCTCGAGGCTGCCTTGCCCGAGCCAGTTGAGTTCCTCAAGGAGCAGCCCGCGTGTGAGCAGCGCTTCGCGCGGACCGACGAT
>JBGSVY010000224.1:0-5964 GCA_041752715.1 Hyphomonas sp.
GCTTCGAGGGCGGCGAGAAGCTCACGCAACGTGGCCGCTTCCTGGCCGAGCTGGCCGGCCCGGGTGCGCAGGTGTGTGAGGTCACCCGTGAGGCCTTCATAGGCGGTGCGCTTGGCGGCAGCGAGGCGCTCGATGTCCTGCTTCTTCACGGCGAGGGTTTCCTGCGCACTGGCGAGCCGGGCCTGCTCTGCCGCGATCTGCTTCTCGAGGCGGCTCACGTCTTCGATCTCGGTGCCGAGACGGGCGGTGGTGGCCTGCAGGCGCGGCGTGACATCGCCCATCAGAATGGCGCGGCGGATCGCGGTGTTTGCCTTGCCGGGGGAGACGACAAGTGCGGGCGGGCGCCGGCGGTTGGATGCGGCGATCGTCGCGAGCAGGTCTTCGAGCGCCTGTTCGTCTGTCAGGAGGCGTGCTTCGGCTTCGGTGCGGCGGATTGCAAGGCTGGCGAGGGCCTCTTCGGCGGCGGTCGCCTGTTCCTCGCGGCGGCGCGCCTCCATGGCTGCGGAGAGAAGGTCAGTGTCCAGCGCCTTCAGGTCATCACCAGCGACCTGTTCGGCGCCCTGCATCGCCGCGAGCCGCGCTTCGGCGGCCTGATGTTCGCGCTCGATCGCAAGCAGCTCCTCACGCGTGAAGGTGTCGGGGCGGGCCGCCACCAGCGCCAAGGCGAGGACGACAGCGAGAAGAGCGCGGAACATGTGCATCCGCCGAGGCTAAACGCCAGCCGTGACTTTGACGTTAAGCGAGCGTCTCGCGCACACGGGCGATGGCGCGCAATTCGTCCTCGATCATCGCGCAAACAGCCGCGTGCGGCGCAGGATCGAACGCCGGATGAGCGCGCACACAATGATCGACAAGCGCCAGCGCCGCGCCCATATCGTCCAGTGTCCCGGAAGGCACCTCGAAACGCAGGCCGTGAACGGCCGCGTTGCGCAGGTCGAGGATACGTTCGATGCGGTGCACCTTGCCTGCAGTGAAATCGATGCGTTCGGGGGATGATAGGTAATCCGGACTGCGCGCGCGCCGCAGGAGCAGCGCGACCGGCGCGATTCGGTCAGGCTGGGACGGATTGAGGATCGCGTCTCGCTCTGCCGTCTCGTATCCTGCGAGCGCGGCGACGAGCGCACCCTGCATCGCAGTGACGAGACCGAGCGCGACCCAGCGCCAGCGCGCGGTGTCTGTGGTTGCGCCTTCCAACTCGCGGCGGACAAGTCGCAGTGCTTCAAGCGTTGCGCGCAAGGCATCAGTGACGAGGGTCAAACGGTGGGGCGATGGCGCGTCTGTCATGACGCGCTTGTCCCACCCTTCCCGGCGCCGTCAAGGCCCTCGCAGACCTAGTTCCCGCTGGCGAGGGCTTCGGCGCGGGCGAGCACGACCTCTGTGGCGGGGCGCGTCTTGTAGCCGTCTTCGCGCAGCATGCCGGCCACCCGGCCATCTGCCGAGATGAAAATGATCGCCGGGTGCGGCACGCCATAAGCGCGGCTGCCTTCGGCCATCTCGGTGTTCAGCAGACCGAAGGCCTTGATGGTGGCGCTGCCCGGATCTGACAGGAGCGGATAGGTGACGTTTGCCTTCGCGGCGAAGGTGGCAAGAACCTCCGGCGTGTCATAGGTGAGCGCTGTCAGTGTCCAGCCCGCGGCAGCGAGGCCATCCTTGATGCTTTCAAGATCGGCCATCTGCTTCTGGCAGAACGGGCACCAGGCCGCGGAACGATTGAAGGCGATGATCGTGCCTGCGGGCCCGGCGAGTTCGTTCAAGCCGATTGGCACGCCGTCGGTGTTCAGCACCGTCAGGGCGGGCGCCGGGGCGCCGATCTCGGGACCGATGGCGGCCTGCGCGACGGCCGGAGCTGGCGGGGTCAGAGTCTGCGCCATGGCCGCGGCCGGAAGCATGGCCAGCAGGGTGGCGAGGGTCATGTGGCGGGTCATCTTGAACTCCTGAGGTCGCTGATCCAACGTCTGTCAGCCTAGCCCGGGGCCTCGCCACTTGCGAGCCTGCAGGGCCACGTTTCACGCAGAGGTGATCACGCCCGCCGCGCCGAACCTGAAGCGGATGTTCAGGCACGGTTCACGCCGCGTGGGGCGTTTTGCGCATCTCAAGAACACGGAGAGACCCGATGAAAGCGATCCACAGCGTGCTGATTACCTGCCTGATGGCCACGAGCTTTGCACCGATTGCGCTGGCCGACGATGATGACGATGATGACCGCCGGCGCAATCATCGTGAGTACGCCATCAGCGCCGAGCACGCCCTCGACATTGCGGCCGCTTATGAGCTGGACTGGGTGAAGGAAATCAAGCGCGGCAATGGCAACTGGGAAATCGAAGGCTGCACGTATGACGGCCAGGAAATCGAGATCGATATCTCTGGCGGGCACGGCGAGATCGTCAAGCTCGAATATGAAGACGACGACGATTGCTGATCAGGCCTTGCGGCGGGCGCGCCAGGCATCCGCCGATTGTCCGTAGACGTCCCATATCTTGTCCTGGAAGGGCGGCGGAGGAACGGCCTTGCGCAGAACGGTCGAGCCAAGCCGTTCGGCGACCTTGATCGAGGCTGCGTTCTTTTCGTCGATGCAGTGGATGATCTCGGTCCAGCCAAGGATGTCGACGGCATAGTCCATCGCCGCCGAGGCGCCTTCGATTGCATAACCCCTGCCCTGCGCGGACGTGAGCAAGCCCCAGCCGACTTCTGTGCCCGGCCAGCCAACCGGCTGCCACGGCCCGAGGCGGCCGATCCAGCGGCCGGTCTCCTTCTCGATGACGGAGAACATCGATAAGCCGGTGATCGTCCACGCACCGGTCATCACGCAAAGGGTCCGCCAGACGATTTCTGGCGGCTGCACGCCGCCGATGAACCTTGCCGAATTCTCATCCGCCATCAGGTCGCAGAAGCCCTCGAAATCCTCCGCCCTCGGAGGACGCAGGATCAGTCGGGCAGTCTCGATGGTCGGGCCGATGGCCAAGGTACCGGCCTCAGGAGAGGGAAGGATCGATGGCCTTGCAGGCCTCGATCAGGCCCTTGACCGATGCGACCGAGGTTTCAAACATCGCCTTCTCGGCGGCGTTCACATCAAACTCGACGATCTTTTCTGCGCCGCCCGCCCCGATCAGGGTCGGCACGCCGACATACATCTCACTGACGCCATACTGTCCCCGGCAGAAGGCGGCGACCGGCAGGACACGCTTCTGGTCGCCAAGATAGGCCTTTGCCATCGCAATTGCGCTCTCGGCCGGGGCGTAATAGGCCGACCCGGTTTTCAGGAGGTTGACGATCTCGCCGCCGCCCTTGCGGGTGCGCTCGACGATGGCGTCGAGTTCGGCCTGGCTCATCCAGCCCTGCTTGACGAGTTCAGGCAGCGGCAGGCCGCCGACGGTGGAGTGCCGCACCATCGGTACCATGTCGTCGCCGTGACCGCCGAGCGTCCAGGCGTGGATATCGGCGACCGACACGCCGGTCTTCTCGGAGAGGAAGTAGGCGAAGCGCGAGGAGTCCAGCACGCCCGCCATGCCGACAACCTTCGCATGCGGGAGGCCGGAAAATTCGCGCAGCGCCCAGACCATCGCGTCGAGCGGGTTGGTGATGCAGATCACGAACGCGTCTGGCGCATGCGCCTTGATCCCCTCGCCGACGGCTTTCATAACTTTGAGGTTGATGCCGAGCAGGTCGTCGCGGCTCATGCCGGGCTTCCTCGGCACGCCGGCGGTGACGATGCAGACATCGGCGCCGGCAAGGCCGGCATAGTCATTGACGCCCTTGAGGCCGACCGAGGCGCCGTAGACGGGGGTCGACTCCGCGATGTCGAGGCCTTTGCCCTGGGGCAGGCCTTCCGCGATGTCGAACAGGATCACGTCGCCGAGTTCTTCGCGCGCGCAGACATGGGCGAGCGTGCCGCCGATCATGCCGGAACCAATGAGGGCGATCTTGTTGCGGGCCATGGTGTGTCTCCTCGGGCAGGCGCGGAAAGTGCGTCGCGGGAGCCCTAGCCGAGGCGGCGCCGGGGTGCAATCGGGTGCAAACGAATGCGCCCCGCAGACTCAAGGTCTGCGGGGCGCACGAGACGGTGAGGTGCCGGGCGGACTAGTCGCGCGACAGCATCGACATCAGGATTGTGAACATGTTGTAGAACATGATGAAGAAGTTGAGGGCGCCCCAGTTCGTCATCACAGCGAGCGAGCGGGCATTTCCTTCGTTGGCGAAATAGCCCTCTTTCAGTTCCTGCGTCTGGAATGCGACCAGCACGCCAGAGATGCCGAGCACGGCGACCTGGATGATCACTTCGAGCATGCCCGAGGGCGGGAACAGGAGGCTGAGCAGCGAGATGCCGACCACGCCCCAGAGCGCGAAGACCGCAACGATGCCGATCGGGCGAAGGTTGGTCTTGGTCATGTAGCCGAAGAGGCTCAGCGCGCCGAAGGCCGAGGCCGTCAGCAGGAAGGCCTTGGTCATGGTATAGAAGGTTGGTGTCAGCACGGCGCCGCCGCGTGTAGCGCCGCTCATGCCGGAGGTGGCCATCGCGACCCAGATCGAGAGACAGACGCCGAGCATCGTCACGACGGCCCAGTAGATGATGCCGGTGGCAAGCGGCGACGGGTTCTTCATCAGGAAGGCCGAGCCGAAGATGAGCGCGAGGGGACCGAACTGGAAGACATAAAAGAGCGGCGTGCCGAGCAGCACTTCTCTCAGGCCCGGGACGACGCCCGAACCGACGAGGAAGGAGATACCGCCTGCGAGCGCGATACCGAGGGCGAGTTTCTGGTAGACCCCCAGCATGAAGCTGCGAAGGCCCACATTGACCGACGTATCCATCGAACGGGCGTCGATGGGCGCGTAGGTCCGGTTGAAGTCGTTCATGATGTTTTGCCTTTCGAATGTGAGCGCAAGAACCCTGCGACTACTACTGTTACATATGGTGTATCCTCTGGCGGATCGCAACAAAAACCGCATGGCATCTGGCGGGCCGCAAAACCATCCTTGGGTTGGTCAAGGATGGCATTCTATGGCTTCGGAATGGCACTTTGGCCCGCCTGATCCGCCTCTGTCCTTTGCCTCGTCGCGCCTTTGTTGTCGGCCTTTGGGGCACCCCAAAGTAAATATCTTCCCCGGGGAAATGATCGCCTTTTCATTGCAGTGGCTGCATTGACTCGACTTTTGCCTCCAGTATTCCTTGTTCATCAGGTGTTCCCCTGGACAGGGAACACTTCGATTTTCAAAGGGGTAATACATAATGGCTGATGCATCTTTATATGCAGAAAATATAAAGAAGTATGCGAAGGCATATAATCAGGCGGCGGCGGAAAAAATCGTCGGTCACCTGGGTATCGCGCTTCGCAACAAGGACAGTTCAATCGTCGCGTGCAGCGATGATGGTGAACTTGACCGGGTGCGGGAGAAATGGTGCCGCGGCAAACTCGGCCTCGCACACAAGCAGGCAGAAATCGATGCTGGCATCAAGGCCATCTGCGATCGCATGAAGGCAGAGGGCGGTGCGAAGTCTCGTGTCACATTCTACTACCTTCTTGCCGAACATTTCGGCAAGTTGGATGAACTTGCAGGCTGACGGCTTGCGAGGGGTTCGATCAGGCCCGGCTGGAAACGGCCGGGCTTTTTCGTCTGTATTTTCAGAGATTTCCTGCCATGTACCGCCTGTTCGCCGCCCTGCCCCTTCCGCCTGACATCGCGCCGGACCTTCTTGCGCTTCAGACAGACCTGCCGGGGGCGCGCTGGCGGCCGGCACGCAATTTCCACATCACGCTCTGCTATTATGGCGAGGTGAGCGAAACAACGGCGCGCGACCTTGACGACCTGCTGGGCGAGATCAGCGCACCTTGCTTCGACGTCGCTCTGGAAGGCGTAGGGTGGTTCGGACGGCGCGAGCCGACGGCCGTCTGGGCCCGGGTGCGCGAGAGCGATGCGCTGCGCGCACTGGCAAGCGATTGCGAACGCGCCGCGCGGCGGCTGAGACTC
>JBGSVY010000225.1:0-2593 GCA_041752715.1 Hyphomonas sp.
CGCCACCGACGAGCCCCTCCTCGATATGGACATCGGCCACGAGCAGGCCGGCGATCCGGCGCGCCTCGGCGAGGACTTCCGGGCCGATGCCGTCGCCTGGCAGGAGGAGGAGGCTGCGCTGCACCTCAGGCCGCCTCTAGCAGCTGCCTTCGCCTTGCGTGCTGCAGCCCGTGTTGAGGCGCTGGAACTTGTCGGTTTCGGCCTTTGCATTCGCGGCGAAAATCGCATCGATTTCTTCCCACGCTTTTTCCGACTTGCATTCCTTGGCAGGAAAGCGGGTGCCGGTCAGCGCCATGCTGCGGCAGACGACAACGGTGCCATCCGGCGCCATCTGGCCGGCGACAAGGGCGGCCGGGGCCGGTGCTGCGGCTGTTGCACAGCCGGCAAGGAGGGCGACACAGGCCGCGAGGCCGAGGGCGAGTGAGGCTTTGGTGCGGGTCATGCCGTGTCTCCGGAGGAATTGCGATGACGGAGCCGATAGCGGATCGGCGCGCGTGCGAAAAGCCCGAATTGGTCCTCGAGCGCTCAGATCGGCTCGGGGTCGGCTTCGTAGAGGCGCAGTGATCGGTCCGTAATGCCAAGCTGCGGGAAGAAGCTGCGCCAGGTGTCCATGTGGGCCGCCTTGAAATGCTGGGCCAGCGCCTCGCGGCTCTCCCATCGCTCGATGATGCGCACGAGGCCGGGGTCCAGCACGTCGATGCTGTAGGCATACTCGATGCAGCCGGGCTCAGCGCGGGAGGCGCCGATCATCTGTTCCATGACCGGGCGCGCCGCAGCGAGGTTCTCGGGCGGGACGCGGACCGTGCCCTCGATGACAATCATGTTGCGGGCGCATCGGCTGTGTCTTCGTCCCCGGCCTGCTCAGCTGGAGCTTCTGGTGCGGGCTTCGGCGGGATAGTGACGCCGCGCACTTCCGGCTTGATGCTGAACGGATCGGTATGGCAGGCGGCCAGCCCGAGGAGGAGGCCGAGGACGGCGGCGGTGCGCAAGGGGCGGGTCATGGGTGGCTCCTGTGGATCATGGCGGACGTTCAGCGCTGCGGCTCCAGCCAGGGCATGGCGAGGCGGCGTTGCGCCTCGAAACTCGAAATATCATTATCCTGCTGGAGCGAGGCGCCGATTTCGTCGAGCCCGGCCATTAGGTTGGACCGGGCGCCTGGATCGATATCAAAGCGGAACACCTCGCCGCCCGGCGCCGTCACTTCCTGCCGCTCGAGATCAACGGTGAAAACATGGTTCGGACCACCGGCTTCGGCCGCAAGCTGCTCGCAGACAGCGGCGGGCAGGCGCACGGGCAGGATGCCGTTCTTGAAGCAGTTATTGTGGAAGATGTCGGCAAAGCTCGGCGCGATGACGCAGGTGATGCCCTGATCCAGCAGCGCCCATGGCGCATGCTCGCGCGAGGAGCCGCAGCCGAAATTCTCGCCTGCGATGAGGATCGCCGCCCTGGCATAGGCGGGCCGGTTGAGGACGAAATCAGGGTTCTCGGAGCCATCCGCCTTCGTCTTCAGTTCGTGGAAGAGGCCCCGGGCTAGTCCGGTGCGGGTTGTCGTCTTCAGGAATTGTTTCGGGATGATCATGTCGGTGTCGACATTCGGCATCGGCTTGCCATTGTCGAGCAGGGGCGCGGCTGTGCCTGAGAGCTGGCGGAATGGAGTCATCGTTCGCTTTTAATCCGTGACGCCGGAAATGAATAGGGTCGGCACATTGAGCGTGCCATCGCGTACCGTGAACACTTCGGTGCCGGCCCGGCGTCCGGCGCGCACCTCCGAGACGTTGAAGCCGCCTTCGACCAGCCGGTCATGCGCCGTGCGGATGTCGCCGACGCGCCAGGTGAGACCCCAGAAACGATCGGGACCTGCCGGGTCCTCATCCTTGCCGGTGCGATGGGCGATCTCGAGCGTCAGCCCGCCGGTACGAAAGAAAATGAGGCGCACGCCCCATTCCGGCGCGGTGCGGTCAAGCGCCAGGCGCAGGCCGAGCTTAGCGCCGTAAAGCGCCATCGCCCGGTCCGGGTTCGGCGTGTTGATGACGAGATGGTCAAGTGCATGGACATGTCCGAGCGGCACTTCGGCCGGCTCAAGCCCTGTGTCCTTCGGTTCGATCACGAACCAGCGCACGCCAGCGGTCTTCTCCGGCGGGCAACGGAACCGGTGCCAGCTGCGCTCGGTGCCGAACGTGTTGCGGCTGAGCCCCGCCTCGATGCCGGTGGGCGCAAGCGCGAGGCGCGACAGGGTGCGGTGCGTGCCTACAAGGTCGTTGGTTCGGAATGCGAGGGATTTGAGGCCCGGCCCGTCAGCCGCGATGATGTCGTGCAAGTGCTCCGCGCCGGCCGCCTGGCCGTGGGGGGCGATCAGTTCGAGTGCCGTATTACCAAGCTGGAAGAGCGCGGTCGCGACGCCGTTCTCGGTGACCGCCAGCCAGTCCGGCGCCCGCCCGAGCAAGGCGGCATAGACCGCCGTGCCCGCCTCTATTCCGGGACAAAGGAGGACGACGTGATCGAGGCCGGAGATCATGTTCTTCTTCCGCTTTCTCGCGAAATCATCGGGATCGTCTCCAGCATCTCGCCTTCGGCGCGCAGCGCAACCGGCGCG
>JBGSVY010000226.1:0-9816 GCA_041752715.1 Hyphomonas sp.
GGCGCCGGCTCGGCCCCAGCGCCGCGAGGATCGCTGGCAGCACCTCATCGATGGGCAGAGATGTGTCAGCGCCGCGCATGCCTGCCGGAATAGGGCGGCGGCGCATCCGCCGCAAGCGCGGCCCGCTTGGTTGCCAAGGCGGGAGGCACCCCCTACGGTCCCCCGAGGTTTTGCCGGGAGGTGCGCATGCAGGGTTGGTTCGCCATCGATCTCTGGAAACGGGTCATGCTGGGCCTTGTCATCGGATCGGCGATCGGCCTTGGCCTGCGCTACGGCCTCGGGCCAGACGCTGCCGGCAGTATCGTCACCACCTGGTTCAAGCCGGTTGGTGATGCCTTCATCAACCTCATCCGCATGCTCGTCGTGCCGCTGATCTTCACGACGCTCGTCTCGGGCGTGCTGGCCATGGGCGATCCCAAACGCCTCGGCAGCCTCGGCGGACGCGCGCTGTCGATGTATATGGTCACCACCGTCATTGCCGTCAGCATCGGCCTCGTGATGGGCACTCTGATCCAGCCCGGCGCGGGATTCGACCTCAGCATCGTGTCGCAGGCCGATCTCGCCGATGCGCAGAAGAAGCTCTCGGAAAACCCTGCCCCCGGCAGTGTCGCCGAACAGATCATCCGGACGCTCCTCTCCATTATCCCGGTCAATCCGATCGATGCGATGGCGAAGGGCGACGTGCTGGCGGTCATCTTCTTCGCGATCATGGTGGGCGTGGCGATCCTGGTGGCAAAGGAAGACGGCGAGCCGGTCGGGCGTGTCATGAACTCAGCCTCCGAAGTAATGATGCGCCTCACCATCATCGTGATGGAGGTCGCGCCGCTCGGCGTGCTCGCGCTGATGGCCTGGGTGCTGGGCACACGCGGCCTCGTCATCCTTGAAGTGCTCGGCAAGATGACGCTCGCGCACTATGCCGCCTGCACCATCCACATGCTGATCACCTATGGCATCCTCATCAAGGGTGTGGCGCGCCTGCCGCTCCTGCCCTTCATTCGCGGCGTAGCCGACCCGCAGGCGGTGGCCTTCTCGACCTCGTCATCGAATGCCACCCTGCCGGTCACGATCTCCGCCGCGACAAAGAATCTCGGCATCGGCAAACCGATCGCGTCATCCGTCCTGCCGCTCGGTGCGACGATCAACATGGACGGCACCGCGCTCTACCAGGGCCTGATCGCACTCTTCGCGGCCCAGGCGCTGGGTATCGCGATGACACCGGCGATGTATGTCACCATCATCCTGATGGCCACGCTGGTCTCGATCGGCACCGCAGGCATTCCGTCAGTTAGTCTTTTCCTTGCGGCAACCACGTTGAGCGTCATCGGCGTCAGCCCCGAGAACACGGTGATCATCATCGCCGTCCTGTTTCCGTTCGACCGGATCCTGGACATGATGCGCACAGTCACCAACGTGACAGGCGACCTCGCGGTCGCCACCGTGGTTGCCAAATGGGAGGGAGAGATCGACGAGAGCGTGTTCCGCGCCCGCGACCCGGTATGACGCGTCGGAAACCAAACTGGCATTCTTCATGCAGGCCCGGGCAAGTCCACTCGCCCTACCGCCGAAGAGCCTCGCCCATGATCCGATTTTTGCCTTTATTTCTCGCAGCCTCGCTTTTCTCACTGACCGCGATTGCAACGCCGCCCCCCTTGCCTGACTCCGAACTCGCTGGCGGCCCGGTGCACGAATGGACAGGGACGGATAGCCATGTCGCTGATCGCCCGGCGGAGCGGGCCTTGCAAGACGATCACCAGCCGGCTGATACCGAGATGAAGCAACCGGGAAGGACACAGGCGCCAGCGCTGGAGGATCGTCCCACCTTGCAGGCGCCGCGCGTGGCATCACAACGCCGCTTGACTTGGGCCAGCCGCGACCTGCCCTGAGGCATCCGGTCAGGCAGCGGGGCTTTCGCCGAGCACCAGTTCCGGGATGTGAGCTTGCGCGTGGGCTTGTGTGGGCAGCCAACACGTCACTTCAAGCCCGCCGCCATCGACCGGACGCATCCCGACAGTCCCACCGTGCAGGTCCACGAAATGCTTGACGAGCGCTAGTCCGAGGCCCGCGCCACGTTGGTCGCCGGAGACAAAACTATCAAAGCTCGTCGCGCGTTTGTCGGCATCGAGGCCCTTGCCATTGTCACGGACGCTCAGCGTCAGCATGTCGCCAGTCCGCTGTGCAACAACGACGATCTCGCCGCCAGCATCGGTAAACCGCAACGAGTTCGAGATCAGGTTGAACAGGACCTGCTTGATGCGGCGTCCATCGGCCCGGATCATGCCCAGTTTTCCCGTGATTTCCGCATGGACGTGGACTTGCGTATCGACGGCCTTCGAAACCACCATTTCGATGCTCTCATGAATCAGGCTCTCAAGATCAACATCGCCAAGGTCGAGATCCATCCGGCCAGCCTCGATCATCGCGAGGTCAAGGATGTTCTCGATCAGCTTGTTGAGGTGATCGGACGCCGACAGGATCGCGTTGACATAATCGGCCTGGCGTTCGGTCAGGGTGCCGTTGCGCTTGGTCTCGAGCAACTCGGCATAACCGAAGATGGTCGTCAGCGGCGAGCGCAGCTGGTAACTGACATTGCGCACGAATTCGGTTTTCAGGCGATCGGCTGCCTCGAAGGCTTCCGCCCGGTCGCGCAGCGCCGATTCGACCCGGCGCGTTGCTGTCACATCGGCAAAGGCGATGAGCGTGTTTCCGTCCGGCAGCGGATGTGTGAGATAGGTCAGCAGCGAGCCGTCCGCCCGGCGCATCTCACCCGTCGAGGACTGGCGCGAACGGGCCGATGTGTCAGTTATCGAGAGCTTTATGGCCTCCCAGGTCTCGGCATCGTGGAACAGCGGAATGCAGGCGCTGATCACGTCCGAATAGTCGGGCGAATCCTTCAGCCGGCCGGGGCTGATGTCCCACAGGGTTTCGAAGGCTTTGTTGAAAAGTTTGAGGCGACCATCGCTGCCGAACACCACAACCGCTTCGTGCAGGTTGTCGAGCGTTGATTCCTGCGTCTTTATCTGGGCGTTGTAGCGCGTTTTAAGGTCAAGCTCGCCAGTGATGTCCTTGAACAAAAGCAGCAATCCGCCCATCGGGTGGCGCTGGCGGGTGACCGACAGCGAGCGATTATCGGGCAACGACCACATGTCTTCCTTCACGCCGTCGATATCGAGATAATAGGAAATCTCCTCGGCGCGCCATTCGGCATAATTCGTCCGTGCCGGGAGTTTGCGGCGCTCGCGAAGCCGGTCGAGCAACTGGCCATGATTGGGCCGCTCCAGAAGGAAGCTCTCGTCAAGATCCCACATTTCACGGAACGCAGTATTGTAGAAGGTCAACTTGCGGTCCGGCCCGAAGATCGCCACTGCGTCAGCAACATGGTTCAACGTCTCGTCATGGGCGCGCACATGCCGCTTCAATTCTTCGCGGGCATCTTCCTGGGCAGTAACGTCGAAGGCCATCGCGCCGGCGCCGCCAGATAGCGGGAACGTCAGCACACGCATCGCCCGGCGCTGACCCTTGACGACAATATGGCGCGTCTCGTCAATCTCGGTGCCTTCCGTGATCGTCTTGCGGGCCTGTTCAGTGACGGCAAGGTCGAACATCACCTGGCGGTCGAGAACGCGGTCGAGATTGGTCCCGTCGACAGCGTCGATATAGGCGGGGTTGGCCCATTGCAGGCGGCCCATACCGGAGACGCGCCAGGCCGGAAACGGCGCCTTGCCGAGCATGTCGAGGAAGGCTGTCGGATCACGCGCTATGACCTGGCGCGCCTCTTCCAGCTTGCCACGGGCCGAGCTTTCCTCGAGGCCTTTGATCGTGGTGTCGGTCACCCAAACGACCGCGCGAACGCCGGCCGTGCGCCCATCAGCCTCAAGGAAACGGCCCGAGGGGCCTATGATCGTCAGCGAGAAGGCATCGCCCCGCTCGCGCAATTCGCGAAGGCGGATCCTAAGCGTGGTGTCTTGACCGAGGCCGTCCCGGGCTTCGAGGTCAGCGAGACCCTCGACAATCCGAACGGCCGGATCAGGAGAGATCGCATCATCGGTGAAACTGAGAAGGCCCGCGAGTGCGACAGGTGAGCCATAAAGTTCAGGCGCTGTGATCTCATCACCGTCGGGTTCGATCCCATCGCCCTGCCAGACAAGAATAACACCGGGATGTGCGCCGAGCACGGATCGCAACGCTGCGCTTTCTGATTCCAGTCGTGTTGCATCGTCGCGATATTTGCGGGCCGCGCCACGTGCCCCGTCCGAAACCCTGAGTGCCCAGAGCAAAGCCGCAAGCGCCAGCATCGCGGTGCCGACGGCCATAATCAGCGGCACTTGTTCTGCAGTCATAACGCGGACCCTCACTGCCATCTCCGAACAGGCAGAGCGCCTGAGGGGATCAACAACATTTATAGACGTTAACGAATCGCCCGGCGAGCGTTAAGGCGGCGTTAACAAGGCGCCTTCAGGCACTGCAGAAGAGCCTAGGCCCGCAACATCTAACTGAATCGTCATGTTGCCAAAACGCCACACAGGCTTAGGGTGGGGTTAATCTGAGGAGGACGACGCCCATGCGCCGGACCATTCTAGCCAGTTTGACCATCGCCCTGCTTGCAGCAAGTCTGCCCGTTAACGCTCAGGCAACCGAAGACGTGGACGACATCGTGCGCTTGCCCGGCGCAGGCCTCGTCAAGGCTGATGCCCGTTTTGGCTCTACCCTTGACCGGCTGGTTCCCGGCGGCGGGCTCTTCGCCAGTTTCGACGTCAACGCGGACGGCCTTATCACTGCGGATGAACAGGCGATCGGCGTAACCCGCGCATTCACCGACGCAGACCTCAACGCGGACGGCCAGTTGACGGCGCTCGAACAGCAGGCTTGGGCAGACGGCTTGCCGACTCGCGACGATTCCCTTGCAAACCCGGTGCGGTTTGATCCGAACCTCGACCGGGTTGTGACGCTGGACGAATTTGCCGCCGTAATCGCAGGCCTTGCGGCCAATTATACCCGCGACGATGGCGCGATTGAGATTGCCCGGCTTGCTGCCCCGGAGAAACGTCCCGATCCGCGCGCTTTCACGCAGGTTGCGCCGCGAAGGCCATTAGAACGGCGTTGACGCTTCGCCTCGCTTGACATCACCGGCCAAGTCGGGACACGCGGGTGTTCAGCATGCAGACGCCCTTCCTTCCTCCCGTTCGCGGAAAACTGCTCGAGGGCGCGCCGCTTGCGCCCTACACGTGGTTTCGGGTCGGCGGACCGGCGGAGCTCTTGTTTCTTCCGGAAGATGAAGACGATCTGTCGGATTTCCTTGCGAGGCTTGATCCTGCGATTCCCGTAACGGTTCTCGGCGTGGGCTCGAACCTGATTGTACGCGATGGGGGCATCGCGGGTGTCGTCATCCGCCTTTTGGGAAAGCCCTGGGGCGACGTGATGAAAACCGGTGAGCTCGAACTGACGGCCGGCGCCGGCGCGCTCGATCTGGCGGTCGCCAAGGCGGCCGCCAAACACGGCCTTACAGGGCTTGAATTCCTGTCCGGCATTCCAGGTTCGCTCGGCGGGGCCACCCGGACCAATGCGGGCTGCTATGGCCGGGAATTGAAGGATGTGCTCGTCCGTCTCGAAGGCGTCACCCGCAACGGCGAGCGGCGCACCTATGGCGAGGGCCATGCACCGGTCGCGTTCACCTATCGGCATTCCGATCTGCCGGACGATTTCATCGTGACCCGGCTTGTCCTCTCTGCCACCAGCACAGGAGATGCCGCCGAAATCTCGGCCGCCATTGATGCCCTGCAGTCGCGCCGCGCCGAGACCCAGCCGATCCGCGAGAAGACCTCCGGTTCGACGTTTGCCAATCCCGATCCGCCCGGCACGCCCGACCAGCGTTCCGCCTGGAAGCTGATCGATGCCGCCGGCTGCCGGGGCCTGCGGGTCGGCGGCGCGCAGGTCTCGCCCATGCACTGCAATTTCCTGATCAACACGGGCGAGGCCACCGCCGCAGACCTCGAAGCCCTTGGCGAACTCGTCCGCGCCCGCGTGCTGGAGCATTCGGGCGTCAGCCTGCGCTGGGAAGTCCGCCGGATGGGCCGGCTGCAGACGATCTAGAACGTGCCCTTGAGTTCCACCGTAAAGATCGGGCCGAACCCGCGCGCATATTTTTCCGAGCGCACAAGGGCGCCGTTCCGGTCCGGCGCATAGGTCTCACGCCAGAATTTGTCGCGCTGGTTGAACAGGTTGCCAAGGGCAACCGTGCCGGTCAGGCCGCCGATGTTCTTGTGCTCGAGATAGGCCAGCGAGAAGGCCGGTTCGTTGCTGCCGAGCGCGATTTGTGAAATCTGGTATTCGGGCTCCTGCTTGAATCCTTCGATCACAACGCCCCAGGCCCATTCTGTACCCGGAACATCCTGACGGAGCTCAACCTCATACTCAAAGATTTGATGGCCGTTGATCGCGCGCCGTTCGCCCGTGACCGGATCGTCCACCTATGTATCATAATAGCTGCCCGTGAACGTCAGCTCCGCGCCCTTGAAACCCGCCTTCTCCAGTTTCAATGTGGTTTCCGTCTCGATCCCGAACAGCGTTCCGCTGTCGATATTGCCAGGGCCAGACCCGGTGCCGATGGGCAACTGGTCGACCACGTCCTCAAGCTCCACGAAGATCGCACGAACGGTCGATGCGCCCCAATCCTTGAAATCCTTCTGCGCTTCGAGGTTCAGCCGCCAGGACTGGTTCGGCACGATCTCGGGATTTCCGCCCTGGCCATTCTCGGCCTCGAGGTTCACGGACGAAATGAAGTCAAAAAAGTCGAGCTGCCCAACGCGCCGCTCAACCTTCGTCACGAGTTTCAGCGTCTCGCTCTGCTGCCAGGACAGGCTCGCCGTGCCCTTCGGCCGCGTGAAACTGCGGACGTTCTCGGCGTCGCCCGTTTGCGACAGCTCCGAATACTCCGCGCCCGCTGAAATCTGCAGGCTGAGCTTCGGCGACAATTGCCGGCCATGTGTCAGGATGATCTCGCCGCGTCGCTCTTCGACACGGGAGTTGGCCAACTCAAGCGGGATCTCCGTGAGCGGAGCACCGCCGACGCTTTCGAACAGCTGACTTTCCGCTTCGAGGAAGTTGAAGGCGCCTTCCGCAGAGATCTGCCAGTCCGTGCCTTCCCCCGCGGGCAGAGAATACTCGCTGCGCAGGATGTACTCGCCCTCGTCAATCGTTTGCAGGAATCGCTGGTCGAACAGG
The DNA here is from genome assembly GCA_041752715.1 of Hyphomonas sp. Classification (GTDB taxonomy): domain Bacteria; phylum Pseudomonadota; class Alphaproteobacteria; order Caulobacterales; family Hyphomonadaceae; genus Hyphomonas. The sequence goes on from JBGSVY010000226.1 coordinate 7,219, forward strand.
TTCGTGCCATCGAGGTTGCCAAGTTCGAACCTGTCGACGAACGGACTATGCTCGTGGCGGGCGAGGCTGATCAGTTTCAACCGGCCTGCCCCCAGTCCGAATTCGAAGTCGCCGCCGGCTTCCGCGTTCCACTCGTCTTCCGATCCCGCGAAGAAGCGTCGCCCTTCCGGGCCGCCGACCGGGAATGTCTTCGAGACCTGCTTCTGGTCTGCTTCGGCGATTTCCGCCCGGGCATTCAGGTTTGCGATGCTGCCGTTCGCCGGCTTCCATGCAAGCGAACCCGACACCGCGACGACATCTGCCACGAAGGTGAAATCTTCATCACGCCGCTCGATCAGCGCGCCTGTCCTGTCGATTATATCGCGCCAACCGGCATTTGCACCCCGTTCCGGCGCGCTATCGGCTTCGAAGGTCCAGCTTAACGGGCCGTCGGCGCCCGAAAGGGTGACGTTCAATTCATCGAACGCCGGCGGCAGGTTCTCGCGGATACGCCATTTGTAACGCCAGGTGCCATCAAGCGCACTCTTTCCGTCGGTCACGACATTCACGACCTTGCCCGACAGGCCCGCGATGTCTGTCTCGGCGCCGTCCAGCACGTCTATTCGCACGACACGGGCCACCGCGATCCGGCCGAGCGCGGCCTCCGCGCCGTTCGATTTGGCCGACACGCGTTGGCCGTCGATCAACACATTGCCCCGCGCCTGTCCAAAGCCGCGATTGCCGCTATCGTCGCTCTGGATCGCAAATCCGGGCACCCGGCGCACCATGTCGAGGGCGTTCTGCGGCGAGAACTGCGCAAAGTCGGCGGGCGTGAACGAGGTGCGCGCAGTATCGGTCGCAGCGTTCACCTCGACCGTCTCGGCATGGGCTGCTGGCGGAATGACAAACGCCAGGGTGGCGGCCGTGCCGAAGAGTATCCTGTGAAGCGGCATGTCGTTCGTCTCCCCCGGGGCGCACATCGGGGCGCGTGTCGCGTCCCCCGGGGTTTGCCGTTTTTCGTTATTCAATTACCGCTTATCAATATTGATTACGTCTGTAGTCAATAGCCTTTTCGCGTCATCGGAGATAATTTTTCTGTAATCCACCGGAAATGTGCCGGACAAGCGCCGCAAGCCGCTCTTTAAGCTGGTGTTCACCGCAGCGTTCCATCACGGGCGATGACGCGCGGCCCGCGCCGGAGGAGAAAGCGCATGAAACGCGTTGCAGTGATCTATGGTGGCTGGTCGTCCGAACGCCCGGTATCGCTTTCATCCGGCCAGCAGATGGCAAAGGCCGCGCGCGCAGCTGGGTATGATGTCGTCGAGATCGACGCAACCCGTGCGCTCGCCGGGCAACTTGCCGAGGCAAGGCCGGACGTTGTCCTGAATGGCCTGCACGGGCCCTGGGGCGAGGATGGCTGCGTGCAGGGCCTGCTCGAGATACTCGGCCTGCCCTATTCCCATTCCGGCGTACTCGCCTCGGCGCTTGCGATGGACAAGCTCAAATCAAAGGCCGTCTACCGCCAGGCCGGCCTCGAGGTCGCCGAAGATCGCCGCGTCACCCGCGCAGATGCCGCCGCCGCGCATGCCCTGAAACCGCCTTACGTCATCAAGCCCGTCAACGAGGGCTCGAGCTTCGGCGTGCTGATCGTGCGCGAAGGCACCAACGGCCCACCGCAGGAACTGACCGGTCCGGACTGGCGCTATGGCGACTACTTGATGGCGGAGGAATTCATCCCCGGCCGCGAACTCACCGTTGCCGTGCTCGGCGACCGCGCCCTCGCCGTCACCGAGATCACCACCTTAAGGGACTATTACGATTTTGATGCAAAATATGCGGCTGGTGGATCACGTCATGTCATCCCGGCCGGCTTGCCGACACATGTGACTGAAGGCGCGCTCGAAGCTGCCCTCACGGCACACAAGGCGCTAGGCTGCCGGGGCGCAACGCGGTCAGATTTTCGCTACGACGACAAGAGAGACCGGCTCGTGATCCTCGAAACCAATACCCAGCCCGGCATGACGCCCACCTCGCTGGTGCCGGAACAGGCCGCCTATACCGGCATGCCTTTCGAGGCGCTCGTCGCCTGGATGATCGAGGATGCCTCATGCCAAAGATAGAGCCGAACCAGACCGTTCCCGGCCGCCGCCGCCGTTCAGCAGTCGTGATCGAGGAACCCGAGATCGAGGAAACGCGCGCCTCTTCCGTCCTCTTCGGTATCGTGCTGCTGATCGCGATCCTTGTCGCAACGGCGGCCTGGATGGGTGGGTCGATGTCGCAGATCGGCGCCCGTTTCGGTGGTTTCATGGATGATACCGCCAGGATCGCCGGCATCGCTGTCAACGACGTCGCCGTGCTCGGCCTGGAACGCCATCCCGCACTCGCCGATGAAGTGCGCGCCGCCGCCATGATCGAGCCGGGCGAGAACATGTTCCGCGCCGATCCTTACCTTATCCAGCGCCGCGTCGAGGCCACCCGCAAAGTGCTCAACGTGCGCGTCCACCGGCTCTGGCCGGGCCAGATCGTGATTCTGGCCGATGCCGCCGAGCCCGTCGCTCTCTGGCACGATGGCGCGGTCTGGCAGGTCGTTGACGGCCTTGGCCGGGTCCTGCCGGGCGC
>JBGSVY010000227.1:0-7213 GCA_041752715.1 Hyphomonas sp.
GGCGGCCGGCGCCCGCAGGTCCAGATCATGGCCGAGCGGGAAGGGGGCGCGCCGACCGATGTCGAAGACTGCGCCCGGCTGTCGCGCGCATTGTCGCCGGTCTTTGATGCCGTCGACCCGATCGCCGAGGCCTATGTGCTGGAAGTCTCGACGCCGGGCATCGACCGGCCGCTGACGCGCCCCGGCGATTTTGGCCGCTGGATCGGGCATGACGTGCGGGTCGAACTGCAGCGGCCAATCGACGGGCGCCGCCGTTTCACCGGCACCATTACCGGTGAAGATGCAGACGGCGCGCATATCGAGATTGATGACGAAACCAAACTCGTCGCGCATATCCACGAGATGAGCCGGGCGAGCCTTGTGCTGACAGACGCGCTGATCGAAGCGGCCCGGATTGCCGGCAACCTGCCGCCCCAGCCAGATGAGGACCTGCTGGACGGGTTCGAGATAGACGACACCGAAGACACTGAAGACACCGACGAAGAAACCGGAGATAGAGTATGAGCACCATCGGCGTATCCGCCAACCGTCTCGAGATCCTGCAGATCGCGAAGGCCGTTGCCGAAGAGAAATCGATCGACCAGCGCATCGTGATCGAGGCCATGCAGGAGGCGATCGAGAAGGCGGCCAAGGCAAAGTACGGCCAGGAACACGACATCCGCGCCCGCATCGACCCGGCGACCGGCGAGCAGACGCTCTGGCGCATCCAGACCGTTGTTGCCGACGAGGCCCTTGAGGATGAGTCCAAGCAGCTGCGCCTCTCCGAAGCCCGCAAGATCGACGCCTCGCTCGCCCCCGGCAGCGAGCTGAAGGAAGAGCTCCCGCCCTTCGATTTCGGCCGGGTCGCCGCCCAGACTGCCAAGCAGGTGATCACCCAGAAAGTGCGCGATGCCGAGCGCGAACGTCAGTATAATGAATACAAGGACCGTGTCGGCGAGGTCATCAACGGTATCGTCAAGCGCGTCGAATACGGCCACGTGATCGTCGATCTCGGACGCGCTGAGGGCATCATCCGCCGCAATGACGGCATCCCGCGCGAGAACTTCCAGTCGAACGACCGCGTCCGCGCCTACCTCTACAAGGTCAGTCGCGAGGTCAAAGGCCCGCAGATCTTCCTGTCGCGCGCCGCGCCGGAATTCATGATGAAGCTGTTTGCCCAGGAAGTGCCCGAAGTCTACGAAGGCGTGATCCAGATCAAAGCCTGCGCCCGCGACCCCGGTTCGCGCGCCAAGATCGGCGTGATCTCGAACGACAGCTCCATCGATCCCGTTGGGGCCTGCGTCGGTATGCGCGGCGCGCGCGTGCAGGCGGTTGTCGGAGAGCTTTCCGGCGAGAAGATCGACATCATCCCATGGAACTATGACGCCGCCACATTCATCGTGAACGCGCTTCAGCCGGCCGAAGTCTCGAAGGTGGTGCTGGACGAGGACGAACGCCGCGTCGAGGTTGTGGTTGCCGACGACCAGTTCCCGCTGGCCATCGGCCGCCGCGGCCAGAACGTTCGCCTCGCGTCGCAGCTGACCAGCTGGCAGATCGACCTGATCACCGAGTCGGCTGATTCCGAACGCTACCAGCGCGAGTTCCAGGAACGCACCGACCTCTTTATGAAGGCCCTCGATGCGGACGAAACGCTGGCCCAGCTGCTCGCATCGGAAGGCTTCGAGTCGGTCGAGGAGATCGCTTATGTTGCCCCGGAAGACTTCATCACGATTGAGGGCTTCGATGCCGACGTCGCGGCCGAGCTCCAGGAGCGCGCACGAGAGTTCCTCGATCGTCTTGCTGCGGAGAATGATGCCAAGCGGCGTGAGATGGGCGTCGAAGACAGCGTCATGGAGCTCGAAGGCATGACGCCCGCTTTCGCCGTGAAGCTCGGGCTTGAAGGCATCAAGACGGTCGAAGACGTTGCCGGACTCGTCCCTGACGACATTACCGGCTACCGGGAACCCGGTCCTGACGGCAAGCCGGTCTGGGTTGAGGGCATCCTCAAGAAAGGCGAAATGCGCAAGGAAGTCGCGCAGATGTTCGTGATGAAGGCCCGCGTTGTTGCCGGCTGGATCGAACCGGAAGCGATCGAGGCCATGCTGGCGGCACAAAATCCGAGCCCGGCCGCCGGCGAAACGCCGGAATTGACCGAGGAAGAACGCGCATTGCTGGCGCTCGGCGAACTCGGTGGGCGCGATGCGGCCGATGTCGCCCTCGAAGAACTCGAAATGGAACTGGAACTGCAGGAATTGCAGATGGAGGGCGGTGATGACGAAGCCGCACCCGGACAGTGATGCGCCGCTAGGCGAAGCCAGAGACCGTTCCGGCGGCCCTGACGGGGCGCCGGAACGCCAATGTGCGGTGACGCGGGAGCGTCTGCCGCAGGTCGAACTTATCCGGTTCGTAGTGTCTCCGGATGGTGAAGTCACACCAGATGTTGCCGGGCGGCTGCCCGGCCGGGGTGTCTGGGTGACAGCCAAGCGGGAAACGGTCGAGATCGCCTCACGGAAGGGTGCCTTCTCCCGCGGCTTCAAGGAATCGGTGCGGGTGCCGGACGGCCTCGCCGACACGGTTGAGGCGATGCTCGTGCGGCAGTGCATCAGCCTGCTTGGCATGGCGCGCAAGGCAGGCCATGTGGTTGCCGGGCATGATCAAGTGCGCGAAGCGCTGCGAAAGGCGCGGCCTGCGTTGCTTCTTGAGGCCTCCGACGGCGCGGAAGATGGCCGGCTGAAGGTGTATGCGCTGGCCAAAGCCCTATATGGCGAGGTGAGTGTCGTTGGCGCGCTCAGCGCCGCGGAATTGGGCATGGCTTTCGGGCGCGACCGTGTGATACACGGTCTTGTCCGTCGGGGCGCGATGGCGAAATCATTGGCGGTAGCTTACCGGCGCCTGACGGGCTTTCGGGGTGCGCCAGAATTGAACTGGTTCACCGATCCGGATCAGTAACGGAAAACCAGCCGGGACGCATGGGCGGCCCGGCCTAGAATGTGATATGTAGGGCGAATGAGCGAAACGAACGATCAAGGTGGCAATTCAGGCGGGCGCAAGCCGCTGACCGTGGTGCGCAAGACATCCGGCACCGTCAAGCAGAGCTTCAGTCACGGCCGCTCCAAGCAGGTCGTCGTGGAAACCAAGAAGCGCCGGTCGGTTGGGCCTGGCGGTACGCCGGGTGGCGCAGAGTCAGCGCCGCAGTCACCCACGGATACGATGGAGGCGCGCCTTGTCGCGCTTGCCGCCAAACTCGGCATCACCGTCGATGAATTGAAAGCCCGTCAGAGGGTGCTCGACCAGCGCAAGGCCGAGGAAGCCAATCGCGCGAAAGACACTGAGCGCGACATGGCTGCGCAAGACCGTCTGCGTACGGAGCAGGTCAGGAAGGTCCAGGAGGTTCGCGAACGCGACGAGGCAGAAAATCGCTGCCGCGCCGAGGAAGAGGCCCGCAAGGCCGCCGAAGCCGCGCCGCGTGAAACAGTTGTCGAACGCCCCGCTAAAGTCGTCCGTGCCCGTGCAGAGGCTGGCGCCCCCGCACCGTCAGAGCCGGTCGAGCCGGTTGATGATTCAAATCGCAAACAGCGCGGCAGCAAGGTCGCCAAGGATGATCGCGGCGACCGCGCGCGCGAAGCTGCTGCCCGCAGCCGTGACGCTGGTGCGCGCCGTCAGGGCAAGTTGACGATTTCGTCTGCGCTCGGCGATGACGCCGATCGCCAACGCTCGCTGGCCTCGCTGAAACGCGCCCGTGAGCGCGAGCGTGAACGCCGCACGGGTAGCGGGGATTCGCGCGAAAAAGTTTCGGTTGAAGTCAAGCTGCCAGAATCGATCACCTTGCAAGACCTCGCCCAGCGGATGAACGAGCGCGTCGCAGACGTCGTCAAGTTCATGATCCGCCAAGGGGAAATGCTTCGCGGCAATGACATTGTCGACGCAGATACCGCGGAACTGATCGCCGAGGAGTTCGGCCATACGGTGCGGCGCGTTTCGGAAGCTGACGTCGAGATCGGGCTGGAGGGCAGCTCGGATTCAGAAGTAGACCTCAAGCCCCGCGCGCCGATCGTCACGATCATGGGCCATGTCGATCACGGCAAGACCTCGTTGCTCGATGCCCTGCGCAAGACGGACGTTGTCTCCGGCGAGGCTGGCGGCATCACGCAACATATCGGCGCCTATCAGGTCCAGCTGAAGTCGGGCCAGCGTATTACCTTCCTCGATACGCCCGGTCACGCCGCGTTCACCGCGATGCGGGCCCGCGGCGCCAATGCTACCGACATCGCCATTCTTGTTGTCGCTGCCGACGATTCCGTCATGCCGCAGACAATCGAGTCCATCGCTCATGCCAAGGCGGCCGGCGTGCCGATCATCGTCGCCGTCAACAAGTGTGACCTGCACGATGCCAATCCGGACAAGGTGCTGACTGACCTCCTGCAACACGACATCCAGGTCGAATCGATGGGCGGCGTCACGCAGGCGGTGAAAGTCTCCGCCAAGACCGGCTTCGGCCTTGATGAGCTCACCGATGCGATCACCCTGCAGGCCGAAGTCCTCGAACTGAAAGCGAACCCCGACCGCGACGCCGATGGAGTGGTGATCGAAAGCCAGCTCGACAAGGGCCGCGGCCCGGTGGCCACCGTCCTCGTCAAGCGCGGTACGCTGAAGCGCGGCGACATCGTCGTTGCCGGCGGCCAATGGGGAAAAGTGCGCGCGCTCGTCGACGAGCGCGGCCAGCAGCTGACAGACGCCGGTCCGTCCTTGCCCGTCGAGGTTCTCGGCCTCGATGGTGCGCCTGATCCGGGCGAGGCTTTCGTGGTCGTCGACACCGAAGCGCGCGCCCGCGAGATCACCGAATACCGTGTACGCACCAAGCGCCAAGTCGCAGGCAATGCGAATGTTGCCGCCCGTGTCTCGCTCGATCAGCTGATGAATCGCCTCAAGGACGGTGCCGTCGAGACCCGCGAGCTTCCGGTCGTCCTCAAGGGCGATGTTCAGGGCTCGGTCGAGGCCATCTCGATGTCGCTCGACAAGATCTCGACCGAGGAAGTGCGGGCCCGCGTCATCCATGGTGCGGTGGGCGGTATATCCGAATCCGATGTCCTGCTCGCCAAATCGTCGAGCGCGCCGATCTTCGCGTTCAACGTGCGTGCCAACAAGCAGGCGCGCGACCTTGCCGAACGCGAAGGCGTGGAAATCCGCTACTACTCGGTCATCTACGACCTGATCGATGACGTGAAATCCACCCTGTCAGGCATGCTCGCTCCCGAAAAGCGCGAAACATTCCTCGGCTATGCCGACATTCTGGAAGTCTTCAACATCACCAAGGTCGGCAAGGTCGCCGGTTGCCGCATCAGCGAGGGCAAGGTGCTTCGCGGTTGCGGCGTGCGCCTCCTGCGCGAGAACGTCGTCATCCATGAAGGTCGCCTGAAGACGTTGAAACGCTTCAAGGATGAGGTCACCGAAGTGTCGAGCGGCATGGAGTGTGGCATGGCGTTCGAGCGCTATGAGGACATCCGCGTCGGCGACAAGATCGAGTGTTTCCAGGTTGAGGAAATCGCAAGATCGCTGGCCTAGTCTCGAAGGCAATGACCCAGACACTCTCCGTTTCCGGCCAGTTGCGTCCTAAGGACCTGCGCCGCCTGACCAAGGCGACCCGTGGCGGCACCGTTGGGCCAACGGCGCTTTACTATGCCGGGGTCACTGCGCCGATCATCTCCGCAAGCCTCGCGCTGGCCGTGAAGGAACTGGCGGTCATGGCAGGCTTCACGCCCTACTGGCAGCTGATGGTGCCGGCGTTCGCCGCGGCCTTCGGCGGCATCGCCTGGTACGTGATCTTCACGCGCTGGGCCTATCGGCACGGCGCCGGACGCGGTACCGAAGGCGAGTTGGAAACCGGGATCACGGCGGATGAAGCCGGGCTCCGCGTGCGGCGCGGCGATGTCGAAACCCGCATCGGATGGCGCGCCGTCACCGGCCTTGCGGCGCATGGCCGCTACCTCTCCATTTCCATCAAAGGCAGCGACGCCCTGATCATTCCGGATGCCTGGTTTGGCAAGGACCACGCTGCCCGCGACACCTTCGCCGCCTACCTGCGCGAAAGGATTGGGTCCTGATGGCCAAGAAATCTGCCACACCCGGCCTGCCCTCCCAGCGTCAGTTGCGCGCTGGCGAGATCATCCGCCACGCGCTCGCCGACATCATCTCGCGCGAGGACCTGCGCGATCCGGACCTCACCGGCGTGATCGTCACCGTCGGCGAAGTGCGCTGCTCGCCAGACCTGAAGCGCGCCAATGCCTTCGTCTCCCCGCTTGGGGATGATACGGATGCCGGGCGCGCGCGCCTCGCCGCCGCGCTGAACCGCGCCAGCGCCTTCCTGCGCGGGCGTCTCGGCAAGGTCATTGACCTCAAGTTCACGCCGGAACTGCATTTCATTGCCGACCGCTCTTATGACGACGCGACCGCCATCGACCGCCTCCTGTCGGACCCCCGCGTCAGGCGTGACCTCGAAAACTGACCGGCTTGCCACGCAAAGGCCTTGATGCTTTGTCATTTGACAGGGCGGGCGCGGCTTGCAACCGCGCAGGTGACGGAAGCAAGGGGGGCCAGAATGGATCGCCAGACACTCGATATGGAAGGCGCGCGCCAGGGCGAGGTGTCTTTGGCCACGTTGCAGCTCGGCGATGATACCATCGCCATCCGCCGCATCGCGACGATGTCGATCCAGGACCACAAGTTCAAACCGTGGGACACTGACGCCAACCGCAAGATTCAGGGCGTCTATGCGACATCCTGCGTTGCCATGCTCTTTTTCGGCCTCGTCGGAATCGCTTGGTGGTTTTTCGCTTCCGGCCAGTCGAGCGGCGTAATCGCGCTGTTCATCGGCGGATTTCTCTCGCTCATCGGTGTCGCTCTTGGCGTTCGTGCGGCGCTGCTCGTTGCCAAGCTCAGGAAGACCGAACCCTATTACAGCCTCGTCATCGGTTCGTCCGATGGCAGCAAGATCAAGCTCGTCGATGACAACCGCCCCGTGCTGGAGAAGATCCGCGACGTCATCCGATACAAGATGGATACGGGCGACACCGAGACGACCGGCGATTTCGACCTCAACCTCGATATCCTCAACCTGCGCCCACTCAAAAACAAGCGCCCGCCGCTGGTTCCGGCGCCGCCCGCCGCAGACGACGTCCAGCTCGCCGCCGGCCACAGGAACGCGTTCTTGGCGGTCTGCTGGCTGATGGTAGAGGCG
>JBGSVY010000228.1:0-5119 GCA_041752715.1 Hyphomonas sp.
GGCCAGCCTGCCCGCAGCAGCAACTGGTAGGCGTGATCCCTGTGTGCCTTGAGCAGCGGCCGCCCGGCCCGCGCCCGCCAGGCCAGCGTCAACAGCACATCGACAAGGAAAGGCAGCATGAAGGCCGGCGCCACCCAGACCAGCGAACGATCAGCGCTCACAACGCCCAACACGCCGAGCAGCGCGCCGATGCCCAGCGCGCCCGTATCACCGGCATAGAGCCGCCCTTGAAGGTTCCAGACGAGGAAGCCACCGATGGCGCAGACCGCCGCAAGACCGATGCCCGCCGCGGCGCCAACTCCTGCGCTCGGGTGGCCATATAAAGTCTCGGGCAGCAGCACGAGCGCGATCGCCGCGAGCATGATCGATGAGGCACCCATCGCGATCCCATTGGCGCCGTCCATGAAGTTCACGGCGTTTGTGATCACCAGAAGCCAGATCGCGACGCAAGTTACCGACAGCCAGCGCGGCAAGGCGACGTCGCCGATGCCAAATGGCCACCAGATCGTTTCAACCTGCGTGCCGAAAACGGCTGCGGCAACCGCGCCGGCCGCAAGCACGACCAGCTTCGGAAATGCGGCGAGTCCGAGCTTGTCATCGGCAAAGCCGAGCACCGCCGAAAGGAGCACGAAACCCAGCAAAGGATAAAGTCCGTCCGCAGCCATCTGGGTGCTGAAGCGGGCGACGGCGCTTGCGTCCATCTGTGTCAGGGCGAGTGCACCCGCCGCGAGAATACCGGCAAAGATGCCGATCCCCCCTGCGCTTGGCACCGGCGCGCGTTGTGTCTTGCGCCCGCCATCGGGCGCATCGCGCGGCCCGATCCGGATCATCAGCCAGCAGATGGCAAGACTGACCGTAAACGGCACGAGGGTGAGAAGGGCAAGGCTCATCATCCTGCGCCGAGGCGGCAAGCCGCTATCCACCAGTCAGGCCTGCGGGCATTGATTGCGGCAGCAGCGCGCTGGGCGAACACCATCGCGCCAAACACCGCGAAACATGTCGCGCCCGATCCGCTCATCCGAACAAGCTGGGCACCGTCCTGTTGCCGCAAGACAGAAAGGACTTCGGCGATTTCCGGTAGCAGCGACAGGGCTGGCGCCTCGAGGTCGTTGCGCTGCGCAGACAGCCACGCCAACAATTGATCGGCATCAGCAAACTCCGGAACGGCGCCGGTCTCCGCAAAGGCTGCGCCACCACCGCCGGCATCAAACGCTCGAAAGACCGGACCGGTCGGACAGGCGACGCCCGGATTGACGAGCAAAGCCGGTAACCGGAAAGGCAGGCTGACAAAGGAAACGCGTTCGCCTTCGCCGCGCATCATGGCCGGTACGCCATTCAATGCGACCGGTACGTCCCCCCCGAGCGTCGCGGCGAGATCTGCGGCAAGGGCGGGGTCGGTCCCCCAGAGATCGGTCAGTAGGCGGAGCACAGCCGCCGCATCTGACGACCCGCCTCCGATACCGGCCGCAACCGGCAATCGTTTGTCGAGGATCATCCGGGCGCCCTTACGCGACCCGGATGCCGCCTGCAGCGCTGCAGCCGCTCGAAAGACCAGATTATCGCCGATCGGACCTGCCGCAGACGCGTTCATTCCCGTTACGGTAAGGCTCAGCGCATCAGCCGCGTCGACGGTCAAGTGGTCGCCGGCCCCTTCGTCGCTGAACACAACCAGGGAGTCGAGATCGTGCCGTCCATTGGGCTTCACCGGGCCGACGTGCAGGAACAAGTTCACCTTGGCGGGTGCGAAACAAGACAGCAACATGGGGGCCGCTCCAGTCAGAGTGGAGCGGGCGCGGGCCCGGACGGGCCACCCGGGCCTTCTGTCAGGGGTGTTCCAGCCAACAGCTTCGCTTCGATCCGGACACGGTCTTCAGCCGCCGGCGCAAGTTTCAGCGCGCGGCGCCACTGGAAGCCAGCCTCGATATGGCGGCCTACCTGCCAATAGGCATCGCCGAGATGATCGTTGAGGATCGCATCCCCCGGCAGCAGGTCGACCGCGCGCTCAAGATAGGTGATGGCAAGGTCATAGTCGCCAAGCCGGTAATAGGCCCAGCCGAGACTATCGACGATGTGGCCGGAGTTCGGCTCGATCTGAACGGCACGGTCGATCAGTTCGAGCCCTTCCTCGAGATTGATTCCGCGATCGATCCACGCATAGCCGAGGTAATTCAGAACGGTCGCATCATCGGGCCGCAAGGCCAGCGCGCGCTTCAGGTCCGCTTCGGCCTCCGGCCACTTGCCGAGCCGCTCGCGAACGGCGCCGCGTGTCAGCATGAGGCGGTAATCCTCGGTCCCGTCTGCGGCATCTTCCTCGATCAGCCGCGTCACCAGGATTTCTGTTTCCTCATACCGTTCAAGCTGCCGGTAGAGGTCGGCGATCTGCAATCTCAGGGACCGGTCCGGCGCCGCCTTCAGGGCGTCATCAGCCAGACGCAACGCGTCCTCGCCACGCCCGGCGCCGAGCAGCATGTTGGCCATCTGGCCGCGGGCGGTGGCAAAATAGTCAGACCCCTTCGGGATCGCGGAGAGAACCTTGATCGCCTCGTCGGTCCGTTCTGCCTTGTGCAAAGCGCCGGCCCACAGCGTGCGCGCAGCGTCGAGTTCGGGGTCAAGCGCGAGGGCCAGAACAAAATACACGGCCGACAGGTCGTCTTCGGTTTGAGACATCAAGGCGGTGGCTGGGACATAAATCGCCAGGGCAGCGCCTTGCCGGGGCGTGAGGCGGTCCGGTGCAATCGGCTGACCGGCCAAGATGCGGGCCTTCAACGAAGTCAGCCCTGGATTGGCTCCAATCTCGGTGGTGAACGCATCGATGAGCTCCAGCGCCCGCTCTGTCTTGCCCATCGCCGCCGCGAGGCGCGCATGGGCCTCGACGCCCACGGCCAGCCGCGCGCCGGCCTGCCAGCTCGAGTCAAAGGTGGCGAGGGCGGCGACGTCGTCTTCAGCCGCGACCTGTATCAGTCCCAGCATGTACCGTGTCGCGCTATCGAGGCGCGGATCGCCCGACAGACCTTGGAGCAGGAAGCTCTCGGCCGCCTGCGCGCCATCCGATTCGAGAAGGCTCCATGCCGAGATCCCCCGCGCGACCATCGCATTGAACGGGCGAAACTCCCGTTGGTCGAGATAGACGGCGGCGGCGGTGGTCCGGCCGCGCCGGAATGCGTCGACCCCAAGCGTCAGCCGGACAAGGCTCGCGTCGCTTCCCGCCTCCTCAGCACGGCGCGACAGGCCGACCGCCGAACCATAATTCCCGGCCAGCAGGGCGGAAAAAACCGCACGCTCGGCCACACCCGATCGCTCGGGGGCGGTGCTTATCGCCGCAGCATAGCGGTTTGCGGCGGTCTCTGGATCATTTGTCAGGGACGCGAGGCGGGCAATCATGAAATCGCTGTAGGCCCGCGCTTCAGCGGGCGTATCGTCATAAGGTGCGTAGGAGAACAATCCGCCCGAGGGGGTCGAGGCGCACCCGGCCAGCAGCAGGATCGCGACAGAGAACACGAAAGTCCGGTAGATCTTCATCAACCGATCTTCTCAGCATCTGCAGACCCCTGCAAGACTGCAGCGCCCTCAGCGTCCCGCCATCAGCAGGGCTTGCTTGTCGAAATAGGCGTCGATACCGCGCTTGATTGCTGTAGCGGCGGCCTTGCGCCCGCGCTCCGAGCCGAGTCGCTTGGCATCCGCCTCATTGGTCAAGAACCCGAGCTCGAGAAGCACGGCCGGCACGTCCGGGGCCAGCAGGACGTAGAAGCCGGCATTCCTGTGCGTGTCGCGCAGGACGGGCCCGGCGGCTGAAAGCTCAGGCAGCAGAATCTCTGCAAACTCAGCCGAACGGGTTCGGGTTTCGCGCTTGACGAGATCTTCAAGTATGCCGCTCACCCGCTCAGGCGTGCCATCCTCGATCGGTATCTTCCAGTTATTCTTGTCGGCCTCGGCATCAATCCGCCGCTCGCCCCGCGCCGATATCGTGTAAACAGACGCGCCCGCCACACTTGGCGATCCGGCAGCATCGGCATGCAGCGAGATGAAGAGATCGGCGCGCCAGTCGCGGGCCAGGGACACCCTGTCGTCAAGGGCGATATAGGTGTCGGTCTCGCGCGTCAGGTAGACCTTGTACCTGCCATCCGCCTCCAACTGGCCCTTCAGGATGTGCGCTGCGGCCAGCGTGATGTCCTTTTCGACGCCCCCAACGATGGCCGACGCGCCCGGATCCTTTCCGCCGTGACCGGGATCGATCACGATCACGTGCCTGTCCTTCGGTCCTGGCCAGCCGGCGATCGTCTTGGCGGGAAGGGTGTCGCGCACGTCAAGCCCCTCGCTCACTTCCATCGCTGGCGGTGCGAGCTTGGCGAGCATCCTTGCGTCCCGTCGCGCGGCGTTCTTGAAGCGCGCACCCGAGACGGTCTCAAGGTCGATGATGATCCGATGCGCGGTCTCTCGCCCCGTTGGCGGCAGGTGAAGAACGCGAGTAACGGCCATCGGGCGGTCGAGCGTGAAGTCGATGCCATGTCCATGCAGGACCCAGTGTTCGACGCCGCCCGCGCCGGTTCCCTCGGCGCTATAGGCATTGCCCGCCAGCGGCAAAGTGATGCGCCAGCCGCCCCCCTGATCCACCAGAAAAGCCTGCGCCGTTTCCTCAACGTCACTCCAGATTGTGATTCGTGTCGGCGCGCCGTCGCCAACGCTGCGCACCTGCAGGATGTCGCCCTCGGCGCGCAGCGGCGCGAACAGCGCAGCGATCAGGAAGAGCAAAGCAAGCGCTGGTCGCATCGGCACAATCAGGGATAGAAGCCTTTCGCGCCGGCAGGAGACCGGCCCTCGCATCCCATAACAGGCGGAAGATTAACCCCGCCTTGCCCCCGATTCACCCGTTCCCTGCGGTCGGATGGAAATTGTCTCTTTCATTCACTAGGGAAATTGGGCACTATCTGCGGGTGGTCGCCCGTGTTGGGCTGGCCCGTCAGTTTCCTTCAAGCGCGCAAGCGGCCTAGGCTTTACCGAAAAGGCAAGCAGGCAGCGCGCTCCGGAAAGCAGGAATAATGCGCCGAGGTGTCGTCGTCATTGCAGGTTCAGCAGGAGCGCAGCCGCGATCCCGCGCCGCGCATGGCCATGCCCTCCCTTT
>JBGSVY010000229.1:0-8231 GCA_041752715.1 Hyphomonas sp.
CGATGCCGACGGTCTCGATGCGCTTGACCGGCGTTATCTCCATGCGCTGGTGAAGACCTATGCCGGCGGGCCCGTTGGCGCCGATACACTGGCCGCCGCCTTGTCGGAGGCGCGCGACGCCGTGGAAGACGTGATCGAGCCATACCTGATGCAGAAAGGCTATGTGGCCCGCACGCCGCGCGGCCGCGTCGCCGCTCCGCTTGCTTACGAGCGGCTCGGCCTCAAGGCGCCGGGCGCCCAGCAAAGCGCTCTGTTCACGGATGACGAGTAAACATGGTTGAAGGAAGCTGCTTTTGCGGTGTTATCGCTTACCGGGCCGAGAATGTCGGGCCGGTGGGGCACTGCCATTGCCGGACCTGCCAGAAGACCCACTCTGCGGCTTTTGCGACAACCGCACGCGTGCCGCGAGGCAGTTTCGCCTGGACAAAGGGGGCTGACCTCGTCGCCCACATTGAATCGACCCCCGGAAAACGCCGGCATTTCTGTCCAAAGTGCGGCGCTCATCTGATGGCAGAATGGGTTGATCAGGATAGCGTCATCCTTCGCGTCGCCAGCCTCGATACCCCACTGCCATCAAAGCCCGTTGTGCATATCTGGACGAGCCACCAGGCGCCGTTCTTTGACTTCGATGACGATTTGCCCCGATTGCCGGAAGGTCTGCCGACGCCGCCGGTTTAGTCCCGCACGCGCATGCTCCAGAGCGCGCCGATCAGGCCGCCTTTGATCCGTGGGAGGAGCACCAGCACCGCCCCGATGACAAACGTCCCGAGCCCCAGGAGCCTCATCCACAGCGGCCAGGCCTCGTGGCGCGCCGCGATGAACGCCAGCCCGGCCAGTAGCGGCCCGAGCGTTAGCACCGTCAGCCAGGGCGGTCCGTCTTCGGCTTCGATCCGGCCCGTCTCGGCGCCGCAGGCGGTACAGGCGGGCGCCTGCCTGAGATAGCCGGAGAACAGACAGCCCTTGCCGCAGGCCGGGCATCGCGCCCTCAGGCCTCGGGCAACGGCAATGAAGGCGGGTGGGGCAGGCATCGGCAGATACTTGCACATTTTTAGGCGCGCCGCGATCCGGGGTGACGCCGCAACCAGGCTCTGCTAGTCAAGGTCCATGATTCCGGGCTGGGACGAGATCGAACGGGAGCCGGGCTTTGCAGGCGCACGCCTTCGGGCCGAGTTGGAAATCCGTCCCATCCTCGACCGTTTGGCGAGCAATCCAGCAGACGCACAGCGCCAGCAAAAGATCACCGGCCGATACATCAGCGTGCCTTTCGTCCTGTTCGCGATTACCTTCTTTGTGCTCGAAACGTCCCTGCCGCGCGGCGGTGCGTGGGGGTTGCTGGCCTTTCTGCTTTTTCCGGTCCTGTTTATCGTCTTCATGCTTGGCGGTATTTTCCTGATGCGGGACCGGTTGGCGAGGATGTTGATCGACTCCGATGCGCGTTTTCGCCAAAAGGCAGAGGCCATGCGTGCGATGGTTGGTCCCATCGGGCTGACCTATGTGCCGGCGCCCGGCGGAGCGCCGAAAGGTCTTGACTGGTTGGCCCGGCAGAGCTGGGCGCCCCAGGTGCTGCGGGAGGCAACAGCAACACTTGATGCCGCAGGCGGCATGGATGACGCTGTGCGCATTGTTCGCGATAGCGGCCTGCTGATGGAGGCGGACGTCTACGTGGTCGGAACGCCGGAACAAAAAGCGCGGTACAATGAACAGGCTGCTGGCCTGCGCCGCATCGAGGATGGCTTCCACGGCACGCGCGCAGGCCTCGCCTTTGAAATGTTCGAGTGGATCGAGAACGTCAGCGAAGCGCCCAACCTCTACCACCTCATCATCGTTCTCGAAGCGCCCTTCGCGCTACATGGCGTCACCCAGTTGCGCGCCCGCAAGACCGGCTGGCCGGGCGATCCACAGGGCACGCCGATGCAGGACGTCGATCTCGGTCCGCGGGCCTTCGATACACTTTACCGTCTACGCGCGTCGGACCAGGTCGAGGCGCGGGCGATCTTCAATCCGGCGGTGATCGAACGGACGATTGCGCTTGCCCATGGCGGCAAGTTCCGCGCCGTGGCGCGCGGGCAGCATCTCGTGTTTGATTTTGCGAGCGAGCAAGACAGGTTCCCGATCGTTGACTTGCTGACGGGCGCGTGGAGCGACGAGACCATCCGGCAGGCGCATCGCGATCTTGCCGAGGCCCTGGCCCTTGTGGATGCGCTCGGACATGCCTTCATGCTCGTGCGCAAGCCTGGGCCAGCCACAGCATGAGCGCCACGCCGCCCGATCCCGGTCCGTTCGATGCGCAAGGCCAGCACTGGATAACCGTGCGGGTCTATTACGAGGACACCGACTTCACCGGCATGGTGTATCACGCGAACTACCTGCGCTTTTTTGAACGCGGGCGATCCGATCACTTGCGGGATGCGGGCGTGTCTCATCAATCGCTGCTTGCCCGTGAGGATCCCGCCGCCTTCACCTTGACGAATGTTAATGTGACCTACCGCAAGCCTGCCCGGGTGGACGACCTGTTGCACATCCGCACGCGCTATCTCGGAATGGAGGGCCCCCGCATTCGCTTTTCGCAGGCCTGCCTGCGCGCGGGCGAACGGCTCGCGGACGCGGACATCACGGCTGTGATGATCCATGCAGACGGGCGGCTGCGCAGGCCGATCCGGGAAATCGAGCAGCATCTTTCAGCTTTTGTCTGGCGCGGAAAAGGCCGGGGGGAGGACTGATGTATCGCCTCATGGTTCGCATTTGTCGCCGGGCCGAGCGGGGACAACTGCCGAATGCCCCGTCCACGCCCTGTTTCTGCCGGATTTGGTGTGGAAAGACGTGTGGATTGTCCGGGTGATTGCGCGATAAGCCGATTCCGGCTGACCTAGACTATTGCCGCATTGGGCGTAACACCTTCCAAGGGAGAGACGGAGCTTATGGAGACCGAAGCTATAGGCGTCGTGGCGAGTCATTCGGACTTCTCGCTGATCGCATTGCTGCTGGCTGCAGACCCGGTGGTCAAAGCCGTATTGGCCGCCTTGCTGCTTGCGTCGATCTGGTCGTGGATCGTCATCGGTGAAAAAGCCTTCTCGCTTGGAAGCCTTCGCAAACAGGCGCGGGCGTTTGAAGACGCCTTCTGGAGCGGCCGTGCAAGTGAGGTCGATGTCCGGCCGGGGCAGGGCGGCAAGGATCCGGCCGCGCGCGTATTTGCGGCCGCCGCCCGCGAGTGGACTGACGCAGGTCGGGCCGTCGTGGCCCCGGCAGAGGCAGCAGCAATCGTCAGCCGTGCCGAGCGCTCCATGCGGGCGGCTGTTGACCGCGAAATCAGCAAGGCCAGCAGCGGCCTGAGCGTGCTTGCGACGATCGGATCGGCCTCGCCCTTTATCGGCCTTTTCGGCACCGTCTGGGGAATCATGAACGCCTTCCTTAATATCGCTGCGAAACAGGATACAAGCCTTGGCACGGTGGCAGGCCCGATCGCGGAAGCCTTGTTCGCGACAGGTCTCGGCCTCGTGGCCGCCATTCCGGCAGTGATCTTCTACAACAAGTACACAAGCGACCTGACGAAGCTGGCTGACCAACTCGATACGTTTTCCCAGGATGTCCTTGTGCGCCTGTCGCGGCGTGCCTCCGATGCAACCCGGGATTAGCGCAAGATGGGTCTGATCCTCGGTTCCGGTGGCAAGGGTGGACGGCGCGGGCGCCGGGCGCTGAATGCCGAAATCAACGTCACCCCGTTCGTTGACGTTATGCTCGTTCTGCTGATCGTCTTTATGGTGACAGCGCCGCTGCTGATCCGCGGCGAGGAGGTCAACCTGCCGAAGACCAATTCGGCGGCCCTGCAGACCCAGGCGAATGACGCGCCCTTAACACTGTGGATCAGGGCCGATGGCGCGGTCTATGTCCAGGAGACCGAGATCGATATCGAAAACCTCGGCCCTCAGCTCATCGCGATCGTGGGCGAAGGCTATGACAAAGAAGTCTATCTCTATGCGGACGAGAGCGTGACGCATGGCCGCGTGATGGACGTGACAGCTGAGGTGCGCCGTGCCGGCTATACCCGGATGTCATTTATTACCGAACAGAAGCGCTAGGGCGAAGGAGCCAGCACGCCCATGATGCGCGGCCTCGCCATTTCGACGCTCGTTCATGCTAGTGTGCTGGCAATGGCGGTTCTGTCATGGCCGCAGCCAAAAAATGAGTGCGAGCGCGATATCGAACGCTTGCGCCGCGAAACGCCCGGTATCTCGTCGATCGAGATCATCATGCAATTGCCCCAATGTGCGGCCTCGGCGGAGCTGCCGATCGATTTTCTGGAGATCGGACGGGTCTCCGATGTCGCCGCCATGCGCAAGGCGGAAACTCCGGAGGAAAAGCCGCCAGAGGCTGAACCTGAAGCAGCGCCGGTTGCCGAGCCGGAACCGGAGCCTGAGACGCCGCCACCGCCCGCGCCAGATGAGGTCGCGGTTCCCGATCCGAGAAGACCTGAAAAGACACCGGAACCCGTCCCGGAAAAGGCGCCCCCTGAACGGCGCAAAGAGCTGATCGAGAAGACGCCGCCACCTGAGAAAAAAGACGATCTCGATTTTCTCGATGACTTCGACAAAACTCTGCGCGACAAACGCACGACCGAACGGCGCCCTCCGGCGGAACCTGACCGTCCGGTCCTCGACAGCGGCGACCGAGACCGTGAGGGCGCGGGAGATCGGCGCGGGAATACAGCTTCGCTGCAAGCGGCGCTGCGCCGACAGATCGGCTATTGCTGGCGCGGGATCGAAGACCTGCCGCGCGAAGACCAGATTGATGTTGTCCTGCGGGTCGAACTTAACCGCGACGGGTCGCTGGCCTCGAATGTCGACCTCATCAGCCCGTCGTCCCGCCCAATCGGCCGCTCCGGTCTCGCGGTTGACCTCGCCCTGCGGGCGGTCCGCAAATGCGCACCCTACAAACTTCCCGAAGATGATTATGACCAATGGAAACTGATCGACGTCACCATCGGCCCTCGCAGTCAGTGAGGGGCGTGCGCCCAATTTGAAGGAGATTATCGAAAATGATGCGTTACTTCACACAGATTCTGGCGGTGTTGATGCTCGCCATCAGCCTCGGCTTGCCGGCTGGCGCGCAATTGCAGGTGCGTGTCGATGAGGGCAATTTCAAACCGACCCCGATAGCGATCCCTGACTTTCAGGTGACCGGCACCAATACGGCGAGGGCCAAGGAGATCGCGGACGTCATCCGCGCAGATCTCGCCTCCACAGGTCTGTTCGAAATGCAGAACCCGGCCTCGTTCATCCAGCGCGATCTGACGATCAGCGCCCAACCGCGTTTCAACGACTGGAAGATCATCAACACAGACGGCCTGGTTGTGGGCGCTTATGAAGAATTGGCGAATGGCCAGATCGCGGTCTCGTTCCGCCTTTGGGACATTTATGGCGGCGAGTTGATGCAGATCAATGGTCAGCCGGGCCGGCGGCTGACAACGACGCCAGAGAACTGGCGCCGGATCGCTCACAAGATCGCTGATTCGATTTACCAGCGCCTGACGGGCGAAGATCCGTATTTCGATACGCGGATCGTCTACATCGCCGAAACCGGGCCAAAGACCGAGCGCGTCAAGCGCCTTGCGATCATGGATAGCGATGGCGCAGGCCAGCAATACCTCACGGCAGGCCGGTCGATTGTCCTGACACCGCGATTCTCGCCCTCGGCGCAGGAAATCACGTATCTGTCCTACGAGGGCGGCCGGCCGCGGGTGTACCTGTTCAATATTCAGACGGGCCGGCAGGAGTTGCTTGGCAACTTCCCCGGCATGACGTTTGCGCCGCGCTTCTCGACGGATGGTCAGAGCGTCTTGCTGACGCAGGCCCAGCGCGGGAACTCGGACATCTACCTGATGAATCTGCGGACCCGCGAATCCGTGCGCCTTACAGACCATCCCGCCATCGACACCTCGCCGTCGATGTCGCCAGATGGAAAATCGATCGTCTTCACATCGGACAGGGGCGGCAGTCCGCAACTCTACATCATGAACGCCGATAAATCGTTGCGCGATTGCCCGTCGGCAGGCCGGGATGTCGCGTGCCGGATCACCTTCGGGAAAGGGCAGTACTCAACGCCCGTCTGGTCACCGCGCGGCGACCTGATCGCCTTCACCAAGCAGCAGGGCGGACGCTTCTATATCGGCGTCATCGAGATCGACGGAAAAGGCGAGCGCCTGCTCACCGAGGCGTATCTTGACGAGGGACCGGATTGGTCGCCGAACGGGCGGGTAATTATCTACTTCCGGGAGACCCGTCCCGGCGCTGGTCCGCAGCTTTATTCTGTCGACCTCGCCGGACGCAACGAGCGCCGGTTGGTCACGCAGACCGATGCGTCTGATCCTGCCTGGTCTCCGCTGCTGCAATAGCCCGTCAATCTGCGCGAACCGGAGACGTTTGATCGGTTCTGGTTGCGTTTCAACGTCAGTTGTGGCCTCTTAGGCACGTCAAACATCAAAAATCACGGGTGGTGCTTGCGGGCTTAGTTTTGTCAGAATCTGGAAACAATACTGTCTTATGCGATGTGGTAACTGGTGTCGCCACACAGTCTAAACTGAACCACGGTCAATTGAGGGAACCTCGACCTATGCAAACCCAACTGAAGATGACTTTTGCTGCTGCGCTCCTGCTTGGTGCGGGCGCCTGTGCCTCGCGTCCGCCTGCGGTTCCCGAAACCCCGCCTGTCGCCGAGGTTCCGGAAGAAAAGCCGGTTGAGATCGTCGAGAAAGTCGAAACCGCACCCGTTATCGCATCCACTATCGCGCCGGGCTCACTTGACGATTTCCGCGTCAATGTCGGTGAGCGGGTTTATTTCGATCTCGATCAGTACCGCCTCGATTCAGATGATCAGGAAATCCTGAAGCGCCAGGCCGCCTGGCTGGGCGCTTATCCGAACGTCCGGATCCTGATTGCAGGCAACGCTGATGAGCGCGGCACACGCGAATACAACCTCGCACTCGGCGAACGCCGGGCCGACGCTGTGAAGAGCTACCTCGTGAGCCTTGGTGTGAGCCCATCCCGCGTTGACACTGTGTCATACGGCAAGGAACGCCCGATCGCTGCTGGTTCGAACGAGCAGTCATGGGCCGTCAACCGGAACGGCTGGACCCAGATCATTTCAGGCGCGACCAGCTAAGTCGTCCTGCCAGTTCAGGCTTCATTCAGCAGCCGGGCGCCTTAATTTGGCCCCGGCTGTTTTCTTATTTGCCTAATCCCGTCTGTTGAAAGGTCGCCCGCCATGTTGAAAGCATCCCTCGTTGCCTTGCTGACGCTTAGCTTTGCTGCGATGCCCGTGCTGGCGCAGGCCCGCCCGGCCCCGATTACAAAGGGCGTGACAACGGGCGATCTGTCTGTCCAGGTTCAGGATGCCCGCCAATTGAACGCCGACCTGATGGTCCAGATCAACGTCGTCCGCGACGACGTCGCCCGCCTGAATGGTCAGGTCGAAGCGCTGGAGTTCCAGCTGGCGCAGGTTCGGGATGCAAACATTGCGCTCACAACCGATAATGACACACTCGCCCGCGAATTGCGGGGGATGCGCGCGCAGGCCGATGTGCAATCGCGGGCCATCACCGCGATGCAGCTCATGCTCGGCCTCGAACCGGAACCAGCTCAGCAGCCGGGCGCGCCGGCGGCACCGGCGACCCTCACCCAGGACACCGGGGTCACGGTAACGCGAACGATAACAAGTTCGGGCCCGACCCGCATCACCGGCACAGGATCGCCCGCTACCGGGGGCGAAGCGCTACCCGAAGGCTCCCTTGGCACCTTGCCGGCCAGCGCCCTTCCGGGCGAAGCGGGTCCGCTCTTTGCCGAAGCAAAGACGAAACTGCTGCAGCTTGACTATGCCGGCTCCGAAGCTGCCTTCCGCACATTCCTCGACCGGTTCGGCAGCGACCCGCAGGCGGGCGAGGCCTATTTCTGGCTTGGCGAGGCACTGCACCAGCAACAAGCCTACGCCGAAAGTGGCGCCGCATACACGACCATGATCCGGTCCTTTCCCGATGATGCACGCGCGCCTGACGCGCTGGTGCGGCTCGCCCGCGCGATGCGGCTTCTCGGCGACACGGACAAGTCCTGCGTCGCGCTCGACACGCTGCCGAAGCGCTATCCCAACGCATCGAAAATCGTGCGTGACCTCGCCGCTGTCGAGCGGACGCGGGCCGGGTGCAAGACCTAGCCGCCGTTGAACATGCGCACGCGCGGGCCCTC
>JBGSVY010000230.1:0-4392 GCA_041752715.1 Hyphomonas sp.
GTTGCCGAGGCGTTCCAGCGGGGGCTGGGCGAATGAGCGTTCCGTGGGGCGCGCTGATGCGCGCGGCCCTGCGCGCCGGGATTTCACCTGAAGGCTTCTGGCGGCTGTCCTTACGCGAGTGGCGCTGGCTGAGCGAAGGCGACGGCGGATTGGGGCGGAGCGGCCTTGCGACGCTGTTGACGATCTACCCCGATCGGGTGGGCTCCAAAAACAATCAGGACAAGGAAGAAACAGATGACCGATACTGAACAGGCGCTCTCGGCGGCGGGCGATGCCCTAAAGGCGCTCGCCTATGGGCCGGGCAAGGTGGCAGCTGATACGCTCTCGCAGGCGTTTGATGGCGCAGGTGCGCGCATCGAAAGCGCGCTTTCGCGGGCAGCCCGCAGCGGCGAACTTGATTTCCAGCGGATGGCCGAGGCTGTGCTGGGGGATCTTGCGCGCATCGCCGCTGAAGCGCTGATCCTTTCGGGCAACCGGGCCCAAGGCGCGGCCGGCGTGAACTTGACGCTGAACTTTCCAAATGGCGCAGACCGCCGCGAGGCAGCGGCGAGCGGGCAGGTGATCGCGGCGACGCTGGCGCGGCTTGCGGCCTCGGGAGGGCGCTTCCTGTGAGCCTTTCCAATTTTCATGAGGTGAGCTTTCCAATGCCGCTGGCGCTCGCTGCAACGGGCGGGCCTGAACGGCGCGTCGAGATTATACCGCTGGTGAGCGGCGGCGAGGTGCGCAATGCGACCTGGGCTGGCTCTCGGCGCCGATGGGATGTCGGCAGTGCGGTGACGCGGATCGAGACATTGCAGGAGATCATCGCGTTCTTTGAAGCGCGCGGCGGACGGCTGCATGGCTTCCGGTTCAGGGACGTGCTGGACGCGCGCTCGTCGCCGCCGGGTGTGGAGCCCTCACCGCTGGATCAGTCGATCGGCGTGGGCGATGGCGAACAGACCGCCTTTGCCTTGACCAAGGCCTACGGTGGCTACAAGCGCCGGATATGGAAGCCGGTCGCGAACTCGGTCGCGGTGGCGGTTGCGGGTGTGGCTGCCGAGGCTGAGGTCGATACGGGGGCAGGCCTTGTGAGGTTCGCAGAGGCGCCGCCAATGGGCGCGCATGTGACGGCGGGCTTCCTGTTCGATTGTCCCGTGCGGTTTGACACCGATCAGCTTGAGGTCAGCCTCGAGGCATTCGGCGCAGGCCGTATCGTCCGTATTCCTCTCATCGAATTGCTCGGGTGAAACCATGAAGCGCATTGAAGACGGCTTCGCCGCCCGCCTGTCCAGCGGGGTAACAGGCACATGCCTCTGCTGGCGGCTGGAGCGGCCAGATGGCAGCGTCCTGGCGGTTACCGACCATGACAAGGAATTGACTGTGGCGGGGGTGACCTACGCGCCGGGCGCAGCGTTCGATCCGGGGAGCTTCGGCCACTCTGCCGCGATGATGCCGGCGCAGGCATCGGGCAGCGGCGCGCTCTCGCATGACGGTTTGTCTGAAGCAGACCTTGCAGCGGGGGTATGGGACGGAACGCGCATCGATATTGTGCGGGCCGAATGGCGCGCGCCTTTCGGCCATATTCATGTTTGGAGTGGTTGGATCAGTGAAATCCGCCGGGGCGCGGCCGGCTTTGAGGCTGATCTGGTCTCTTTGAAAGCGGGGCTTGAGCGCCCCGTGGGCCGGGTGTTCGCGCGGGCGTGCGATGCAGCGCTGGGCGATGACCGGTGCGGCGTCGTTATCGAGGGGGCAAGTGGACTCACTTGTGACCACCGTTTCGAAACCTGCCGGGACGTTTTCTCGAATGCGCAGAATTTCCGTGGCTTTCCGCATATGCCGGGAACAGACGTCCTTCTCCTCGGGCCGGCTCCGTCAGGAAATGATGGCGGACGGCGATGACAGGACACGAGATCGTTACGGAAGCACGCAGCTGGATCGGGACGCCCTATCGGCACCAGGCAAGCCTGAAGGGTGTGGGGTGTGATTGTCTCGGGCTCGTGCGCGGCGTCTGGCGCCGGTTTCATGGGGCCGAACCCGAAGCCTTGCCATCCTACGCGCCGGATTGGGGCGAGGCCTTTGGCGACGATGCATTGCTGGATGGTATGCGGCGTCATTTTATCCCGCGTCCGGTGTCCGCCGCGCAGGCGGGGGATGTGCTCGTCTTCCGCATGGCGGTGGGCAGCCCGGCAAAGCATTGTGCAATTGCCTCCGGCAACGACACGCTGATCCACGCCTATTGGGGCCGGTCGGTCGTCGAGACCCGGCTCGTCACCTGGTGGTTGCGGCGAGCGGTGGCAGCATTTTCATTTCCCATCATCGAGGATTAATCTTGGCACAGATCATACTATCGCAGGCCGGCGCCGCTATTGGAAAGGCGCTGCTGCCTCAGGGCCTAAGCCTGCTCGGACGCACGGTGTCCGGCGCGGCGATCGGGCGGACCGCAGGGGCGCTCGTCGGCGGGCAGATCGACAGCTACTTTGCTGGGCCATCCGAAGGGCCGCGCCTGAAAGCGCTGCACGTGACGGACGCAGGTGAAGGAAGCGGTATCCCTTCGGTTTACGGGCGTATGCGGACAGGCGGACAGGTCATCTGGGCCTCTCGCTTCCGGGAGTCGCGCACGACTGAAACCGTGGGGGGCAAGGGCGGGCAGAGGACAGCGAATTATTCCTATACGATCAGTCTTGCGATCGCGCTGAGCGAGGGGCCTGTCAGGCGCATTCAACGCGCCTGGGCGAACGGCGAGGGGCTTGATCTGTCCCGCATTTCATATCGGTTCCATCCGGGAACGGAAGAGCAGATGCCGGACCCTCTGATCGAGCTGATCGAGGGCGAGGCGCCCGCCTATCGGGGCATTGCCTATCTCGTGCTTGAAGACTTTCCGCTGGGCAACTTTGGAAACCGCATTCCTCAATTTTCCTTCGAAATCATTCGCGATTCGGGCGGTATCGGCGAGCCGGGGCTGGGCGAGACCGTGACGGGCGTGAACCTCATTCCGGCATCGGGCGAGTTTGTCTACGCAACCTCGATTGTGCGTGAACGGTTGGCGCCGGGCCGATAGAGGGCGCTGAATGTCAATTCCTCCGAGGCGCGCGCCGATGCGCTGGTGTCTCTCGATCAGATGCAGGCAGACCTGCCGCGCGTTGCCTCTGCAGCGCTGACGGTGGGCTGGTTCGGGTCCAGCCTTGACGCAGCGGAGTGCATGATCCGGCCCGGGGTGGAACTGCGCGAGCGATCGACGCGTCCTTACGCCTGGCATGTCGCCGGAACGGCGCGTGAGGCAGCCTATCTCGTCACTCGCAATCGTGAAGGCCGGCCGAATTATGGTGGCACGCCAGCCGATACGAGCGTGATCGAGATGATCCGGGAGCTGTCGGCACGCGGGATTGCGGTGACGCTGTCGCCGTTCCTGTTCATGGACATGCCGGGCTTTCCCTGGCGGGGCCGTATTGGCGTGATCCAGGATGGCACCGCCGCGGCGCGCGCCGCTGTGGACAATTTCGTCAACGGCGCGTGGGGCTTTCGCCGGTTTATTCTGCATTATGCGGGGCTTGCAGCTGAAGCTGGCGGGGTCGAGGCCTTTCTCATTGGCAGCGAGATGCGGGGGATGACCCGCGTGCGCGATGCCACGGCTGCATTTCCGTTTGTGGAGGCGCTACGGGCATTGGCGGTTGAGGTAAAAGCCATCCTGCCAGGCGCCAAGGTTTCCTATGCGGCGGACTGGACCGAGTATGGCGCCTATGTGCCGGACGATGGAAGCAAGGACATCCTGTTTCCGCTTGACGACCTTTGGGCAGATCCAGCGATCGATTTCGTCGGCATCGATTGGTACCCACCCCTCGGTGACTGGCGCGATGGGGATGATCATGTTGACGCTCTTCCGGGCTTCGCAGCCGCAGATGACCCGGCCTACCTTGCCTCACAGATCAATGGCGGCGAGGCGTTTGACTGGTATTATGCGAATGAAGACGCACGGCGCGCGCAAGTGCGTACACAGATTTTCGACACCGCGCATGGCGAGCACTGGGTCTTTCGCGCAAAAGACATCCACGGCTGGGCGAATTCGCTGCATTTTCCGCGCCCCAGCGGTGTGCGCGCGCCGGATGCGACGGCTTGGGTGGCCGGCTCAAAGCCGGTCCGGCTGTCCGAAATCGGATTTGCAGCCGTCGACAAGGCTGGCAATGCGCCCAACCTTTTTCTTGATCCCAAGAGTACCGAGAGCGCGCTGCCACCGTTTTCCAGCGGCGCGCGCGATGAGCTTATCCAGCGGCGCGCCCTTGCGGCGACACTTCAGCATTTCGAAGCCGGCGCGCTGGTTGAGGCGGCACTGGTCTGGGCGTGGGATGCGCGGCCCTTTCCGGCCTGGCCCTTGCGTGAGGATGTCTGGGGCGATGGCGCCAATTGGGCACGCGGGCA
>JBGSVY010000231.1:0-15864 GCA_041752715.1 Hyphomonas sp.
CCGGGAGACACGGGATAATCATCCCTGAAAACAATCGGCTTGAGAATTGGAATTTCGAGACCGGTTCGTGGGGCGAAGACATCTCAGTTTCTCCAAACCCGACGTTCGCCTCAGCAATTCCGACCGGCCGTTTAGGGCCAAAGACGTGAGTAGGTCTTACCGAGTCTTGCGGCTCGAATACCCCCGTTCCCTGCCCTTGCTTGAGTGCACGCATGCTCGCTTGCTTCAGCTAAGTGAACCGCCAAAACCAAGGTGATTGCTGACGTGCCTAGGCTGGCGCCGGTTTCTTCGAATACCGGCCTAGCCAGACGATTACAGATGGTGACGGAGCCTCAACCGGGGCACCAGTGGGGCACGGGTAGTTTTGGCTTTTTCCGAGAAGGCTCTAGAGCCTTGTTTTTAATGGTGCACCCGAAGAGATTCGAACTCCTGACCCCCAGATTCGTAGTCTGGTGCTCTATCCAGCTGAGCTACGGGTGCTTGCCGGCAAGGAACGCAGACGCATACAGGGGGGGATTAGGGGATGCAAGCCCGTTTTGGTCGCCGCCGCCCTGTCGTCAGGAAGGTGGTCCTCCGAGTCCCGTGACTGATGCAATCCAGTCCGCATAAGCCGACGTGCGAACATATACACCAGGGCTTTCGGCACGTGCGCAGCCGAGCCCCCAACTGACAATTCCGACCTGCACCGGCCTTCCGGCAGCCTCACGTACGACCAGTGGCCCACCGCTATCGCCCTGGCACGCATCCGTCCCGCCAACGCCCGCACAGATCTGCGCTTCTCCATCTATGGTGACATCGCCATAGCTGGCGGTCAGGCCGTTGGCCCCGATTGTCTCGCTGATCTGGGTGCGGCATGTTTCAGTATCAACGGGCGGAACAAAGCCTTCCTGAAGGATCAGCGAAGGCGCCAGGACACGCCGCCCCGCACCGCTGAAGCCCGATTGATCTTGGACCGTCTCACCCGTCTTGCCATATCCGGCCGCCATGACATTCACATAGGGCGCGTCAAGCGGGCCGGCGCTTCCGGTCAGGCCATCAATGACGGCGTAAGGGCCCGGCCAGGTCCCGTCGATCCGGATGAGGCCGATGTCATTTCCCATCTCGGGCCGGCCCGAACGATAACCCGGATGGACGATAACAGACTTTACCGGGAAAACAGATTTCCTTGGGATCTGCGTCAGGTCTCCGAGACCAGCGGCAATGGCTAGCGTGCCGAACCGCTGGCGCAAACCATTTGCGTCGGTAACATATCGTGCGGCACGTCCGCCTGCCTCAATCTCGATGTCTTCAAGACAATGCGCCGCCGTCAGAGCCCATTCGGACGCGATCATGGTGGCGCCACATTCGTGATAGATTGACCGGCCGGACACGACCTGGAGCGACGCCATGCCGGGCCAATCATTGATGTCGGCGTCGCGCCCAGCGACCATACATCCGCCGAGCGTGGCCAGCAGCGCGAAAGCGGCAGCAAGTCTTTGGCAACGGTTCATGCGCGAGCCCCTTCTTGACGTTCGGCTTCATATACCCCGCGAGCGATGGCGCGCGCCAGCGTGCCCGCTGCCAGCTCGCCAATCCGTGCGATTTCAAAGGATCGCTGGCCGGTCAACTGACGACGCGCTGTCGATAGAACGAACACGACATCTCCGTCAGTTGGCGCGAAAACCGGCCTGATCGCCCGCGCCATTCCGGCAAGCGACATGTGCGCCACACGTTCTGCCTCGTCACGTGTGAGATCGGCGTCAGTGGCGATGCACGCAATAGTGGTATTTTCGCGAAGGCCCGGGCTGGCCTTGGCCGCGCCCCAGTCATCCGCATCAAAGCCCTGGGTCATATCAGGGCGCACGCCGCCAAACTCGCAGGCGATCTCATAGGGCCAGGCCCAGAACGCGGCGCTGCCCGGCACCCGAACAGACCCGAAAGAATTGACGGCCACCAGCGCCCCGACCGTGACCCCTTCCGCGCTGACAATACTCGCAGACCCGGTGCCGCCCGGGGCAAGTCCGGCACGCGCGCCAAACGCTGCGCCCGCCCTTCCAAGCCGAAAGGTCTCGCCAGCGGCGTCATAGGCGAGGCGCCCAAGTGCCGCGTAGGGTGCCGTCCCGCCCCAATCCTTATCGCCGCCATTTGCCAGGTCATAGAGAATGGCGGCCGGAACAATGGGCGTTGGTGGCACGCCCGGCCGGGGCTGCAGGGCAAAACCGCGACCATCCGCCTTCAGTCCCGCCATCACACCGTCTGCAGCCGCCAGTCCGAAAGCACTGCCGCCCGAAAGGCAAATGGCGTCAGCCCCACCAACCAGACGCCCGCCCCCCAACAGGTCGGTTTCGCGTGTTCCAGGTCCGCCTCCGGCAACCGCCACAGCCGCGACGCAGAACCTGTCCGGCAGGATCACGGTCACGCCCGTGCGCACGCTCGCGTCGTCGGCCTGGCCGACGTTTATGCCGGTAACATCCGTTATCAGGTTGCGCGCCCCCGGTTTGGCCATGTTATGCACTTCCGAATAAACATCTTGCTCAGTTCGTCTCTTAGGGGCTGCGTCAGGTCTCGCCAAGCAAAGGGTTTCAACATGTCCCGCTCCCTCCTCCTCGCTGCAGCACTCCTGTTCACCGCCTGTGCGCCGCCCGCAGCGACCATCGTTAGCGGCGCTGACGAATCGAAGCCATCGTCTGGTGATGTCGAAGCGCTGGGCGACCTCGCTTGGACAAAAGGCGCCATGGTGGCTGCTGCCGATCCCCGCGCAGTCGGGGCCGGGCTGGACATCCTGCGCAAAGGTGGGAACGCCGTCGATGCGGCGATTGCCGTTCATGCCGTTCTCGGACTCGTCGAGCCGCAAAGCTCCGGCCTCGGGGGCGGCGCGTTCATGGTCTACTATGACCGCGCGCGCGATGAGATCACGGTGTTCGACGGGCGCGAGACGGCGCCGGCCGCAGCTACGCCGGACCTCTTCCTCAAGGACGGCAACGTCATGGGCTTCCTCGAAGCCTGGCAATCTGGCCGGTCGGTCGGCGTTCCAGGCCAGGTCGCGCTCTACAAAGCGGCGCATGAGGCTGCCGGACAGGCCGATTGGCGCGATCTCTTCACACCAGCAATCACGCTGGCAGAGCGCGGCTGGGCCGTGTCGCCCCGGCTTGCGGAATTGCTTGCCAGCGAGCGGCTGCGAGCGGTCGTCCGCCTCGACGATAATCCCGTCACGGCCGCTTATTTCTATCCGGACGGCGCCCCTCTTCCCGAAGGCTTCATCCGAACCAACACGGCGTATGCCGCAACCCTTGCGGCGATCGCGGAGGATGGCCCGCAGGCCTTCTACACGGGGCCGATCGCCGCCGATTTCGTTGCGGCGGCCAATGAAGGACCAGATGGCGGATCGATGACGCTCGAGGATATGGCGAACTACGAGGTCAAGGTCCGGTCTGCCGTATGCGGAACATTGCAGAGCGGGTACAAGATCTGCTCGGCGCCGCCACCAAGCTCCGGCGGCGTCGCCCAGAACCTGATCATGGGTCTCTACGAACACCTGAAGCCCGCGCCCGGCATCAATGCCGACGAGAGCCTTTTCCTGAAGGCTTTTGTCGATGCCCAGCGCCTCGCCTATGCCGACCGCGACCATTATGTGGCCGATGCCGACATGGTGACCGTGCCGGTCGACGACCTTCTCGATCCTGCCTACATCAAGGCGCGCGCGGCCGAAGCGTTCGCGCCGGATGCGCCTGTCTCACCGGGCGACCCGGGTGTCGTGCTCGGCAAGGACCCGCTGCGTCCAATGTGGGGCGAGGACCCGACCGAACCCGGCGCCGGGACAACCCATATTTCGATCATCGACCTTGACGGAAACGCCGTCGCGATGACAGCGACGGTTGAGGCCGCATTCGGATCGTCGCGGATGGCCGGTGGCTTCCTGCTCAACAACGAACTGACAGACTTTGCCCGCGCGCCAACCGCAGGCGGCAAGCCGGTGGCCAATGCGCCGGCGGCGGGCAAGCGCCCGCGCAGCTCGATGTCGCCAACCCTCGTCTTCGATGAAGGCGGCGACCTTTTCATGGTGACCGGATCGCCCGGCGGCAACTCGATCATTGCCTATGTCGCCAAGACGCTGGTCGGCGTGCTCGAATGGGGCAAGACGGCGCAAGAGGCGACGGCGTTGCCGAACATCATCGCGCGCGGCAACACGGTCGGTGTCGAGATCGACCGGCCGGGCGGGCCTGAATCCGCCGAAGCCCTTCGGTTGATGGGGTATGCGGTTGAGGAACGAAGCGGCGAGAATTCGGGCCTGCACGTCATCATCGTGCGCGACAAAGGCCTCGAAGGTGGCGCTGATCCCCGGCGTGAAGGCGTCGCGACCGGCTTGCGCTGACCCCTCGCCCGCCATGGCCAAGCTCTATTTTTCATACGCTGCCATGAATGCCGGCAAGTCGACCCTGCTGCTTCAGACCGCATACAATTATCATGAGCAGGGTATGCAGACGCTGCTGATGACCTCCGCGCTCTACGGCGAAGCCACGGCCGGACACATCTCCTCGCGGATCGGCATCAAGTCTGACGCCACGCTCTACACAACAGGTACGGACCTGTTCGGCCTCATCCAGGAGGCACAGGCGCGCGGACGGCTGGACGCCGTGCTCGTCGACGAGGCGCAGTTCCTGACCAAGGACCAGGTCTGGCAACTCGCCCGCGCCGCCGACCACCTCGACGTGCCGGTGCTGACCTATGGACTGCGCACGGACTTTCGCGGCGAACTGTTCGAGGGCTCCGCGGCTCTGCTGGCGATCGCCGATGCTCTGCGCGAGGTGCGCACGATCTGTACCTGCGGACGCAAGGCAACCATGGTCGTGCGCCTCGGCCCGGACGGCAAGGCGGTCAGGAGTGGCGAACAGGTGTCGCTCGAAAAATCGACCTATGTCTCCCTCTGCCGGCGCCACTGGGAGGAAGCGATGGGGCGCTTTCCCGCCTGAGCGGGCGGCATGAATTTCGCATAACAGCCATGAGCCAGGCGCATTTTAGCCGCTTGCCACTGGCAGTTTGCCTTCACGTTGGGGGCAAGACGGAGACATTTCATGCCTGCGAAAGCGCCCAGATCACTCGTGCCCCTCGTTCCGCTGATCGCCGCTGCGGGCTTGATCGCGATCTTGTCGGGTGCCCTGATGGCAGAGCCGGCGAGATCGCAAGTGCCCCAAGACGGCGTCGATTATGGCGGGTTCCTGAAGCTGGGCTCTGAAATTGAAGCCTACCGCGACGGCCGGCTGATAAGCCTCGTCACTTTCAACGCGATGAAAGCGGACCCGGGCACAATCATCATCGACGCGCGCAGCGCTGACGCCTTCCAGGACGGGCATATCAATGGTGCGGTCAACGTTCCATTCTCCGATTTCACGCGCGAAAAACTGGCCGAAATGATCGGCAGCACCGATCGGCGCATTCTGATCTATTGCAACAATAATTTCAGCGACAATGTCGTCCCCGTTATGCTGAAACGCGCGCCGCTTGCGCTCAACATCCCGACATTCATCAACCTGTACGGGTATGGCTATACCAATATCTACGAGCTGTCCGGAAGCCATTCGATCACCGAACCGGCCGTGAACTGGATCAGCACGCCGGTTCAGGAAAACTGACGCGCCAATTCTGCCGATTGCAATCCTGTCCTGCCCGGTTCATCTCAGTCGGGTTAGACATCACGGGAAAGCAAGCCGATGAGCGCAGACACCGATCGCGCCCCTGCACAAGTCAATGCAAGCGGTCCAACCGAAGAGACAGTGTTGGCTGTTCAGCATTACACAGACCGGCTGTTTCGCTTTCGCACCACGCGCCCGCGCAGCTTCCGTTTCCGATCAGGCGAATTCGTAATGATCGGCTTGCACAAGGACGATGGTAAACCCCTGCTGCGGGCCTATTCGATCGCCTCGCCGTCATGGGATGAGGAACTGGAATTCTACTCGATCAAGGTGCCTGACGGACCGCTCACCTCACGGCTCCAGTTGATCCGTCCCGGTGACAAGGTGTTGCTGGGCCGCAAGCCCACCGGCACGCTTGTGCTCGATGCCCTAACGCCCGGAAAGCGCCTCTACATGTTCTCGACTGGAACCGGCTTTGCGCCCTTCGCGAGCCTCGTGCGCGACCCCGAAACATACGAGCGCTACGATCAGGTGATCGTCACCCATACCTGCCGCGAAGCCGAAGAGCTTGCCTATTCGCGCTGGCTCGTTGACAGCCTGAAGGATGATCCCTTGGTGGGAGATGTGGCCCCAGAAAAGCTGCACCTCTACACGAGCTGCACCCGGGCGCCACACCCGGTCCGTGGACGCATCACAACCCTGATCGAGACCGGCCAGATCTTTCGCGACCTCGGTGTCCCACCGATCGATCCGGTCGCGGATCGCGCAATGATCTGTGGCTCGATGGACATGATCCAGGATGTGAAGGCCTTGATGATCGCGGCAGGCCTCAGAGAAGGATCGAACGCCGCTCCGGCTGAATTCGTGATCGAGAAGGCCTTCGCTGGGTAAAGCCGGCGATCGCCGCTACCGCCGTGACCGGAGGGCCTCAACTTCCTGACGGAGCGCGCCGATCTGCATCAGCAATTCCCTATGGCGGCGCTCATCCTCGGCCTCTTGTTCGACCTCCATTTCGTGCTCTTTTTCGAGAACGGTTTCGATGGCGCTTTCCTGAAGCGAATCGACGATGACGGCGACAAAAAGGTTCAGGATCGACCAGACCGTGAAAAGAATGAACGGAATGAAAAACGCCCAGGCCCAAGGATACTCGTCCATCAGGTCCCGCATGTGGCCATTCCAGCCCTCCATCGTCAGGACTTCAAACATCGACAGCGCCGACGCACCCAGCGTCGCAAAGTTGTCCGTGTTCTGAGACCCACTGAACAGGTAGGTAGCCATCACCACGCCGACATAAAAAACGAGGCCGAGGATTGCGAGGATGGCGCCCATCCCGGGCAATGCCGAGAGCAGCGCTTCGGTTATCCGCCGCATCGTCGGGATCACATGCAACAATCGCAAGACACGCAGGACGCGTAGCGCACGCAAGACAGAGAAGGCAGATCCACCGGGGATCAATGACAAGCCGATGACAATGAAATCGAACCAGTTCCAGCCGAGCCTGAAGAACTGTAACCGATAGACATACAGCTTCAGAACGATCTCCGAGGCGAAAAAGAAAGTGATCGCACCATCGAAAACATTGAGGATCGTGACGAACCAGCCGGGCAGCACGGCAGAATAGGTCAAGATACCCAGCAACAGGGCATTCACGATGATAATCGTCGTCACGCCGTTGCGGAAGACCGGATGCTCAACGAAGCGCTCAGCCCGGGAGTTTGCAGTCGATTCGTCGAGAGTCGCCCGGGTCATCTTTCCTCGCGTCGTCTGGTGCCGGCACACTAAAGGCTGAACCGTCGTTATCAAGCAGTGCGTCGCCCCCTCTCGCAGCTCGCCTTCAGATCGACCGGTGCGGATCAGAATGGTCCCATTCGGCGAGCAGCATCCGCAAGGCCGAGATGAAGGCGATTGGCTGGTCGAGCATCACGTGATGGCGCGCATGTGGAATCGACACGAACGGTACCTGATGGCCGAGGAGCTCGCGCATATAATCCCGCACATCGTCCGGCATCAACGCGCTTTCCTCGCCGCGGATGATCGCGACACGGCACTTGGCTGCCTTCAGCAATTCGCCGCCATCCCTGCCCGGCTCAAACCGCGTCCAGATTGTTGGGTCGAACTTCCAGGTCCATCCGCCCTCCGCGCGCTTGAGGCTCCAGCGTGCGATATAATCCATCGCGAAATGGTTCTCGCAGAGCTGCGGCGGCGCCAGCCTGAACCTCGTCAGGGCCGCCGCGAGGTCGGCATAGACCTTATGCGGCCGTCCGGCACGCGACGGTCCCTGGTGTGGACGCTCCGGCGGATTGACGGGGCTGTCGACGATGACCATGCTTTCGAACTGGTCGCCCTGCTCAGCGCCCGTCACGAGCGTGACGAACCCGCCGAATGAATGGGCCACGATCACGGGTTTTCGCGGCCCATCGAACAGCCCGGCATCCCGTGCCACCGCAACCTGTTCAGCCGAAAAGGTCGCCATGTCATAACTTTCCCGCCAGGAACTCTCCCCCATCCCCGAGAACGTCAGGGCCGCTACGTTGTAATGGTCGGCGAAGTAAGGCGCGATAAAGTCCCACCAATGCGCATGCGCGCCGTTGCCGTGGACGAGCAACAATCCCGGCGCCCCACGTTTTCCCCAGCGCTGATAGGTGATCCGGGCGCCGAGAACCTCCACGCTGCTCGTTTCGTAAGGCGTTGCAACCGCCGCGGGGAACCAGTCTGGCGCGGGCGGCAAACCGCCTCCATAACTCGCCAGAGGCCCTCCCTCCGAGGGCATCTCTGCCGGTTGGTCCCGGACGATCGGATCTGTGTCCCTCCCCATCTGCAGCGCCTCTCGGTTTGCGTTCAAGCCCGATCTGACCGGCGACGCCCTGACTTGCAAGTCCGCGCGTTGCGTCAAGACGTTCGCCTCAAAGAAACAAGACTGTCACGCGATGCCCGGCCGATGGACCGTCAAGCCCGGCTCAACAACCAACGCCGTCCGGTTGATCGCATCGTTCGCCGGGCAATTGGATCAGTACTTGATCGAGCAGCCGTATGGCTTGGACCGCTGAATCGTCACTTGTTCGCCCGCCTGGATCTGCGCGAGCGCCGCCGCGACGTAATTCGTCGCACCGGCAATATCCGCAACCTTGGCCGAGGGATTGGAGTCAATTGCGCCGTTATAGACGAGCGTGCCGTTAGGAGCGACAATATACATGTGCGGCGTCGTCTTGGCGCCATACAGTCGGCCGAGATCGCCCTCGGAATCCAGCAAGACGTGTGCTGGCGCAGCGCCGCGCGACGCCGTCAGCGCATTTGCACCATCACCATCCTGGTACCCCTGCTTGCCCGCTGCCGATGAGATCACCGTCAGCCAGACAACGCCCTCTTCCGCCGCAGCCGCCTGCAGCGACTGCATGTTGGCCGGCGGCACCGCATAATGCTTCTGGACAAACGGGCAGCCATCATTGGTCCATTCGAGCACAACCGTCTTGCCCGCAAAGTCAGCGAGGGAAACGGTCGCGCCATAGGAGTCAGATGCAGTGAACACGGGTGCGCGCACCGGCGCTGATGATTGGGTTTCTGCTTCAGCGGTAAAGGCGATCAGCGCTCCAGCTGTCAGTGCGACAGCAGCAGTCATGCCAGCTGCGAGGGCCAAATTCCGGCGGGTAAACATAAGGGAGTCCTCCTTGGTTGACGGGCTAATCGGCGGGGTTCTTGATGACCGAGTCGTTGGCAAGACCGATGACAAGGCCTGGGGTCAGGATTTCCGGAAGAATGCGGGGCTCGGCCACGCCCGGCGGATACCAGAGGTAAACGGGAACGCCTGCCCTCTCGAGACGCTTGAGCTCGGCTGAGATGATTGGATCCTTGCGCGTAAAATCAGCCACGAGGAAGGCGACATCAGCCGCTGCAAACGCCTCCTGCACAGCGCGTGTCTTGAGCGTCGTGTTCTTGTTGACTTGGCAGGTCGCGCACCAGGCCGCTGTGAAATCGACGAAGACGGGACGGCCCTCCTCGACCAGTTCGGCGACCCGCTCAGGTCGCCAGGCCTCTGACCCATACGCGCTCGCCAGTGGGCGGCCTTCTTCCCCAACCGCGACCGGCGTGGCGGCTTGCACAGCAGGATAGGCAAAGCCCGCGATGAGCACCGCGATCGAGGCTGTCCGGCGGACACCCCCGCCGCCCCGCGCCAGCCAGACGGCAAAGGCGATTGCAGTTGCGCCCGCCAGCGTCCAGGCCACAGCGAGGCTGCCGGCGAGTTCGCCAAGCACCCAAACCAGCGCGGCCGCCGTCAGGAACATCGGGAAGGCAAAGGCCTGCTTCAGCGTCTCCATCCACTCGCCGGGCTTCGGCATCAATTTGTGCAGGCCGGGCACAAAACTGAGGAGCAGGAAAGGAAACGCGAGGCCAAACCCCATGGCGAGCAGCACACCAATCACTGCCGGTGCGGGCTGTCCGAGGACAGCGCCGACTGCGGATCCGACAAAGGGACCGACACAGGGTGCGCCGACCACCGCCGCCAGAACACCGGTAAAAAAGGCGCCCGCCGCGCCGCCGCGATTGGCGAGCGTGCCGCCGATGTTTTGAACCGACGTCCCAAGTTCGAAGGTCCCCATCAGCCAAAGCCCGATGGCAAACATCACGAGCGCGAGGATCGCGACGGTGGGCGGATGTTGAAGCTGGAAGCCGAGCGTTGCAGCGCCGGCTCCCGCCCGGACGAAAAGGATCACCACCGCAAGCCCGGCGAAGGCAACGAGGACGCCGCCCGTGTACCAGAGCCCATGAGCGCGCAGCACCCCTGCCTTGCCCGTGGCAGCAGCCTGAACCATGCCGATTGCCTTCATCGACAGCACCGGCAAGACGCAAGGCATTAGATTGAGCAGGAGTCCGCCGAGAAAGGCCAACCCTGCAAAGACCAGCAAGTCGCTCCATTTGATTGGCGCGGCGACCGGACGGTCGGCCGCTGCAACGACCTCGTCGGCTGTGCCTGCAAGCACGCTGCCTTTTGTGGCCGAAATGACAAAACCTACCGGCTCCGCGCCCGGACGATCGATCCGGACAACGCCGTCCAGTGTTTCGTCAACCTTGCCTTGAGACGCCGGTGTCAGGGTGAGGCTTGCGCCATCCGCACCCGTGCGCATCGGTTGGCCGGCAGAATGGTTGATCTCATGGCTGTAGGGAAAAAACCGGATCCGGGCATCCCTGCCGAAACCGCCCCTCTCACGCAAACTCAACGTCCAGGTCGGTCCTGCATCATCGACGCGAGCTTCTCCCGCAAAATCAGTCGGCACGCGGGCTATCCACTCGGCGATTTCCGTCCCGGCGGCGGCGTTCTCCGTTGCGGCGCCGGCCGTCAATGTCAGACTGACATCCGCAGTTTCCGGAATGCAAATCGACTCACAGATCAGGTAATCCGCCACCGCGACAAGCTTCAGTTCTCCTGATGCGTCTGCCGGGATCGTCAGCGGGAACGCGAACACGACCTCGTCATCGTAGCCGTAGTCCATGATCTCGCCTTCGACGACGGGCAGGAGGGACGGCAGCGGCCAGAGAAATGCACCGAGGGCGCTGGCAGGCAGGTCAGAGCTGTCGCCGACAATCAGCGCAGGCGGCAACCCGGCGTCTCCAGCGTTACGCCAATATACATGCCAGCCTTCATCGAGCGTGAGCTTCAACGCCGCGTAGATCGTTTCCCCCGGCAAAACGCCGCTTCGCTCGGCAATCAATTGGGCCTCTGCCCGCCGTCCATCATCGGCCTGCGCCACTGCCGGGGCGGCAGCACCTGCCATCAGCGCGACGGCGGCGATCAGAGCTGACGGCAATCGCTTCATGTTTCGCCGGTCCGGTAAAAATTCGTTTCTCGTGCTGAATATGCATCGCGACACGGCTGAGGTTAAGCCTGATCGCCGGTTCGTGAACACATTCAAGAAAAAAGCGGCCTCCCGATCGGGAAGGCCGCTTGAAATTCTGCAGCGGTCAAGCCTGACTCAGGCGGCCGCCTGTCCTGGCGGAGGTGTTCGAACCGCTTTCTGGATCACTTTGGGCCAGTTGAGCAGCGAGACGAGATGGGCATAACAGGCCCCCAGCGCACCATTGTTGCGCAATTCCAGGTACTTTTCGGCCGGCAACGCGTTCAGCTTGTCTTCCGAGATCGCCCAATAGTCGGCAACTTTTTGTGGCGGCCCTGCCTCATTGCCATTGGCATCGCGCGGCTGGAAGGAAACTGTCTTCTGCTCGAAAAGGTCCAGCGTCCGGATCATGGTCACGAAGTCTGACGTGGCCCGGCGTTGACGCTCGAATTCCTTGCAGAACTCGATCGCATCAT
This sequence comes from Hyphomonas sp., assembly GCA_041752715.1. Classification (GTDB taxonomy): domain Bacteria; phylum Pseudomonadota; class Alphaproteobacteria; order Caulobacterales; family Hyphomonadaceae; genus Hyphomonas. The sequence goes on from JBGSVY010000231.1 coordinate 11,914, forward strand.
TTGTGAATTGGCTCGGCTGGCCGCTCTGAAAGAAGGGAACATCGGGCTGATTGGAAACCATCGGCGCGGCGCGGTCTACGCACAGGAGCAGCCGGTCGCTGGCCTCGTCAGCCGCGAAGACGAAGGGATAACGACGGACGAAGGCCGGGATATAGTGATCCTCTTGAACAAAGCCGTTTGCATCAACAAACAGGTTTTGACCCTGCCGCACGCCCATCACAGCGACCGGTGTACGTTCGTCACCAACGAAGATCAGCGGGTAAGACCCTGCCGCTACACCGAACTCTGTCACCGTCACAGGCACCGCGTGCGCCTCGCGAAGGAAGCCGAAGGGCTGCGGTATCTGCTTGACGCCCAGGCCTCCGTGATCTTCGGCTGACAAGGGTTGCGGCTGTTTATAGAACAGGACCTGGCCGGAGAGAGGCGGCGGACCACCGGGCGTTTGTGGCGAATTCATTCGGGTTGCTCCTCGATTTCAGGCGGGAGCGTTACCGGAAATAAACCCATGCCACAACACCTGCACCCGCATGGACGGTCACCTTTACTCAGTAAAAAAACGGTCATGCACGGAGATGCAAGTGAGACGTTGGTTCGAGCAGATAAATCACCTCATCACGGCACTTGCAGCGGCGAGCCTTCTGGCTGGCTGCAGCGGTGTCGATGAAGAAGGCACGCCGCGCCGCATCGCCCGGCAGGTCGACCAGGCTCTAACCACCGTCGCCGAGAACGAACTGGCGACCGACCCCGAACGCGCTTCCCGGCTTGGCCTGACGGAAGCCGCAGTCGGCTATGGGTTTTCGCGACGGTTAACAGACCGGTCGCAAGGCGCCTACGAGCGCAAACGGCTCACCCGGCTCGAAACGCTAGAAGGACTGTTGCGCACCCCCCGCCCTGCGGCCGGCGGTGCACAAGCTCGCCATCTTGATACGCTTATTGCGGCTTATGAATCGGCCGAGCCCCTCTTCCTGGCGGGACATGGCGCAACAGGGCTTGGCGAAGCCTACCCTTATGTCGCCGACCATCTCCGGGGCGCCTACATCGACGTGCCGATCCTGCTGACCCGCTTTCATCCCATCCGCTCTCAAAAGGATGCCGACGCGTTCGAAGACCGCCTCCGGCAATGGGCGGGTGCCATCGATGATGACCGGCGCCGCCTGATGGCCGATGGTGCGGCGGGGATCACGCCGCCCACAATCGTTCTCGAACGCATGGTGAAGCTCACATCCGCTGCGCGGAATGTGCCGCCCGACGCGTCGCCGGTCATCACTGCGCTCGATTCGGCGCTCGAGACCCGGCCGGAACTGTCACCTGAAGCGCGGGCGAGCCGGCTGGAGACCGCAACCCGGATCTATTCCGAATCGGTCCTTCCTGCCCTGGCAACTTTTGAGGAGAGCCTTATCCGTCTTGCGCAGGCCGCGCCTGACGGGCCCGGCGTGTGGCGATTGCCGCAAGGCGAGCGCTTCTATTCCGCCTTGCTCGAAGCCCTCACGGGCCTGCCGATCGACCCTGCCAGTCTCCACGCGCGGGCGCTTGCAGACGTCGCGACGCTTACCCGGGAGCTTGATGCAGCGCTCACCACGATCGGCCTTGTTGATGGCAGCGTCATGCGGCGCCTGCAAACCCTCGCTCTGGAACCGGGGCAAGTCTATCCAGCAACACCGGAGGGAGAGGCGGCGCTGATCGCCCGGCTGCAAGTTCACCTTCAGAACAGCCGGACGCGGCTGGCGACGCTGTTCATCGCACCGCCGGATGCGCCGGTCGAACTCAGACGTCTTGCCCCCGGCGCGCTTGATGCCGGCGCAATTGCCGCCTATCGCCCAGCACCTGCTGACCAGTCTGCGCCGGCCATCCTCGCGATAGACCCCACCCGGCAGTATGACTGGCCAGATTTTACACTTGCAACGCTTGTCGCCCGCGAAACGCTGCCGGGCCGGCATCTGGCGAGTGTCCTGGCGGCCGAACTCGGACAGCTCCCCCTCGCCCGGCAGATCCTTGCCAATCCAGGTTTCACGGAAGGGTGGGCAGGGTATAGCGAAACGCTTGCCGATGAGGCGGGCCTCCATGCCGTCGATCCGGCGAGCCGTATTGGCTACCTCCGGTCACGGCTGATACGGGCGACTGAGGTGGTTGCCGAAACCGGCCTGCATCATCAACGCTGGACGCGCTTGCAGGCCATCACCTACCTATCCAACACAACCGGCCTCAACACCGCAGCTGCGACTGAGGTGATTGATCGCTTAAGCGTTTCACCGGGCGGGGCGGCCGCAGGCTGGCTCGGGCGAACACAGTTCCTCGATATGCGCGAAACATCGATGCGCGTTCTCGGCCCCAAATTCGACATCCGGGCCTTTCATGCCGTCCTTTTGAACGGGGGGCCAAGACCTCTGCAAATCGTCGAGGACGATGTCAAACGCTGGTACACAGACCAAATCGATTGAGACTGGAGCATTATGCGATCAACTGGACCCTGTTGATCCTTGAATCATGCTCTACATTCCATAAGCGAAAGCATCGTGCCTCGGTCAGATTGATTCAATCTGACCGAGCGATGCTTTAGCCGGGCCGGCCGCAAGGCTGCGATCGCTCGCCCCGGCGGCCCGGCTTGCAAGATCACGCAGCCAGGCGAACCGGAACAGCATCGCGGCACACTGGGCTGAAACCGGCTTCGAGGTCGGCCAGGACGGTCTTCCGGATCTCTGCGTCGAACTCCGACAGCAAGAACACTGCGGTGGCGCCGTAGCGTTCGGCTTCCGACAGGGCCCAGATTGGACGCACATCGTGGGGGCGGCCCGACAGCTCCATGACCCGGATCACGCGCCACCCGCAGGTCTCTGGCGAGGCAAAGATCACCACACCCGCCGCGCGGGCCCATGGGCTGTCTGCCGCTACGCGTTGGAAACCCCAAGCCTTGCCGGACTGTCCCCGAAAGCTCACTGCCTTGTACATGTTCATCCTCCGTTCCTGTTCCGGAGTTCCTAATCTGTTCTCGTTAAGTTCGCAAGAAGTTTTTGGTAAACAGAGGGTTAACACGCGGGCGTCAGCGCACCAGCGTTAGCCGCCGGCTGTCGAATACCCGCAGGACCTGGGCGAGTTCCCGTCCGCGCCGCAGCACCTGCCCACCCGCACCATAGACCGCATACTGGCCCTGACGCTGGGCGAGGGCGGGTTCCTTCTCGATCCGCCAGGTCGGGCTTTCCGCATGGCGCCGGAAAATGGCGAAGATGGCGATGTCCGGTTCCATGCCGATCGCGTAGTCACGCGCCGCGCCCGCAAGAACCAATCGTCCGTAGACATCAAGGATCGGCCGCAACTCGGCCTTCTGGAACGCGACGCGGGCGATCGGGGTATTGATCTGCTGATAGGGCTCGTTCATCTCACCTCTGGTCAATCATCGCGCCACCGTCGCGCCTCTGGGGCAAAAACGCGTGACGCAGAATTAATGCACCATTTCCAATTCTAACCGCAATTTGGTCTTGTCCCCGCCGCATGCAGCCGCCATCTTCAACTTGTCGGACGGAGGCCCCTAACACGCGCTCCGGACCCATCAGCCCCCCCAGCCCCTGGGGCATGTGTACAGCCACCGTCCGACAACCCCCAACAAGATGGAAATTGACACACGTGTCATCCGTCATTGCGGCTTGTCAGCCTTGCGCCGAGGCCCATCAGGGGACGGACAAACCGTCCAGCGCGTTGTCCAGCGCTGGACGCCGCAGCGAGCCTTGCGGATATGAACGCCTCAAGATCGTCTGGGGCCGGATTATCGACCCAGTAAAGCACGATCGCCGGGATAATCCCGGCCAGCAAGGCACGCTTTGAATAGCGGTTATAATCCGTGGACGTGTCGCCGGCCACCGTCCAGGCCATGTCGGCGACTGACCAGGCCCTTTGCAAGGCAGGTCCCGCCCGCCAAGGCAAGAGGCCGCGGCTTGCCGCGAGGCGCACGGCCTCCCG
>JBGSVY010000232.1:0-6265 GCA_041752715.1 Hyphomonas sp.
CCGCGCGGCTTGCACTCGCCCTCGACCCGGACGCGCGCGCCCTTCACCGACACATCCTTCAGCTGCCCGGCACAGGCCCCGGTCATGTCGACCCACACCACGCGCACCGCAAAGCCCGACGCAAACCGCGCCTCCTGCCGCGTCCCAAGGCCCGCCGCCATTTCACCCGGTCCAAATTCTGTATCAGTCATGGTAAACCTATGACCGGCAACAACGTTTGGTTCCCGGGCGTGCACGGTATTTTATACGGCCTCCGGAGCGCATCCCGCCCCCCAGAAAAAGCGACAGCCGCCCGAGCGAGCCGCAGGCCGAGCCACTTGCGCCGTGGTTAACAACTCGTAAAAGTGGAAAGCCAGATCGCAACACTCGGAGGGGGGCGTAGAGATGGCGAAGGTTACAAGCGGCACTTCCACAAGAGAACCGAAATCAGCCCGAAACAAGCTAACTGGACTTTCGATTGGGTTAGGTCTCGCACTGGTGTTGGTCGGCGCTGCGGTCGCTATGTCGACCGCCTTGACGCCTGGCAACTCGCCCGCTCACGAACGCCTCGCGGCCATTGATCCCGTGACCAACACGCGCGTGGCTTGGGAAGCTGGACTTCAACAGTTACGTGATTTGAACTGGCAGGCGGCGTTGGTGCTTGCCGCGATTGGTCTGGCCGCAGCGCTCGCGGCAACATGGTTTCTTCGAATCTCTTGGCGATTCCGCGAACCGACATTTGCCAACCGATTGGTCAAAGGTGCCGCTCACACCTACTCGGATCACCTGCGACTAAACAGGCAAGACTGCGCGAAAATGCTTGAGACCTCGCCGGAAACGCCAGCGATTAAGCTCGCCGAGCGAATGAGAGCTGAGCACGCAGGCCATTTCGTCGTGACGATCGTCGAGTCCACAACAAAGCGCGTTTGCCTCTACAAAGAGATGCATCTTCAATTCGTGGGACGGGGCGGCGGCGTTGTGGACAGTGAACGCGTTCAGCTTGGCGTGGACGATCTGACCACCGTCCGGCTAAAGAATGGCCACCCTGACGACGACGATGACAAAGACGCCAACGGACATTCGATCCCAGTAAGCGGCAGATACGACGTCTATATCAGACCCGTCCAATGGTACGATGTGCGCCACTGGTTGCTCCACCCCAATCGGGAAATCCGGATCGTCGTGTGGGTGACGATCATCACCACATTGTTTCCGATGCTGTTGGGTTACCTGTTCGATGGCGCTTGAGAAGCTGCCCCGTCATTTTGAAATGAAAACCTCGTCCCTGTGATACTCAAGGTATTCCGGCAAAGGCCGAAACTTGTTGGGCTGTTTTGCGACTTGCCCCTCGAACTGTGACTTCAGACGGCTCGGAATCACGAACCTCGGCGAACAAAGAACCGAAAAGTTTTTGTCGAGCGTGATCAACCCGGCATCAAATGCTTTATCGTGAAGCGGATTCAAGCAGATGCCGTTGCGAGGATCGAGCCGAAGCTTGCTATCAACTCGCCATGGAACAATGTGACTCGCGACAAGAAGTTCGGGTTGCGAAATTCCAGTAATGGCGCACGTGGCCTCATACGACGACAGCACCATCGTCCGGAAAGCCGATTGATTTTTCCGAACCTTGACGATCCTCAGCACGTCTTCACCTTCACGGAACTCGGTTGGCTCGGGGTCTTCTGGCTCGCCCCATTCGCCATCAACGCTTCGGACTGATCTTGCGAACTGAAGAAACTTCTCCGGATCCGCAAAGAACTCGTCCCAAATCTCGCGATCAGCTTTGCTCGCGCCATCAAGTCCCTTCCGGTCCAAATTCACATCGAGACTGGCATAGTTTCCCAGCTTCATCGCTATGGAACTGGGGCTGCGCTCCAGATAGGCAGCGAGCGCGATCACATCGGGATTGGTCTTGTGCATTTTCCCAAATGGCGTTCGGGAATACAGCTCCAAAACAAGCACCTGATCGCGCCGCGTCCACGGTTTGCGCTCGGCCATGTTCAAATTCTCCCGCCGAACAAACCCGCGTCATCGTATTCATCGAGATCGTATTTGGCGCCTATTCGGGCGACCCAGTCTTCCGGCGCCTCACCCCGCTTCCAATCCGAAACCATCTCATCTTCGTCAAAGCCGCCCAGAACATGGTCGATCCGAAAGCGACGGATGAACTCTCGGTCAACCGCCTCCAGCCATTGTTTGAAACCCATCTGAACGCCCTCCAGAGCTGCCCCAAACCCTAGATTGCGCAACTTCCCGCACAAAACAAGAACACTCTGGACACCTCCGCGCCCAGCGCCCATATCTCGCGGTTATGGCCCGCTCCTCCCGACCTCCCGCTTCCGGCGTTGCAGACGCCGCCGCTGCCTTCAGCTTTGACGGCTTCGCGATGGACGCCGCCGGCGCCCTGCCCTCCGACCAGTGGACGCCCCACCGGCCAGACCGAGACTGGGTGAAGCTCGAGGGCGGCCGGCGCTTCCGCGTGCAGGCCGATTACGAACCCGCCGGCGACCAGGTCACCGCCATCCCCGAACTCGTCGCGGGCATCGCCAATGGCGAGCGCGACCAGGTCCTCCTCGGCGCGACCGGCACCGGCAAGACCTTCACCATGGCCAAGATCATCGAGGCGACCCAGCGCCCGGCCCTCATCCTTGCCCCCAACAAGACCCTCGCCGCCCAGCTCTATGGCGAGTTCAAGTCCTTCTTCCCCGACAACGCGGTCGAGTATTTCGTCTCCTATTACGACTATTACCAGCCCGAGGCCTATGTTCCGCGGGCGGACCTTTACATCGAGAAGGAAAGCTCGATCAACGAGGCCATCGACCGGATGCGCCACTCCGCCACCCGCGCCATCCTCGAGCGCGACGACGTCATCATCGTCGCCTCGGTCTCCTGCATCTACGGCATCGGCTCGGTCGAGTCCTATACCAGCATGACCTTCAAGCTGGAGGCCGGCCAGCAGATCGCCCCCCGTGCCGTCACCGAGCGCCTCGTCGCCAATCAGTACACGCGCAATGATGTCAGCTTCGGGCGCGGCAATTTCCGCGTGCGGGGCGACGCCATCGACATCTTCCCCGCCCATTACGAAGACCGCGCCTGGAAGCTCTCCTTCTTCGGCGAGGAGATCGAATCGATCACCGAGTTCGACCCCCTGACGGGCCGCAAGATACAAGGCCTGCCCGCCATCAAGATCTACGCCAACAGCCACTACGTGACGCCCCGGCCCACGCTCAACCAGGCCATCGAGCAGATCAAGGCGGAGCTTAAAGCCACGATCGCCCATTTCGAGAAGCACGGAAAACTGCTCGAGGCCCAGCGCATCGCCCAGCGCTGCCAGTATGACATCGAGATGCTCGCCGCCACCGGCTCCTGCAACGGCATCGAGAACTACTCCCGCTACCTCACCGGCCGCAAACCCGGCGAGCCGCCGCCCACCATGTTCGAATACCTGCCCGCCAACGCCCTCGTCTTCACCGACGAGTCCCACCAGACCGTCCCGCAGATCGGCGCCATGTTCAAGGGCGACTTCAGCCGCAAGTCCACCCTCGCCGAATACGGCTTCCGCCTGCCCTCCTGCATCGACAACCGCCCCCTCAAGTTCGAGGAATGGGACGCGATGCGCCCGCAGACCGTCCACGTCTCCGCCACGCCCGGCAAGTGGGAGCTCGAGCGCACCGGCGGCGTCTTCACCGAGCAGGTCATCCGCCCCACCGGCCTGATCGATCCGCCCGTCGAGGTCCGCCCCGTGTCAACGGACGGCGCCAACCAGGTCGATGACGTGATGGCCGAAGTGAAGGCCGTCGCCGCCGCCGGCTTCCGCTCCTTGATCACGACCCTGACGAAAAAGATGGCGGAAAACCTGACCGACTTCCTCCACGAAAACGGCGTGCGCGTGCGCTACATGCACTCCGACATCGACACGATCGAGCGGATCGAGATCATCCGCGATCTCCGCCTCGGCGTCTTCGATGTCCTCGTCGGCATCAACCTGTTGCGCGAGGGCCTCGACATCCCGGAATGCGCCTTCGTCGGCATCCTCGACGCCGACAAGGAAGGGTTCCTCCGCTCGGAAACCTCGCTCGTGCAGACCATCGGCCGCGCCGCCCGCAATTCCGAGGCCCGCGTTGTTCTGTATGCGGACCGCATCACCGGCTCGATGGAGCGCGCGATGGACGAGACCCGCCGGCGCCGCGAGAAGCAGGCCGCCTACAACCTCGAACACGGCATCACGCCGACCACCATCATCCGCGACGTCTCCGACATCCTCGGCGAACTCGGCGACAAACCCTCCGCCTCCCGCTCCCGCCGCGCGAGAGAACGCGGCGTCGCCGAGACAAAAGCCTTGCCACTTGCAGGTGAATCCGGCCACAACCTCAAAGCCGTCATCGCGCAGGTCGAAAAACAGATGCGCGAAGCGGCGGCGAATTTGGAGTTTGAAGACGCGGCGCGACTTCGCGATGAGCTGAAGCGGCTGCGGGAGCAGGATTTGGGGATTTAGCGATGGGTGACTTTGAACTCTTTTCCGGAGCCATGCCATGACAGCAGAAGTATGCATCATGAACCGGTCGGCGGCTGTTCTCGCAGCAGATAGCGCTACTACCGTCAGGCGCCTAGCAAATGGAGAAGAAGACAGACGCTACTTCAAAGGCGCGAACAAAATTCATCAATTGTCGTTGGTCGCGCCGATTGGAATAATGATCTTCGACTCAGCCGACATTCTTTCAGTGCCCTGGGAGATCGTTGTCAAAGAATTTCGAAAACAACTTGCGGAGAAGACATTCAATACCGTCGACTTGTATGCAAACGAGTTCTTTGACTACATCGCCAACAACTCCGTAATGTTTCCCGATAATGTCCGCTTCGATGCCTTTCAAAGGGCATTGCTAAGGGCGACCGTGCGTCTTTGTGTGCAAGTCACTCGAAGCGACGGCTACGATTCAACTGCCACAGAAGTCACAGACGACAACAAGCTTGTTTCGGATTTGGCTGTATTGGCTTTCCAAGATGAAGTCTTAGCCTCCGCTTTGCCGAACGGAATCGACGATGCCTACATCGGCGAACTTGACCTACAATTTTCGCAGTACATTCTGACTCATATCCAAGAGGCTTGCGATCAGTTTAATCAGCCGCGATTTGACCATCTAACTGACATTTCAAAGTCAATAGTCCGAAGCATTTTGACTGACATAAAACGGTACTATCCGACTACCGGAATCGTGTTCTGCGGGTTTGGAGACCATCAGATTTTTCCTGCAATGCATGAATATGTTTCTTGTGGCTTGCTGCCACGCAAGCACGTTGTCGAGGACAAAGACGCTCAGAGCATAACTCACGAACGGCGCGCGAACCTCAAGGCGTTCGCGCAGACTTCGATGGCAGATACGTTCACAATCGGCGTCAGCTTGGGTATTTTCAGTAACTTGATGCTTGCCGTCAGAGATGGGCTAAGCAAATTTGCGGAGCAACTCATTGCCGCCGCTGGCACAAACGCCGCCGACGTTCCCAATCTGTCTGAACTTCTTGAAAGCATTGAAACCGAGATTGGAAGTGAAGTGTTAGATCAAGCACGTGAAGACAATGCGGCTCCTATGCGCGACGTACTGGCGTCCTTACCAGTCGATGAAATGGCTGGGTTAGCGGAAACGTTAGTGAGTCTTCAATCACTCAAAGAAAGAATGACGAGTTCTTCAGAATCTGTTAGCGGGCCTATTGACGTGGCGGTCATAACAAAGTCCGAGGGCCTAGTTTGGATCAAACGAAAGCACTTTTTCCCTGGCGAACTAAACGCAAGATACCATCTTAGACTAGCGAAACAGTTGGACTGAAGGTTGCTGTATGACCAGTGATAAAGATCTCGAAGAAATGCTGTTGAAGCTGATAGCGGAAGTCAGGAACCGCACGGTCCAACCGACTGAAACCGCAGAAGAAAGCGATACATCGCTCTCTATGATGTACAATGATTTTGTCGCGCTAATCAGCAAGACTAATGATCAAGACCTAGTGGAAAAATTGGGTAAGCAAAAAGCCGGTTAGGCTTAGCGCCTTGGTAGCACTCAGTCGGAGGCGTTGCACGCCTCGTAGGGCGGGATTTATCCCGCCGTCCGGGTTCGCGGCGCGCGTTGCCGGCGGGATAAATCCCACTCTACGCCTCACCCTCCTTTAACCCCTCCCTGCTATCCCTAGCGCCAACGCGAAGGAGAGCCCCCAGATGTGGATTCACCGCAAGGAACACTTCCGCAATGCGAGTGACCGGCCGGAGCGCTCGAAGGTCGCCGCGACGGTCTACTTC
>JBGSVY010000233.1:0-1684 GCA_041752715.1 Hyphomonas sp.
ATGCCGGACCGGATCGAGGCGGGCACCTACGCCATGGCAGCGGCGGCGGCGGGCGGCGACGTGACGCTGGACGGCGCGCCTGTTGTGGCGCTGGGCGCGATGATCGCCAAGCTGCGCGAGGCGGGTGTGACGGTCGACGCCGATGAAGCGGCTTCGACGGTGCGCATTCGGCGCAATGGTTCGGCGCTGAAGGCGGTGAGCCTTGCGACCCAGCCGCATCCGGGCTTCCCGACCGACCTGCAGGCGCAGTTCATGGCGCTGATGTGCACAGCGCAGGGCACCAGCATCATCCGTGAGACGATCTTCGAGAACCGTTTCATGCATGCTCCGGAGTTGTCCCGTCTCGGCGCCGATATTACCGTGCGCGGGCAGGAAGCGGTGGTGAAAGGCGTTGATCACCTCACCGGCGCGCCGGTGATGGCGACCGACCTGCGGGCTTCGGTGTCGCTGGTGATTGCGGGTCTTGCCGCACAGGGCGAAACGGTGGTGAACCGGATCTATCACCTTGATCGCGGCTTCGAGCGGCTGGAAGCGAAACTCGGGGCTTGCGGCGCGAAGATCGAACGCCGATCTGGCGACGACGAATAATCAAGGGTGGGGCTGATGACCGAACCGAAACCGCTGCGCCTCATCGCCGAGGAGGCCGAAGACCTGAAGATCATCGCGGCCGCGGTGCAGGACGCCGTCGTGAAGGCCGGCAACCTGAAATACGAGGCCAGGAAGCGCCGCTTCGCCATCGAACTCAACCGCTATCGCTGGGAGACGGCGCCGGCGCGCAAGGGCCAGGCGGGCGAGCGCGTGCGGGCGCTGCTGGCGTTTGACGGTGTGCTGGGCGTGAAAACGCGCGGGATTACCAAGGCCGACCCCGAACTTATCCTGTCACTGCTGAGCCTCGAGTTCACGCCGGACGCCGAGCCGCCGGGCGGCAAGGTGACGCTGCTGTTCGCGGGCGATGGCGAGCTCGTGCTGACCGTCGAGGCGCTCGACGGCACGCTGCTGGACAGCGATTACGTCTGGCCGACGCGGCATGTGCCGAGCCATGAGCGGCGCAAGCGGTAGCGGACGCCAATCCCTCCCATCCACCGTCTTGCCAGCCTGCCAGCCCCGGTCCATGTAGCGGGGTTCGCAACGCACTCGGAACTTCGCCCGCATGGCCCGCCACTTCGATGCCTCCAAGCCTCAGTTTGATGAGGCCCTGTCGCGCTTCCTGAAGGAAGATCGCGGGCAGGGGGAGGATGTGTTCGGCATCGTCAAGGGCCTGATAGACGATGTGCGAACGCGCGGCGGCGCTGCGGTGGCAGATGCGACGGCGACCTTTGACGGGCTGCAGATCGATCCCTCCTCCCTGCAATCAGACAATGTGAACCTCCACGAACTGGCGGCTGACTGCCCGGCGGATCTGCGTGCCGCGATCGATTTTGCGCATGACCGGATCGCCGCCTATCACCGGGCGCAGCGCCCCTCCGATCACAGCTTTACCGACGATGCCGGCGTCGAGCTTGGCTGGCGGTGGACGCCGATTGGTTCGGTGGGCGTGTATGTGCCGGGCGGGCGGGCGAGCTATCCGTCCTCGGTGCTGATGAACATCGTGCCGGCACGGATTGCGGGCGTGACGCGCGTCGTGATGGTGGCGCCGGCGCCGCAGGGTGTGTTGTCGCCGGCGGTCGCCTATGCGGCGCTGAAG
>JBGSVY010000234.1:0-3740 GCA_041752715.1 Hyphomonas sp.
GCCGCGCGGACCATCGGGGGTGAGGCAGATCGCACCGCCCGCCTTCAGCCGCCGGCTCGCCTCGGCGATGGCGCGCACGCCGCCCTTGTCCTTGTCGGTCTTGCGGCGATTGCCGGCCGAGCCGCGCACGACATCGATATCGAGATGGCGTACCGCCTTGGCGACGGGTTCGCCATCTGGTGACAGCGAGATCATCATCGCGTCCCGGCCCGTGCGGCCCGGCCAGTGCTTGATCCACCGGGCCCAGCCGGCGGGCATCAGGAGGATGGTCTCGTGCCAGCAGGCGACGACGACGCCGCCCGACCGTTCGGCCCAGTCTTTGCGCGCGGCCGCATCGCCCTCGATCGTCCAGCGCACGGTGCGGCTGACAAGGGCCATCCAGGACCAGATGGCATAGCCGAGAACCGATGCGATGACGGGCGAGCGCAGAAGCGATTTCATGCCGAGGCTTATAATCTGCTTTGCGGCGGGCGCTACAGGCTGGCTGGGACTGGTGGGCGATGCAGGGTTCGAACCTGCGACCCCTGCCGTGTGAAGGCAGTGCTCTACCACTGAGCTAATCGCCCGCCCGCGGATGGCGTGGGGTAATCTGCGCGTCTGGCGAGGTCAAGCACCGATCTGGAGCGCGGACAACAGGGTCGCTCGCCGACGAAATGCGAATAGCTAGTCTATTTCATCATGCATTCTTGCATGCAGGCCGTCTCTTGAGAATGCGGGCTGTTGCGTCCATTTTGTAAAGTGTCGCGGGGCTGCGTTACAACATTTGTTCGAAGTTTTCAGTAAAAACCGTGAACTGACACGCTGCCACCGCGCGCCACATGCCCTAGATGAACACTTGTTCATTATGAACAGGTGTTCATGGGAAATCGTTGCAAATTTTTCATCGGAATTTGCACTTGAGAAACCGGTCGAACGACGTCATTTAACTTTCATACAGAGACAGGCCACAAACAAGCCTGCGGTATTACCATAAGAAGGACAGGCACGGTCGCTACCGCGACCATATAAACAGAAGTCAAATTGCCTGGAGAGAGCAACGTGAAAGACTGGTGTGACGAAGATGGGGCCAAGCGCCTCGTAGAAAAGATTAATGCCTACTGGCAGGAACGGGGCTTCGAGGTCGATGTTGACCTCATCGAAGCCGGGTTCGTGCCAGCAATGCGCAGCGCCCGGACAGACGTGCGCAGCAACATGGTCAATGGCATGCCCCGCCGCCGTGCGACGGGCGAAGCGGGCTCGTCCCGGCCGACCTATCGTCCGCGCAACGAGGCCTCGGCCTGATCGCGCAAGTCCGATAAGGCCGGAACGAGCGCGGCATAGCTGTCGATGGTTGCATCGGCCGCAAGCGCTTCAACCGGCTCGGACTCATATCCTAGCGTGACGAATACAAAGGGCAGCCCAGCGTTCCGGGCTGCCCTTTCGTCTGTTCGGCTATCGCCGACCATGATGGCCCGGGCCGGATCACCGCCCGCGGCCGAAATCGTCCTCAGGATATGGTCTCCATCCGGTTTGCGATGAGGAACGCTGTCGGCGCCGAGGACGGCGGCGAACCAGCCCGAGAGCCAGAGTTCGTCCAGCAGCTGGTCGCTCAAGGCCTGGCGCTTGTTGGTGCAGATGGCAAGCCGCGCGCCGCGGGCGGCGAGGGCGGCGAGCGCGTCGGTTGCCCCGGGAAAGGGGCGGGAGTCGACGGCGATATTGGCGGCGTAGTAACACAGGAAGCGTTCAAAGAAGACGTCCATTTCGGTCTCGCTTACCCGCACGCCCTGGACCTGAAGGCCGCGTTCGACCATCGCTTTCGCCCCCTGGCCGATCAGCAGGGCGACCGTGTCGAGCGTGACTGGCGAGAGCCCGGCCCCCACAAGCACATGGTTGAGCGCGCCGAGCAGGTCGGGTGCGGTGTCAACGAGGGTGCCGTCCAGATCGAAAACGATCGTCCAGCCGTCGAAATCCTGCGGGTTCGCGCTTGTCATTTTCGTGTTCGCCCTCGCCTTGAAACCGTCTTTGGTCTAGGCGAATGCACGAGCCAATGCGAGAGGGAGAAGACCCCGTGACAACGACTGCGAGCCCGCGTGCCGCTGTAATTCTTGCCGCTGGCAAGGGCACGCGGATGAAGACCGACATGCCCAAGGTGATGCATGCTGTGGGCGGCCGTCCAATGATCGACTGGTCGATTGCGCTTGCCACCGAGACGGGCTGTACAAGGCTCGTCGCTGTCGTGCACCCCTCGCAGGATGGTCTGATCGGCCACTTTGCGGCAACGCATCCTGATGTTGCGATTGTGTATCAGGACCCGCCGCAGGGCACTGGACATGCAGTGCGTTGCGCGGAACCGGCATTGGCGGATTTTGCCGGAGACCTCGTGGTCCTCTACGGCGACAGCCCACTTATCCCCGCGCAGGCGATTCTTGATTTATTCCGTGTTCTGAAGGATGGCGCGACCATCGGCGTTCTCGGATTCGAAGCGCAGGACCCCGGCAATTATGGCCGGCTGATAACCTCAGCGGGAGGGGAGCTTGAGGCGATCGTCGAGGCGCGCGAGGCCAGTCTCGAGCAACGCCGGGTCCGGCTTTGCAATTCGGGTGTCATGGCAGGCAGTGCCTCCACGATGTTCCGTTTGCTGAAGAATGTCACCAACGACAACAAGAAGCAGGAATATTACCTGACGGATCTTGTTGCCCTCGCGCGCGGCGAAGGCGAGCGATGCAAGGCCGTAACGGCTCGTGAGGATGACCTCATCGGCTGTGACTCAAAGGGTGATCTTGCTGCGGCCGAAGCGATCTTCCAGGCGCGGAAGCGACTGAACGCGATGGCCGAGGGCGTCACGCTGGTGGCGCCGGAGACGGTCTTTTTCGCGCACGATACCGAAATTGGCGCAGGCGCACATATCGAGCCCCATGTCGTGTTCGGTCCGGGTGTGCGTGTCGCACCTGGCGCGCGCATCCGTGCCTTTTGCCATCTTGAGGGCTGCACGATTGGGTCGGGTGCGGAGGTCGGTCCGTTTGCGCGGATCAGGCCTGGCAGCGTGCTCGAGGAAAGCGTCCGCATCGGCAATTTCGTCGAGGTCAAGAAGACGCGCCTCGGCGCGGGCGCGAAGGCCAACCACCTCGCTTATCTCGGTGATGGTGACGTTGGCGCAGGCGCGAATATCGGCGCGGGCACGATTTTCTGTAACTATGACGGATTTGGGAAGTTCGAGACCCGAATCGGCGCGGGGGCCTTCATCGGCTCGAATTCTTCATTGGTCGCGCCGGTCTCGGTGGGCGATGGTGCCTATGTCGGGTCGGGCAGCGTCATTACCAAGGATGTCGCGCCGGGCGCACTCGGTATCGCCCGGGCGCGGCAATCAGACTATGCTGAATGGGCAGTGACCTTCCGTGCACGGCGGGCCGATGATACGAGCGGCACGAAGTTGCGGGGCGAATGATGGCCAATGACATCGAGAAGCAGAATGCGGCTGCCGCCGCGATGGATTTCGTCGAAGACGGCATGACGATCGGGCTCGGCACCGGGTCGACGGCGAAATACTTTGTCGAACTGATTGCTGACGAGATCGCCGATGGGCTGATGGTGCGCTGCATCGAGACAAGCGAACAGACGCGCCGCTTGGCGGCAAGCCTCGGCATACCGCTCATCCCGTTCGAGCAAGTCGATCAGATTCACCTCACGGTCGACGGCGCTGACGAAGCCGGGCGCGACGGCCATCTGATCAAGGGCGGCGGCGCGGCGCTGCTGCGCGAGAA
>JBGSVY010000235.1:0-1956 GCA_041752715.1 Hyphomonas sp.
CCACCCCGCCGCCGCCCCGCCGGACCCAGCGCACGGCTGATCCGATTGCCCTCGCTCGCCGGCCGGACGACAAGGCCAACCTGCTCACGTCGGCGGCGTTCGGAACTGCCGACGACTTCGAACAGATCAACGGAATAGGACCAATGCTGAGCGACTTGCTCAACGGGATTGGTGTCTATTATTTTTGGCAAATCGCTGAATGGAACAGTGAGAACGTCGCGTATGTCGATGAGCTGCTGCAACATTTCAAAGGCCGGATCGAACGCGACGACTGGGTTGGCCAGGCGGCGACCCTTTCGCAGTCTCCCGGGGCTGCCCGCAGGCCTTCGGGGACCTGATACCCTGTCCCCGCGCGAGGGCTTGGCAAGCCCTGCGCCAGCGTCCAAACCTTGACAGATAGCAGGCAAGCGTTGCGTCCAGACCGGGAGGAGACAGCCATGCTCGAAGGTATCCGCGTTATCGAATATGCGACCTACATGGCCGCGCCGGGGGCTGGCTGCATCCTGCGCGACTGGGGCGCTGACGTGATCAAGATCGAACCGCCGGGCGGAGATCCGATCCGGATGTTCTTCCGGACCATCGGAACCGACCTTGAGGACAATCCCGTGTTCGACTTCGATAATCGCGGCAAGCAGTCGATCGTCATCGACACATCGCGCGCCGAGGGGCAATCGCTCATCCGCGCCCTCGTCAAAGATGCAGACGTGTTCCTCACGAACGTTCGCCCTGGCGGTCTTGCTCGCTCGGGTCTGGACTACGAATCCTTGAAGTCTCTCAACCCGAAACTCGTTTATTGTTCACTGACGGGCTATGGCCTCGAGGGACCGGACGCTGACCGGCCCGGTTTTGACATTGCCAGTTTCTGGAGCCGCACGGGCGTCGCAAACCTCACCATCCCCAAAGGCGAAGAACCCTTCGCGTTGCGGACCGCTTTCGGGGATCACACAACGTCAATCGCCGCAGCGGCGGGCATCTGCGCGGCCCTCGTTGAAGCCCAGCGCACGGGCAAAGGGCGCCTCGTGGAATCGTCGCTGTTCCGAACGGGGCTTTATGCGATGGGTTCGGATTTTGCGATCCAGCTTTTCTTCGGGCGGATCGCCTCGACCAAGGGCCGCAGCGAGCAGATTGTGCCGATCTCGAATTTCTACCGCACTGGCGATGGCCACTGGCTTTGCATTGTTGCGCGGCAAGGCGATGTCGACTGGGTCCCGATGTGCCGGGTGATCGGCCGGCCGGAGCTTGCGGGTGATCCGCGCTTCACAACATCAAAGGGCCGCCGCCAGCATTGCGCTGAAATCGTCGCGATCCTTGATGAGGGCTTCTCGCGTTATACGCGGGACGAGATCGCCGCGCGCCTCGATGCGGAAGCCATCGCATGGGCGCCCGTCCAGACGCTCGGCGAAGTCGCCGCCGACCCCCAGGCCATGGCGGCGGGGGCGATCGTGCAGACGCCAAGCGCCAAACGCGACGGGACGACCTATGCCGCACCGGCTTCGCCCGTGAGATTTCCGGGGGCGGACGATGGCCCTAAAGGGCCGGCACCCGCAACTGGCGAACACACGCGTGATGTCCTCGCCTCGCTTGGCCATGCCCCTGCCGAGATTGACGCAATGTTTGCCGCTGGGATCGTGGCCTGACCTTCCTATCCCACCAGCAATCTGCTTCATATTCCAGCAATTGCGACAGGTTTGACGCCGGAAAAAATAACTTGTCCGCCCCCCTCTTCACCCGGGTTAATCTGTGCGTGCCGGAAAGGGTTTCCGGCAGGTCCAGGCTGCTGCCGTGATAGAAAGGCGATGCAGGCACAGCCGCCAAATAATACCAACGGGCAATAAATCCGACTCACTGGGATTCCCAAACTGACCGACTTCTGATTCGACTGGTGGCGAGGAGGACCGCGCCATGGGAACGGCTATCGGATTGCGAGCGGATTATTCGGGGGCGGATCTTCGGAAG
>JBGSVY010000236.1:0-11341 GCA_041752715.1 Hyphomonas sp.
ATGTGCTCGCGCCCTGCCCGCACAGCCTCATCGGCCTCGCGGCGGATCCGCTCCAGCGCTTCCTTCAGCGCCGCGCCTTCGGTCGTCACGTCCTCGGCAGCAAAGGTGCAGTCGATGATCTCGGTGCCGAGGCCCAGCCGCGTGATCAGGCGCTCGTACATGCCGGTTGTCAGCACGGGGCTTTCCAGCACGAAGACTTCCTGCTGGGATTTGTCCGTATCCAGAACGTTGCCAAGATTCTTGAACCGCGTTCGAAGGCTCATCACCCGGCCTTCGCGCAGCGGGTCGATCGGCGGGTTGGTCACCTGGCTGAAATTCTGCCGGAAGAAGTGGCTCATCGGGCGGTAGGCCGACGAGAGCACGGCAGGCGCCGTATCGTCGCCCATCGAGCCGATGGCCTCCTTGGCTCCCTCGGCCATCGGCGCAAGGATAAGCTCCAGCGTCTCCAGCGTATAGCCGGCTGCCGTTTCACGGCGCAGCAATTCCTCGCGGTTGAACAGCACAGGCTCCGGCCCCGGTCCGATCTCCGGCTCCAGCTCCGTCACGGCCTGCAGCCACTCCTCATAAGGCGCCTGCGCGGCGAGGAAATCGACAATCTCGCGGTGCTCGTAGAATTTTCCGGTTTTCAGGTCTGCCGCGATCATGCCGCCCGCCGGGATAGACCCCAGCTTGGCGATCTCGTGATCCCCCATCGGGCACATGCCGGTCTCCGAGCCAACCGCCAGGATACCGTCCGTCGTCAGAGCATAGCGAAGGGGCCGCAAGCCGTTGCGGTCCAGTCCCGCTACTGCCCAGCGCCCGTCATAGGCCGCGATACCGGCCGGGCCGTCCCACGGCTCCATCACCGAGTTGCAATAATCGTACAGCGCCCGGTGCGCTGTCGGCATCACCGACTCGCGCTTCGACCAGGCTTCCGGAATCAGCATCGCCTTCGCCATCGGCGCCGGGCGGCCGGACTTGCACAGCAGTTCCCAGACTGCATCCAGCGCGCCGGAATCCGATGTGCCATCCGGGATGACCGGCTTGATGTCGTCGACATGCTCGCCATAGGTTTCGGAGACCATGCGGATCTCGTGGCTCTTCATCCAGTTCTTGTTGCCGCGCACCGTATTTATCTCGCCATTGTGGGCGATCGTCCGGAAGGGCTGGGCCAGTGCCCATTGGGGGAAGGTGTTGGTGGAGTAGCGCTGGTGGTAGATGGCGAAAGCCGAGATGAACCGCTCGTCGCGAAGGTCGAGATAGAAATTGTCGATATCGGCCGCGAGGAACATGCCCTTGTAGATCAGCGACTTGTGGCTGAGCGAGCAGATGTAGAAGGACGGGATCGACGCTTCGCGGACCCGGCGCTCGATGCGGCGCCGGCAGACATAGAGCGCCCGCTCTAGGTCTTCCGGCGAACGGGCGCGCGCATCGCGAAACATGATCTGTTCGATGGCGGGACGCGTGTCCTTCGCTTTTTGTCCGATCACCGACACATCGACTGGCGGCTGGCGCCAGCCATAGATGTAGAAGCCCGAATTCAGCACCTCACGCTCGACGAAACTGCGGGCCAGTTCCTGAGCGCCAAAGTCAGTGCGCGGCAGAAAGATCTGCCCAACGCAGATACGGTCATCCGTTGGCGTGTGGCCGGTGCCGATCACATGCTCGCGGAAGAAATCCTGCGGAACGTCGAGACGAATGCCGGCGCCATCACCGGTCTTGCCATCGGCATCGACGGCGCCGCGGTGCCAGACATTCTTGAGCGCTGCGATGCCCATCGCGACGATCTCGCGGCGGGGAACGCCGTCGAGAGACACGACGAGGCCGACACCGCAGGCATCGTGCTCATCGGCCGGATCGTAGGCGTGGCCATCCATCAGCTTCTGGCGGTTGGCTTCGTAGTGCTTGACGTAGTCGCTCATGTCGCTGCTCCGGGCCGTGTGGCCAGATAATCTTCAAGTTCCCTCAAAGCCTCGATACGCGTCATTCGCCGCGCGTCATGCCGGGCAAAGTACCAGTCCGGTGGCGTGTCGACGAAAATCTCTTCGCGGACTGTCAGGCCGTTCGTGTTGTCGAACAGGTGGACGTTCACCGAACCGGAGGCCTCGCTCAGCATCGTCCAGGCCACGGTCGATCCACACCGGTTGCAAAACCCACGCTCCGCATGGGGCGAGCTCTGAAACCATCGAAGGGTATCGCCACCGATCTCGAAGCCGCCCGCAAAGCGTATGCCCATGTATGGACCAGCGCCGTGCCGAAGGCATTGCGGACAGTGGCAGATGCTGACACCGCCGGGCGCACCTCGGCCGGCAACCGTGACGCTGCCACACAGGCACGCACCTTGATGTGTTGCCGTCATCTGTCTACTCCGCCGGCACTTTGGCGTCGGCAGCCATCGCCTTCATCGCCTTGTGCATCGCTTCTGCCACATCCCGGCCATCCTTGATGGCCCAGACGACGAGCGAAGCGCCGCGCACGATATCGCCGGCAGCATAGACGCCCGGCAGGCTGGTCTGCATGGTCGCATAGTCAACGCGCACAGCGCCCCAACGATTGACGGTCAGGGCCGGTTCGCCAAACAGCGCGGGCAGGTCTTCTGGGTCGAAGCCAAGTGCCTTTATCACCATGTCGGCCTTGATATCGCTGACCTCGCCCGTCTTGACCGGACTTTGCCTGCCGGAAGAATCCGGCTCGCCGAGTTTCATGCGGCTTGCGCGCACCGCTTTGACCTTGCCGCCTTTTGTATCGATTATGGCCTCAGGCGCAGCGAGCCACTCAAACTGGACACCCTCCTCTTCCGCGTTCTGAACTTCGCGCGCTGAACCTGGCATGTTATCGCGGTCGCGCCGGTAAAGGCAGGTAACGGTTTTGGCGCCCTGGCGCACAGCCGTGCGGACACAGTCCATGGCGGTATCTCCCCCGCCGATAACGACCACGCGTTTTCCGGCCGCGTTCAGCGAACCCTCATCATAGGCCGCCACAGGGTCGCCTAGCCCTTTCCGGTTTGATGCTGTCAGGTAATCGAGAGCGGCATAAACACCGTCAGCGCCGCTTCCCGGGCATTTGAGATCCTTGGCAGCGTAAACGCCCGTCGCAATGAGCACGGTATCATGCCGCTCGCGCAGATCCGCGAGCGAAATATCCTTCCCGATCCGCGTGTTGAAGCGAAAAACAATTCCGGACTGCTGGAGCCGATCGATCCGCCGGGCGACAACGTCTTTCTCGAGCTTGAAGCCTGGAATGCCATAGATGAGCAGGCCGCCGCCCCGATCGTAGGCATCGTAGATCGTGACCTGGTAACCTTTGCGGCGCAGCTGTTCGGCTGCCGCAAGGCCGGCGGGTCCGGCGCCGATGATGCCAGCCGATTGCGCACGCTCGCGCGACGGCTTTATTGGCTGGACCCAACCTTCGGCCCAGGCAGTGTCCGTTATATACTTTTCGACGGACCCGATCGTAACCGTTCCATGGCCGGATTGTTCGATTGTGCAGATGCCTTCGCAGAGCCTGTCCTGCGGGCAGATGCGGCCGCAGATTTCAGGCATGTTGTTTGTCGCCGAGGACACGCGCCAGGCTTCCTCGATCCGTCCCTCTGCCGCGAGCTTCAACCAATCAGGAATGTTGTTTTGTAACGGGCAGCCCTGCTGGCAGAATGGCACGCCGCATTGGGAGCAACGCGCGGCCTGTGCAGCGGCGGCATCTGGTGAGAAGTCATCATAAATCTCGCCAAAATCGGTCGAACGCGTTGACGCCGCCCGCTTTGGCGGGGTGGCACGCGAAACGGTCGTGAACCGCAGCATCTTTTCGGCCATCAGAAACCACTCCCTGTGCCTAACGAGGCCAATGGCGGTGTGCTGCCGCCTGAGGCTAGCGTTCTAGGACGCGTAGACCACCAGAACAAGCGCCCTTCCACCAAACAATCTCAATATGATATTTAATCGAGCGCGAAACCCCTCACGCAGACCACGGCGAACGCCTCAAGGATCATATTTATATGATATTGATATCTATATCGGAGGTGCATTTTCCATCGATCTTTGATCTGCCGAGTTCCAATGGTTCACCATTCTGGGCTAGGTCTGCCATATTCCAGATCGGCGCAGCGGGCTCATGTCACTTTTCCAGATTCTCATCATATCCATCGTTCAAGGCATCACCGAGTGGTTGCCTGTCTCGTCATCGGCGCATGTGCTCATCGCAGCCGACTATTTCGGATATGTCGGGCGCGACGAATTGCTGATCAACGCGGTGGCCAATTTCGGGACCGTCGCTTCGATGCTGATCTACTTCCGCAAGGACATCGGCGAGGCAATTGCCGGCACCTTTTCGCTACCGGGCGCCCTTCGCGCGAGGCGCTCGCTTGGTTCCGGCGAACGCCTTGCGATGAACCTCATCGCCTCACTGCCGCTGACATTCGCGGGGCTCGCCGCAGCCCGTCTGTTGATCCCCGACGAGGTAAACGCCGCTGTTCGCTCGGTCGAGGGGGTTGCCATCCCGTTGATCGGTTTCGGCATCCTGCTCGGCCTCGCCGACATGTTCGGCAAGCGGACCCGCACAATAGACGACATGACACCTTGGCATGCCGTACTCATCGGCGCGGTGCAGGTTATCGCTGCCGTTCTGCCCGGCACCTCTCGCTCCGGCATCACGATGACAACCGCCCGGGCGCTCGGCTATTCGCGTCCGGACGCTGCAAAGTTCGGCCTTCTTGTCGGCGCGCCCGTTCTTACCGCAGTTGGCCTCTACATGATTGCAGAATTCTATTTCGGCAGTGAAGCGGGCCTTGTGACGGTCACGGCATCCGAGGCCATCGCGATCGGAGTCGGCTCTGCCTTGTCGGGTCTCGCCGCGATTTATATCCTGATGACACTCGTGCGCCGGATGAGCTTCCTGCCCTTTGTGGCTTATCGGATCGTGCTCGGCATCGTGCTGCTCACGATGATGCCCATCCCCCTGGCCGGGTGATCACACTTCGCTCGGCTTGTGGAATTCACCATAGGGGCGGAAACGCCACAGATACCCCGGCACTTCCGCATGGACAGACTTCAGCGTCGCGATGCCGAGTTCCGCGAAACCAAGGGCATTTTTCGCCACGACATTGTCGTGCCTCAACATTTCCACCTGCGCGCCGGTGATCGGCGGCGGACCCAAAAGCCCCCAAGAAAAGGGTGGGATGAAACGCCAGACAGTGCCTGCCGCATAACCCATTGGCTGGGCGAGCCAGAAGGGCAACGGCAACTTGAAGCGTTTGATATCGATGGTCTTCAGAATCAGGTCGTAGATTTCATTGAAACTGAGAACGTCCGGCCCGCCGAGCTCAAATGTCCGTCCCTTTGCATCGTCGTCAGATACTGCCACCGCGATCGCCGCAGCCACATCGCCAGCATGGACGGGTTGGAACAACGTCCTGCCGCCACCGATGGCCGGCAAGAAGGGTGAGGAGCGCGCCATCGCTGCAAACCGGTTGAAGAACTGGTCCTCCGGGCCAAAAACGATGGAGGGCCGCAAGATTGTTGCCGTCGGAATCCAGCTGAGCACAGCTGCTTCAGCAGTCGCCTTCGTGCGGGCATAAGGCGAGCGCGAGGCCGCATCGGCGCCGATGGCAGAAACCTGCACTAAGCGCGTAATACCCTTACGCATGGCGACTTCGGCGAGGAGTTCGGCGCCGCTCCCCTGCGCGGACGCATAGGTTTGCGCGCCGCGCTCAAACAGGATGCCAACAAGATTTACGACGGCGTCGGCGCCATCCACTGCCCGCTCGAGCGATGCCCGATCACGGATATTGGCCTGCACGATATCAACCCAGCCGGGAGGGCCCGCAAGACGCGCGGCATTGGCAGGCCCCACCCGCCGACAGGCCACCCTGACCCGCCACCCCTGATCTACCAGCATCCTTGCTGCGTACCGGCCGATAAAGCCCGACCCTCCCACGAGGGTCACCAGTCCCTTGCTCACGCCCGTCTTCCGATCCTCAAGCCCCGATGGCGCCGCCTCACCGCGACACTCGGCGTTTGACCATAGGTCTCGTGACCTGTCCATGTGGCATGGGAGGCACCAATTGACTTCATCCCGGGCTTGGCCGTAAGAGGCCCTCTTGCCCGGCAGCGGGCAAGACCCATCGGCCCAGATGGCGGAATTGGTAGACGCGCACGGTTCAGGTCCGTGTACTGCAAGGTGTGGAGGTTCGAGTCCTCTTCTGGGCACCAGTACCATATCCGCGTGCATTTTCTGGCGCCCGTGAACGACCATAAAATCACAACAAACCAAACAATTAGGCAAGTTTGCGGTCCGTTAAGACAGGCCTGCGTCCGAAGCCGCTAGGGCGCCGAACGGGTTTTCCCAAACCTGTCCGCAACATGCCAAGCCGCTTACCAGACTGAACTTTCAAAGCCTCAAGGCCGATGGAAAGCCCGGCCGCGAGCCCGATGCCGCCAACCTCTTCGTCGAGGTTAGCCGGGGCGGCTCCAAGCTCTGGCGCTTTGCCAACAAGTTCGACGGCAAGCAGAAACAGGAGTGCTTGGCCACTATCCGGCCGGTTCCCTGGCCCTGGCCGGAGGTTCGCCGAGTTCTGCCTGCTTTTGGATTGGCATCAAATGCGGTTGAACGGGACGTTCAAAAACGATCTGACCGCAACACCCCGACTTCGCCGACGCTCAAGACCCCGATATGGCTAGCGAGCAGACGTTCGAGTTCTTGCAACGCTGATTGGACTTGCGCATTGGTGCCGATCGAAATCACGACGACCATGTCACTCGAAGCCGACATGTCGGAATCACGGCTCCAGCGTGTTACGCCGCCAAAACCCGAGAGAGCTGGAAGCACGGTATAGCCCGTCAGTCCGGCGTCTTCGATGATGTTGCAGGCACGCGGCGCTGCCATGCGCTCGATGATCAGTTCCAGTCGAAGGCGTGTGTGCATCTTTCAAACGGTTCCGGTTGAGACGGCCCTGGCCAGCCAGATGTAGAGCGGCAGCCCGAGGATCAGATTGAAGGGAAAGGTAATCCCGAGCGAAAGCGTGAGGTAGATCGATGGCTTTGCTTTCGGCAACGCGAGCCGCATGGCCGCTGGTACGGCGATATAGGAAGCGGACGCGGCCAATGTAATCAGGAGCGCCGCATCCCCAGGGGCCATCGCGTTTAGCCAGGCAACGCTCGCGGCCAAAGCGGCGGAAACGAGCGGCATGTAAACGCCGAAGGCAATCGTTCCGACGCCGAGTTGGCGCCAACCGTTGCGAAGTCCGCGGCCTGCCGAGAGCCCCATATCCAGAAGGAAGAGGCACAATACGCCTTGGAACGGATCGACAAAGAATGGGGCGATGGCTTTCATGCCCGTCTCTCCACTGACCCAGCCGATCAAGAGCGATCCAAGCAAGACGACAACCGAGGCGTTGAGCAAGACCTCGCGTATCAGTTCCCCGCGGTCTGAGCCCGCGATGGCTTCAGCTGCCTGCCGCTGGCGATGAGCAATGATCAGTGCCGAGATGATTGCAGGAACTTCCATCAACGCGGCAACTGCAACGAGGTAGCCGGAGCTATCCAGTCCCGCTGCGCCTATCGCGTGCCCGGCCGCCACAAAGGTAACGATTGAAATCGATCCATAGTGAGCAGACGTCGCGGCGGCATCGACCTCGCTAAGCCGCGTCGTCAAGCGTAACAAGCTGTAGGCGATGACCGGAAGAAGGAAAGACAAGGTGACGGCAGACAGCATCACAAGGCCGGCATCCCATCCGAGACCGCCTTTCGATATGGCTACACCGCCTTTCAGGCCAATCGACATCATCAGATAGATGGCGAGGCCTTTGGCAAAGGCCTCCGGGATGGTCATCTGAGACTTGAGAAGCGCCGCTGCGAGTCCCAGCAGAAAGAAGAGAACGATCGGCGACAAAAGCGTAGCAACCGCGATGTCCATACCGGGAAGCTCCTCTTTCGGAGGCTATCAGGCCGCCGCGCAAGCGAGCGTCTACGAGACGGCGGCCGGTTCGTGCCAATCGTTTGAAAACATCCATACGATAGGAAAAAACTATCATGTGGGCGCCTATTTGTGACCGAGGGCTTTCTCTGCCGCCGTGCGAAGCGGCGATGCAAGTGCCTTGAGGCTGACGGCAAGCGGTGAAGTCTCGCGCCAGATGAGGGAGATATCGCGCCGCGCGATCGGGTGATCGATCAGTCGCACGTTCAGCCCCCGGTCCCGGCGGGCCTCGGAGCGCGCATAAAGGCTCGGCAGGATCGCCACCCCGGCGCCCATCTCCGCCATCAACCGAATGGCATCAAGACTGGTGCCCTCATATTCGGCGCTTACCACAGCGCCTGAAGCCGAAGCGATCTCGCGAATGATGATGTCCAAGCGATGGCCCTGGCCCAGCGTCAGAAGCGTGTGCCCCTTCAAATCCTTCAGCCGCACAGGCCCATCGAGTTCAGAAAGCGGGTCCTCGGGCGGGGCGCAAACGTAAAGCCGCTCAGAGAACAATCGCTCGTCGCACACGTTTTCATGATCGATGGCAGACGAAATGATCGCGTCGAAGTCTCCAGCCTGGAGATGTTCGTCAAGATCGACGGTGCGCTCTTCGCGCACGCTGAGGCGCAGTTCGGGAAAGCGCTTGTGCAGATCGCGCGAGGCGAGTGGCAACAGGTAGGGGCCGATGGTTGGCAGCACGCCGAGGCGAAGGCGCCCGGCGAGTTCTGTTCGTCCGAACTTGGCGACGGCCTTGAGGTCCTCGACTTCACGCAGGATGGTGCGTGCTCGGCGCACCAATTCTTCCCCCGCCGCCGTGAGCAACGCGCCGCGGCGGGATCGTTCCACCAATGTCACACCGAGACTGGCTTCCATCTCGGCGACCTGCGCCGACAGACTCGGCTGGCTGACATTCACCGCACGCGCCGCGTCGCCAAACTTTCCCGTGTCCGCGATCGCGATCAGGTATTGCATTTGACGAAGGGTTGGACGCATTTCATAGTCTTTCACTATCAGATTGAGAGAATACTTAGATTTGATCTATGTTAGTTCAAGGCCACCTCATGCGTCGAACTGAAATGAAGTTCGCAAAGAGGAGACCACGATGAGTTTGAAAGACACTGCTTTTACTGACACCGGCGACACCGGAATCGCACAGCCTCTACCGATGCAGGGTCAGACGACGGGCCACGCGCGTTTCAGCCGGATTCAGCGTCGCAACTGGCGCAACCGCCGCAAGGCCAGAGGCCCCCGGCCTGACCAGCGAGGGACGATGTGAGATGCTTTCACCTGCCGATTTCGAAATGTTGTTCGGCTCGGCGCAGCGCCAACCTCCAATTCGCCGGAAGCCGGCTGGAAGCAGCTTCTTCAACCGGCGGACACGCGCGCCCGTGCCCGCCCTGATCCCGCCCGCGCGCCGCCGTTAGGCGCAAGGGCGCACCTTGCCGCCGGCAGGCCTGCCTCGCCTCCCGGCGGAATTTTTCTTCAGAACTCCCTTCCGATGAATATCTTGGCCATCAGATCGTCGGAACCCTCGGTTAGTCCGGCGCGAACAGCCGCTTGAAGAGAGATGCCGTTGCTCCACTCTGCCTTCACGACGGGCCCCATCTGGTGCGCCTGCGCGTCGAGGCTCGCCAGTTCATTGGTGGTTCCATATTCGCTGAAGAGTTCGGCCCCCACACGCCAGCTCTGTGCACCGAATGACCTGTGAGGAATAGCGCGGGTCAACTGGAAGCGGCTTTCGAGTTCAGCGCCATCAGACCCGGGATCGTTTACTGCTGTTTCGGCGATGAGGTTCGTGCGCCACTCCCAGACCCCGGCAAAGCGGTCCGTTATGGTCACACGGAAGGCAAGCGTATCGGGACGGTTATCGTCCGAGAATGTATAGGCGAGCCGGGCGCCGCCATTGAAGCCTTTCCTGTCCGCCCCCTCTTCCGACCATTGGAACCAGTTTTCAAACGTCAGGCCTGAAAAGGTCCAGTCTCCGTCCTCGGGCTTCCGGAACGCAGCAATCGTGCGCAGCTGGTACCAGTCGGAAAATCCATACTCATAATGGAAGCGGCCCTGTGCGTTGCCGGACTCCTCAATGCCGACCCGTCCTTCGACAGATTGTTCGCCTGCGCCGATGTTGGCTGACCCGACATTGCCTGTGAGGGACTGCGCATGCGCAGCACCCGCCGCGGCAAAAACGACGAAACAGCAAAATGTAAGGCTTCGTATGTGCGTAATGAATGGTACCTGAGTTTGGGTGGAAGTCATGGACTTTCGAAGCGGATTGGCGACGATCATCCAGACAATGGCTTGCGGACATTCCGTACGCCCCCGCTCTTGAGCCAACCAACTCAAGAGACGGCGCGCGCCGCTTCACGACAGGGTGGTTATCGCCGCGCGCCAGAACGTCAACACACGGCATCGGTTGTAATCTCATGTTCATCTGGACCTAATCGGTCCGTCATCTGATCTTCAGGCGAGGATCAGGATGCAACGCCAATTGCGAAAAGCGCGGGGAATTTCCCGCTGCATCCGCAAATCAAAGGAACCCAACATGACAAAAACGTCCTTGCGCGTGCTGCCTGCACTTGCTCTATCCAGTGCCTTCGTGCTTGGCGCCTGCGCCACAGCCCAAACCGCGCCGGCAGTCGCCAACCTGTCTTCCGCAGCCGTTTCGGAAACGGCGGAAATTTCTCGCGACGAAGTACTTGCCGCCCAGCAAGCCTGGGGTAAGGCGCTCGTCCAGATTGCGACCGATCACGAGAAGGGCGGCTTCGCCGCTGCGAAAGCGACAGCCGAAAGTGTGCTCGACTCAGCCTATGGCTACAATATGGGGCCGGTTCTTTTCAAACCGACACTGGCAACCGCGCCACAGACCTTCCGTACAACCCGCGACGGGGCGCTCGCCTATTTTGTCGGCGGTGATTCGGCCTATCCCGCAGACAAGGGATTTGCGCTGAATGGCTGGCGGAAGTTCGAGACCGACAATGCGGCAATTTTCATTGATGGTGACGTCGCGATGTCGATCGGCAAAGTCAGGCTCACCGATGCCAGCGGAAATGTGACCGAAGTCGACAAGACGTGGGGCTACAAGCGCGATGAAGACGGAAATCTCCGTATCGTGCTTCACCATTCCTCGTTGCCATACACGCCCGGCTGACGCAGCACACAGACACCGGCGGCGACAGGAAGGTTTGCCGCCGGTGCCTATCCACGAATGCGATACCCTACCCCTCTTACAGTCTCGATCACGGCGGTATTGAACGGATCATCGATCTTTGATCTAATACCAACGGGCAATAAATCCGACTCACTGGGATTCCCAAACTGACCGACTTCTGATTCGACTGGTGGCGAGGAGGACCGCGCCATGGGAACGGCTATCGGATTGCGAGCGGATTATTCGGGGGCGGATCTTCGGAAG
>JBGSVY010000237.1:0-8382 GCA_041752715.1 Hyphomonas sp.
CCGGACGGCCCCGCCGCGCCGGACGCCCGCGCTGGCCGCGCCTATTTCTCGCCAGCCGACTTGCGTGACTGGCGAAGAATCCAGACCGTGATGCCGGTCATCACCATCAGCAGGGAGCCAAAGCCGACCAGGCCGGCAATCGCGAGGGGGTCAAAGGTGAGTGATCCGATCTGCATGGTTCCAGCCCTCAATCCTGCGCCTTGAGGCGCGCATAAAGCTCGTCGTTCAGAATCATGCGGCGCTTGCGAAGCTCAGTCTGCACATCGTCGCTTGCCGGCGTGATATCGGTTTCGATGCGATGAATTTCGCGGTTGAGGTCGTGGTACTCGCTTGCGAGTTTCGCAAAATGCGCATCGCTCACCTTCAACGTCTCGAGGCGTGGCGCAAGGTCAGGAAATTCGGCGGCCAGTTCGTGCGGCGTGTGGGACATGATGGCTCCTGCGGCATGTGTCAGCCGCATCAGCCTAGCCCCCTGCCCGGGCGGCGCAATTGCGGAATCTACCTAAGTGGCGGAAACGCCCCGGCCCGGCGAAGCGCCGAGGAGACGCCATGCCCCAGAACGCTCTCCAGCCACCTTGCCGTCTCGATCATCCGCGCAAGGTCGATGCCCGTCTCATAGCCAGCCCGGTGCAGCATCCAGACGACATCTTCTGTCGCCACATTCCCCGTCGCCCCCGGCGCGAAGGGGCAGCCGCCGATGCCGCCGCAGCTTGCATCGATCACGTCCACGCCCGCCTCCACCGCCGCGAACACATTGGCAAGCCCCGCCCCCCGCGTGTCATGGAAATGCATCCGCAGCGCCACATCCGGCGCTTCCATCCGTACACGGGTGATCCGCTCGCGCACATCCCAAGGCGTCGCTGCACCGATTGTGTCGCCCAAGGCGAGCTCTGCTATGCCCACCCGCTGGGCCTGCGCCGCAAGGCTGCCAACCACGGCAATGTCCACGTCACCATCATAAGGGTCGCCGAAGGCCACCGAGATCGTCGCTGACAGCGGCAGCCCCGCCTCATGCACCAGCGGGGAACATTTCGCCAGCATGTCGGCGCTCTCCTGCGGGCTCATGCCCTGGTTCCTGCGTCCGAAGCCCTCCCCCGCCACCAGCACGAAATTGATCTCGTCGGCCTTTGCCTCAATCGCCCGGCGCACGCCGGTCTCGTTGAGGGCGAGGGCAATATGCTTGGCCCCGCCGCGCTTCAGGCCCGCGAACACCGCCGCCGAATCCGCCATCTTCGGCACGGCCTTCGGCGAAACGAAACTTCCGGACTCCATCCGCATCACCCCCGCCGCCTCCAGCCGTGCGATGAAGTCCAGCTTCTGCGCGAGGCTCAGATCGGCAGGATCATTCTGCAGCCCGTCGCGCGGGCCAACCTCGACGATATGGATCTTCCGTCCCATGATTAATTACCTCTGAACGCCGGCGCGCGCCGCTCGACAAAGCTCGCCACGCCCTCCTTGAAATCGTGTGTGGAAAAACTCCGCTCCATCTCGGCATCCGCCACCGCCAGCGACTCCGCATAGGACTGGAAATAGCTCTCGCGGATCTGCCGCTTCATGATCGCCACAGAACGCGGCGAAACCTGCGTCGCCAGATGCTGCGCCACGTCGCCGACATGCGCCATCAGCTCGGCCCCCGGCAACGCCCTGTTCACAAGGCCGAGCCGCTCGGCCTCCGCACCGTCAAACTTGCGCGCAGTGAACAGAAGGTCCAGCGCATGCGCCTCGCCAACAAGGCGCGGTAATTGCCAGGCGATGCCATGCTCGGCGATCAGCCCGCGCTGGGAAAACGCGGTCGTGAACTTCGCCTCGGCCGCCGCATAGCGCAAGTCCGCAAACAGCGTCAGGATCAGGCCAATGCCCGCACACGGACCATTAATCGCCGCAATGATCGGTTTCGGGCAGGCAAACATATGGCCGAAGCGGCCGGGAAAGGTCTGCTCCAATTGCGAGACCGCCTTCGGCTTAAGGTCCGGGATCTTCGCCTGATAATCCTCCCCGCCGCTCGACTGGATCGATTGCAGCCCGTTCATGTCGGCGCCCGCACAGAAGCCGCGGCCGGCGCCGGTGATCACGATGCAGCGCACCGCCTCATCGGCCCCGCCCGCCCGGATCGCGGTCTCGACTTCGGTTTGCATGATGCCTGTCCAGGCATTGAGGCGCTCCGGCCGGTTCAGCATGATCGTCATTACGCCGGTGTCCATGCCAACAAGAATTTCCCGATAAGCCGCCATGTCATCCCTCCCTGATGTGTTTCGCCAGAGCTTAGCGCCGATTGTTCACAGATGTCAGCCTGCCCCGGCGTTCGCTTGACTCCGCCCCACGCGGCCTCTTACGCCTCAGAGCATGACCGCGTTTCCGCCTCCCCTCTCGGACAGCGCGCAGGACGAAACCTGCGAGCTTCGCCCAAAATTCGATGCCGCAGGCCTCGTCGCCGCAATCACACAGGATGCGCTCACCGGCGAAGTGCTGATGCTCGCCTGGATGAATGCCGAGGCCTTGCGCCTGACGCTGGAAACAGGCCGCGCCACCTATTGGTCGCGCTCGCGCGGGGAGATCTGGGTCAAGGGCGAAACCTCTGGCCACACCCAGGCAGTTGTCGAGATCTGCGTCGATTGCGACCAGGACGCGATCCTCCTGAAGGTTCGCCAGACCGGTGGCGCCTGCCATACGGGACGGAAGAGCTGCTTTTATCGGATCGCGAACGGATCGGCCCTGACACTGGCCGAAGGACCCGAAGCGGGCTAGCGTCCAAACCAGTCCAACTTCCGGAAGGAAACTGCCATGCGTTTCACCCTGCTCCTGTCGACAGCCATCAGCGCCCTCCTGCTCTCGGCCTGTGCGATTGCAAAACCCGTCGCGGCAGAGTCCGGCGCCGAAGACCACCAGGCCCACGTGGGCAAGGAAAAGCCGCTGCACGTCGCTGTCCTCGATTGCGGCACCATCGCGGTTTCCAATCTTGATGCCTTCTCGTCGGCGGGGGACTATGCCGGCCAGGCCGGTACGTTGACCGACACCTGCTACCTCGTCCATCATCCAAAGGGTATCCTGCTCTGGGATCTCGGTGTGCCCGGCATTCTGAAAGACGCAGGCCCTGTGGTGCAGGACATCTTCACGGTGTCTCTCAACGCCACGATCACCGAACAATTGGCTGACCATGGGCTAACACCGGCAGACATTGACTATGTGTCGATCTCGCACAGCCATTTCGACCATATCGGGCAGGTCGACCAGGTTCAGGGCGCCACCTGGCTCGTCCACCAGAAGGAACTCGACCTGATGATCCCGCCGGACGGTTCGGTACCGCAAACCTCTGCCGACCAGGTCGCGCTGTTCAATGCCTTCAAGGGATTGAAGCGCGAAGCCTTCACCGGCGAAAAGGATGTCTTCGGCGACGGGTCGGTGGTGATCTTCGAGACCCCCGGTCACACGCCCGGCCACACCGCGCTGCAATTGCACCTGCCCGAAACCGGCCCGGTCTTGCTGTCGGGTGATCTCTATCATCGCTCGGAGAGCCGCACCCTGCGCCGCGTACCGCGGTTCAATTTCAGTGAAGAGCAGACGCTTGCAGCGATGGCGGCGTTCGAAGCGCGGGCCGAAGCGCTTGGCGCCAAGGTGATTATCCAGCACGAAATGGATGACATCACACCGCTTGACGGGATGATCCGCTAACGCTGCATGCGATCAACCGGACTGTGCTGAACCGTCCTGAGACGACAGCCTGTTGCCCAAAGCGGCGTGTCTAAATCGGATCGGGATAAAACGCTTCAGGGCGTTTCAATTGCGGCCTTCGGGCGGATAGCGATCGTGTTGGCCAAGCGGGCCGCTTCGTCGCGGTCACTGGCGGTGCGTCCGGTGGCGCGGAATTCTCCGGCAGGTTCGGCTTGGATGTCGGCCTTTGCAAGTTCGGCCGCGATTGCGCTTGCCCGACGGTGTCCAATGGCGTTTTCGTTGAAGGCCTGCGCAGCGGCTGCCGTCGGCAGGAATGCCACCACCTCAACCTGCGTAACGCCCCACCGTTGTAGCGCCCAGGCAAGGTCTGCCGCCAGTGCCGACTGGTCGGCGGCAAGTTCGGCGGCGTCAGCGTTGAACACAATCGCTGGCAGCTCGGTTCTCGGAGGATCGACGCGGATCGTCCAGTCAGGAAAGTTTCGGGAAAGACCTTCTTCCAGCCGACGGAAGGCCGAGAGGCTAACACCTGCTGTCGGCGCCGCCGAAAAGACAGCGCGCCGAACCGCTGGATCGATCTCGGCCGCAGCCAGCGCGTAAGGAAAGGCGGCGCGCATTTCCCGCGCCGTGCGGCGCTCGACAGCAAGCGCCTCAAGCTGGGCGAGTTGCGCGCGCATCGGGGCACCAAAAGAGGACTCGGCGACCGCGGCAAGACGTGCCGTGTCAGATTCAAGATCGTCACTGACAATGACCTGGTCGATCACGACGCGGACCGGGCGGCGAAAGCGCTCGGTCAGGTTTGCGGAGACCTCAGCCTCTGCCCCGGCCATCCGCTCGGGCGTCAACACCGCTGCCCGCACATTGATCCTGGTCGGACCGCTGCGCGGGAAAGTGACATCGAAATCGGTTACCCGGGCTTCGGCGCCATTGAACGGCGCAAGCAGCACTGTGCGGGTGACATCCCTGACACGCGCCTCATAGGCAATATCGCGTAGCGACAGACCGAGCGGAATCGACAGGGCGACGAACACGCCAACGATCAGCGCGCTCTGCCAGCGCGCGTGTTGCGGGCTGTGGCGCTCACCGAAGCCATAGAATCGCGCAAGGATTGTCACCGATAGCGCGATGGCGAGCAGGTTGGTCATGAACAGGAAGAAGGCGCCGCCAGCGATCTCGAAATGGGTCGAGGCGAGGCCGTAGCCCGTCACGGCAAGCGGCGGCATCAGCGCTGTGGCGATGGCGACACCGACAATTGTTTCGCCCTTGCGATGGATCGCAGCATATCCGCCCGCCAGCCCCGAGAAGACCGCGACCAGGAGATCGAAGAAGTTCGGCCGGGCACGGGCGAGAATCTCCGTGGTAATTTCGGTCAGTGGAGAGAGAAAAACAATGAGAAAGGATGTCGCCAGCGCGACCGCGACGCCCGCCGCCAGCGTGACGACCGCCTTGCGCAAGGCCGCGAGATCAAGGATCGCCAGCGAGAAGCCCATCAGCATGATCGGCCCCATCAGCGGTGAGATCAGCATCGCGCCGATCACCACGGCCGGCGATGATAATAGCAGGCCGAGAATCGCGATGCCGCATGACATGATGTTCATGAAGATATAGCGGCCGCTGAGCGCGCCTTCGTCATCGGCGTGATCGACGACGTCCTTGTGATGAATCTCGCGTATGCCGCGCCAGCGGGCGACCTTGATACGGCGCCGCCAGGCTGGCGCCTTCGTGCGGCGAGGCGCGTCGGACGTGCTCATGGTGGCTTCCTAATGTGCTTTCGCCCCAAGGGGAAGATCAGGCTCGCCCGCAGCCGGCCGCACGAAAAACTCGAGCCTCGCGCGCGATCCGCCCGATCCAGGCCACCCGTCGTGGGACTGTCAGACCGCACGTGTAGCGCCGTCAGGCGCTCCTAGTTGCCGCCTTCGATCAGGCGGCGCGCGATGACCATGGCCTGCACTTCGCCTGCGCCTTCGAAAATGTTCAGGATGCGGGCATCCTGCAACAGGCGGCTTATCGGATATTCAAGGGCAAAGCCGTTGCCGCCATGGATCTGCAGCGCATTGTCCGCCGCCGCCCAGGCGACGCGGGCGCCGAGCAACTTGGCCATGCCGGCCTCAAGGTCGCAGCGCTTGCCTTCATCTTTCTGGCGGGCGGAATAGTAGGTGAGCTGACGAACGCCGACGAGTTCTGCGGCCATCATCACGAGCTTGTTCGACACGCGCGGGAAAGCGAAAATCGGCTGACCGAACTGGTTGCGGTCGAGTGCATAGCGCAAGCCGATCTCGAACGCGTTCTGGGCAACACCGACAGCCCGCGCCGCGGTTTGGATGCGGGCGCTTTCGAAAGTGGCCATCAGGTGCTTGAAACCCTGGCCCTCCTTGCCGCCGAGCAGGTTTTCCGCCTTCACCTTGAAGGCATCAAAGCCGATCTCGTATTCCTTCATGCCGCGATAACCGAGCACTTCGATCTCGCCGCCGGTCATACCTTCGGCCGGGAACGGATCGGCATCGGTGCCGCGTGGCTTTTCGGCCAGCAGCAT
The DNA here is from genome assembly GCA_041752715.1 of Hyphomonas sp. Classification (GTDB taxonomy): domain Bacteria; phylum Pseudomonadota; class Alphaproteobacteria; order Caulobacterales; family Hyphomonadaceae; genus Hyphomonas. The sequence continues at coordinate 6,200 of JBGSVY010000237.1, forward strand.
GGAGAGACCGGAGAAATTGTTGGTGGCCGGATCAGTGCGGGCGAGCAGCGTCATCAGGTCGGCGCGCACAGGGTGCGTGATCCAGGTCTTGTTGCCAGTGACGATGTATTCTGTTCCGTCTGCGGATTTCACCGCGCGGGTGCGCAGGGCGCCAAGGTCCGAGCCGGTATTCGGTTCGGTGAAGACAGCCGTGGGCAGGATTTCGCCGGAAGCGATGGCCGGCAGCCATTTCGCCTTCTGCTCCGGCGTGCCGCCGATCAGGATCAGCTCGGCGGCGATCTCGGAGCGCGTGCCGAGAGAGCCCGTGCCGATATAGCCCCGTGACAGTTCCTCTGACACGACGCACATGGCGATCTTGTCCATGCCAAGGCCGCCGAACTCTTCGGGAATGGTCAGCCCGAACACGCCGAGCTCAGCCATTTCGTCAACGATGTCCATAGGGATGTAGTCATTGCGCAGATGCCACCCATGCGCGTGCGGCTTGATGCGCTCGGAGGTGAACTTTGCAAACTGTTCGCGCACCATCTGCATGGTCTCGTCGAGACCGGTTTCCTCTACGGTGTTGCGCGACATGGCATCTGGCAAGAGCCGTGCGGCGGCGGCGAGGGCCTCGGGCGACTTACCCTCGATGACGAGACGGCGAACCGACGGGTCGGCAAACAGGGTTTCGGAAGCGGCGAGGCAATCAAGCTCGTGCGGGCGGATCGTTTCACCCTGGTTCATCGGGATGCCGCTGGCGAGCTGGGCGAGGTATTCGCTGAAGAGGATTTGCGCGAGCAACCCTTCGATCTCGCCGAACTTTCCATCGGCTTCAAGCCGGGAGGCCCAGCCTGCGGTCTGGCGGAGCGTTTCGAGATAGGTCGCGAGCCAGGCAAGTCCGTGTGCCTTGTGCTGATGGCGCTCGAAGGCGGCCCTGTCAGGCTTGCCATCGGGAAGGGACAGTCCGGCCCGGGTCGCGGCGGTCGCGGCGGCGACATATGTCTCGACGGCTGTGACGGCGGCTGCCAGCTCTGCGGTCAGCCCGTCGATCAGTCCGCCCTCAGCAGCGCGGATTTCCCCTGCCCCGTCCATTGAAACCTCCCTGTTTTGCTTTCATTGCAATTATTGCGACAACATAATCCGGCAAGGCCGCCATGTCACCGCCGATTTGTGCGATGCAACATCCCAGCCAAGTCGCGTCCAAATCGTTAACAAAATCAGGGGTTTTGTTAACTATTCGCTGATTGAAATAACGATTTGTTAAGCATACTGTCGGGGTGAAACAACCGGAGCCAGAACGCTCTTCAACGATCCATAAGATCAGGGAAAGCGCGCACGATGTCGAATCCATACTCCCGTTTCACGACGGTCGCGAACGCCGTTGCGGCCTTGTCGACCGTGTCTGTGCTGGCAATTTCCGGTCTGGCTGCGAAAGATGCACTGGAGGCAGCGAGCGCAAGTGGCGGCCCCACCCTGATGATCGGCCTCGGCATGCTGATCGTTGCCATCGTGGCCTTCTGGTTCGCCATGACCGAGGCGATCATTCCGATCGTCTTCCGCATCACCGCAATCCGCCGCATGGTGCTGGGAAAGTATTTCATTGAAGGCACCTGGATGCAGGCCGAACGCAGCGAACACGGCCGGCGCATGGCTGTCATCGACATCCAGCCCTCCGGGCGCAAGTTCATCTTCTCGGGCTATGCCGTCAACGATCAGTTGGAGATTGAGGCAAACACCCTGATCGAGTTCTCGCGGTTCGACTGGCCGTTCATGACCTACAAGTATCGCAACTCTCTGTCCGATGGCTCGGATGGCCAGCGCGATGGCGTTGGTGAGATCCAGTTCGAAATGAACCGGGAGGCTGCCCGCAGCTATAACGGCTTCATTCAATTCGTGAAAAGCCCTGCCCGGACCCGGATCGAAGGGGCGCGGCTGACATCGAACAAGGAAGTGCGCAGCCTGCGCACCCTTGAGGGCCGCCAGAAAGTGTTCGAGAAATACTGGAAGTTGTTCTTCATGAGAACTGTCACCGGGCTGCGCTCGCCAGCCGCCAGGGCCGCTGAATCGGCATCGATCGTGCCGCGCCGGCGCGTTGAGGACTGGCAACGCCCAACCGCCCAAGCGAGCCGGACAGCCTATATCGATGATCTGGCGCCGACCGGCACTGACGACTAGACGGCAGCGGCAGACCCGCGCCGTGCCGG
>JBGSVY010000238.1:0-2196 GCA_041752715.1 Hyphomonas sp.
GTCCCGGCAGGGGTGGGCATCACCGGCCCCGGCGGACGCTCGGGAACCGATGGCTGAGGCGCGCCCGGCGGCGTGCTTTGGCAGGCGACGAGACCCAGGCACGCCGCAACGAGGAAACCCTGAATTCGAAACATGTGATCATATCGCGCAGATCGTAGGCGCGTGTCACGCTCTCACTTCGCCCCTCGGGAGAAAAATCAGACGGCAGCCTCGACATCATCGAGCAGCCAGTTCGGATCATTGGTCGAAACCATGCGCTTGAAGGTCCAGATTTCCTTCGCGGTGCGCGTTGTTTCCCCGTCGCCCAGATCGGCCTCGTAACGGACCGACAGGCGGGCGAGACCGCCGTCGAGTTCGGCGCGCTCGATCTCGGCGCGCTTGATCCGCAGAAGTTCGAACGGACGTTCTCCGTTCGCCTCGCGCGCCGTTATGGCGGCGTCCCATGCTTCGTACACGTCATCGTCGAGAAGCGGCCGGAGTGCGCCGCGATCGCCACGCGCAAAGGCGCTGACGATGACCTGATAGGCCGCTTTCGCGCCGCGCAGGAAATCGGGAACCGAAAAGTCCGGATCGGCGTCGTAGATGTCTTCCAGTCCCGCGGCCGCCGGCCCCGTGAAAATTGGCCGGTCCATGGGGCCGCGGCGCTGACCTGCGGGGGCGGGCTGCGGCGCGGTTCGGGGCTCGCCATTTCCGGCAGCTGATGGACGCTCGATCGGGCGGTCATTGGTGCCCCGCCCAAGTGCCGTGTAGAGCCGCCAGAGCACGAACAGTGCAATCGCAGCGAGGACGAGGACTTCGAGAATGGGATTGGACATCGGCGGTAGGCTTTCGGGAAACAGGAAGTCTGATCGAGTAAATAGGGCGTCCGCTGCCCCAGCGCCACCCATCCGTTGCGCGGCGCCGGGGCGCATGGTAGGCGCGGAGCCCAGTATGTAGAGGATTTAACATGACAGATACGAGCGCGCCCGGAAACCCCACGCCCAAGGCAGAAGGCGCGCCCATGCCATCGATGCGTGTGCTCGGGCAGTACGTCAAAGACCTGTCATTCGAGAATCCCGGCCATCCGCCTGTCCAGTCACAGCCCAATATCGATCTTGGCATCGATGTCGCAGCGGCCCCGCATGTTGACGGCAATGGCCTGTTCGAGGTGTCGCTCAAACTGTCTGCCAAGGCACAGGCAGACCAGACCGTGCTGTTCATTTCCGAACTCGATTATGCCGGCCTCTTCCAGCTGCAGAACGTGCCTGAAAATCAGGTCGAGCCGATGTTGCTGATCGAATGCCCTCGCCTGCTCTTCCCGTTCGCGCGCCGGATCATCGCCGAGATCACCCGCGAGGGTGGTTTTCCGCCGCTGCTGATCGATCCGGTGGATTTCGTACAGCTCTACCAGGCCCAGTATCGCCGGGCTGCCGAGCGGCTTGCGACAGAAGGCAACGCCTGAGCGCCAACCCGGCGCGGCGAAGGACGGGTCCCGCCCTCGATACCCTGTGGTTCGGGTGCATCATGCTGGGCGTCCGGTCCTTAACCTGCCTGCCCCGCGCATCTTCCAAATGATACCCCAGTGGATGGCTTGCCGGGAGCGGGCGGCACACACCGTGCTAGGAGGGGCGGAATGAAACTCGCGCGCCACCTTGCCGGCTATCTGCCGGTTAACCTTGCCTCTGGCCTTGCCTCCTTTGGCGCGGTCTATGTGTTCACGCGGGTGATGAGCGCCGAGGATTACGGAATCTATGCGCTGATGCTGTGGGCCCTGGCGGTCATCCACACATTGAGCCTGACGGCCGTGGAGGCGGCGAACTACCGCTTCACGGCGATGGCCGAAGCGGCCGGGAAACAGGCAGATCACTATCGCACGGCGCTGGTGATGATGACGCGGGCGCTGGGGCTCGCGCTCGTCCTGACGGGGATCGTCTATGTCCTGCTGCGCGACCAGCCGGTCTACGCCGCAACCCTGCCATGGATTGCGGCGCTCCTGCCGGTCAACACCGTCGTGCAGATGGCGCTTCAGGCCCACAAGGCCGGGCTGCGGGTGGGGCGGTACGCCGCGACCGAGACGTTCCGCCTGCTGGTGGGCTTTGCACTCGGCGCACTGATTGCCTGGCAGACGGGCCTCAACGCCGCCGCGCCGTTCATTGGCATGCTGGTCGCGGGGACACTGATGGCGGCCCGCGAACTGCCATGGCTGCTGGCGGCGTC
>JBGSVY010000239.1:0-6772 GCA_041752715.1 Hyphomonas sp.
GAGTGGTCCGCTCCTCATCCGTGAGGGTGATCGCGCTCGCTGATGTCTGCCGTGCCATAAGCCGCTCCGAATCATTGCTAAGAACAACACGAATCAGATCCGCGCTAAAGTGGCTAGTAATTTTTGAGACGGGACACTAGCAATGCTTACACACGTCAGTCGCGTTGGCCTCGTCGCAGCGCTTTCGCTCGTCGCCGCCTGCAGTCCGGATCCGGTGCCCGCCGGGCTGCGGCATAACATGCCCGGCGCCGTGCCGGATCCGGGCGGCAAGGAGACTTTGGCCGCCATCAATATCCTCACCGTTGATCGCCGGGCGGTTTTCATGTCGGGGCATGTCGCGGCGGGGCTTGCCCTCTACCGTGCAGGTGAACTGGAGGCCGCCGCGCCGCACCTGTTGCATCCCGTATCGGAAATGCATGCTGGCGAACGGGAGGGGTTTGTTGCGCTCGGCTTTGACGCCGCGATCTTTGAGGCTGTCTCGGCGGCGCTGGCCGAAGGGCGTCCGTCAGAGCAAATCGAACCCCTCCTTGCCCGGGCCGAGGAAAATCTGAAAACCGTCCGGACAGCAGCGGGAGGTGACCCGAAAGAGCTGATCGATTTTCTGATGAAGACATGCGCCTACGAGTATGATGCGGGTGTCGATGCAGGCGAAATCGTCAATGCGGGCGAGTACCAGGATGCCTACGGGTTTGCAGTTGTGGCTCGCGACCTTGCGCGCGACCTGGACGCCGACGCGGCCCGCGATCTTGTGCTCGAGCTGGAACTGCTTGTGCGGATGTGGCCCTCGCAAGGGCCCGTGGTTGACACCGTCCCCGCGCCTGAACTGGCCCTTGCCGCCCAGATATCGCGCGTCAACCTCGCGTTATCTTTGCTGCCTTAAGGCTGCATCGATAAACTGGACAGCCTCGATCGAGGACCAGTCTGCATCTCCGGCGAGCCGGGCAATCTCCCTGCTGTCTGGGCCGTAAAGGATCGTTGTCGGAAAGCCGCGCACGCCCGCGCCATAGACAATCTCCCCGCGATCCAGCGGCACATGCCGGAATTGGATGTTCGCTGCACCGAGTTCGGTTAGGCGCCGCCGCGCATAGTCGACATCCTCTTGTGCATCGATGCTGATCGCAACGACCTCGAAAGCAGGTCCGCCGCGGGCCGCCTGAAGAGCGCCGAGCGACGGCATTTCCTTCTCGCAGGGGGCACACCAGGTCGCCCAGTAATTCACAAGGATCGTGCGCCCGGAAAAGGCATCGAGCGTGGTTTCGGCGCCATCCGGGCCAGCAAACGTGCCTGAAGGTGCAGGTGTGCCCGAAGTGTCAAAGCTGAGGCCTGCGAGTTCGCCCGTTGCATACTGCGCGAGGGCGGGTCCGCCCGGATCGCCATCTGCTGCGCGCATCAGCACATAGACAATTGCAGCAAGGCCGACCAAGAAGAGGCCAAGAAAGGCGTAGCGGGTCAAGGGCCTGTCTCCGTCGAGTTACCCGGGAACTATGGCGATGAGCGCAACCAAAGGCCAGACAATGTGGGGCGGGCGTTTTGCCGCGACGCCGTCAGAGATAATGCAGGAGATCAACGTCTCCCTCGATGTCGACAAGCGCATGGCCGAGCAGGATATCGCCGGCAGCCGGGCACATGCCGACATGCTGGCGGAGATGGGAATCATCTCGGACCCGGATAATGACGCGATCCAGTCCGGCCTCGACACGATCGTTCAGGAAATCCGCGAGGGGCGCTTCCCTTTCCGGCGCGAGTTCGAAGACATCCACATGAATGTCGAGGCCCGCCTCAAAGACCTGATCGGTGACCCCGCCAGCCGCCTGCACACGGCACGTTCGCGCAACGACCAGGTCGTGACCGGCTTCCGGCTTTGGACAAGACGCGCGCTGGAGGAATCGATCGGCCTCGTGACCGGGCTGCAGGCCGCGCTCGTTCACCGCGCCGATGAGCACGCCGGCACACTGATGCCGGGCTTCACCCATCTGCAGACGGCCCAGCCGGTCACGCTGGGTCACCATTTGCTCGCCTATGTCGAGATGGCCGAACGCGACCGCACGCGGTTTGAAGACTGCGCCGATCGCCTCAACGAATGCCCGCTCGGCGCCGCCGCGCTCGCGGGTACGAGCTTTCCCATCGACCGCGACATGACCGCCGAGGCGCTTGGCTTTTCACGCCCCATGGCGAACTCGCTCGATGCCGTTGCCTCGCGCGACTTCGCGCTCGAGGCGCTCGGTTGTCTTTCGATCGCGGCGACGCACCTGTCGCGGCTTGCTGAGGAAATCGTTCTCTGGACAAGCCCGCAATTTGGTTTCGCCGCGCTCACCGATGCCTGGTCGACCGGCTCCTCGATCATGCCGCAGAAGCGCAATCCCGATGCAGCAGAACTCGTCCGGGCGAAGGCCGCGCTCATCACCGGTCTTTTCGCGGCGTTGCAAGGCGCCGTGAAGGCGCTGCCGCTTGCCTATGCGAAAGATCTGCAGGACGACAAGCGCCTCACCTTCGAAGCGTTCGACACTTACAATCTCTGCCTGCGCGCGATGACCGGCATGATCGAGACAATCGTGTTCAAGCCGGAGGTCATGCTGGCCGCTGCGGGCAACAGCTTTTCCACTGCAACCGATCTTGCCGACTGGCTGGTGCGCGAACTTGGGCTGCCGTTCCGCGACGCCCATCATGTGACGGGCGCGATCGTGCGGCGTGCCGAAGAGTCGGGCGCCGAACTTGCCCGGCTCCCACTTTCCGAAATGCAAGCCGTTTTTCCGGCCATCACGGCAGACGTTTTCAGCGTGCTGACCGTTGAAGCGTCTGCCTCGTCACGGACATCTTACGGTGGCACGAGCCCTGTTCGAGTGCGCGAACAAGTGGCACAATGGCGGACCCGTTTGAGACTGGAGCAACTGACATGAAGCGGAATCTCGGCTTTGCAAGCCTCGCACTTATCCTCCTCGCCCTGCCGGCCTGTGGTCTCACGGGCGATCTGACCCGGCCCGGACCCCTGATCGGAAATCCGAGCGGGGAGGTTGATCCAGCGAGCCTGCCTGGCTCAGACGGCCGCGAGTTGCCACCCCTGCCGGAACGCCCGTCGACAGAAGCCGAAGATGAGGCCGAAGACGAATTGCTCGGCGGACCAGGAACGTGACCTTGCGAGCCTTGCGTGTGCGGGCCGCGTTGGGTCTGGGCGCCCTCGTCTTCTTCTGCGGCTGCCAGTCCACACTCGCGCCGGCCCGGTCAGTGATCACCCTCGCGAGCGCTGACCTGCCAGCGCCGATCACGATTGCTGTGCCGGTGTCGGGCAATTCAGCCGAAGGCCTTACGGTCAATGATTGGGGCGGCGAAATCCCTCAAAGCAAACCTGTCGGCGGCATTGACGAGGATGGCCTCGCCGACCTGCGCTGACCGAAAGGCCGACATGCACCATTTCGACTATTCCGGCGGACGCCTCTTCTGCGAAGGCGTCGCGCTTGAGGATATTGCCGATGCTGTCGGCACGCCTTGCTATGTCTATTCGACGGCGACGCTGGTGCGCCACGCGCGGGTCATCACCGAGGCCTTCAAGGGGCAGGACGTCCTGATCGCCTATTCGGTCAAGGCCAATGGCAATCTCGCGGTGCTTTCGACGCTCGGACGCGAGGGCTGCGGCGCCGATGTGGTCAGTGGCGGAGAAATGCACCGGGCGTTGGCGGCCGGTATTCCTGCCTCGCGGATCGTTTTCTCCGGTGTTGGCAAGACGGCTGCCGAAATGGCCGACGCGCTGCAGCTCGGCATTCACCAGTTCAATATCGAGAGCGCGGCCGAACTGCACGCGCTGTCGGCTGTTGCGGCCCGTCTCGGCCGGACCGCCCCGGTGGCGCTGAGGGTCAATCCGGACATTGCGGCGGGCGGCCACCCGAACATCTCCACCGGCAAGCAGGGCGACAAGTTCGGCGTGCCCTGGGCCGAGGCCGAACCGCTCTATGCCGAGGCTGCTGGCTTGCCGGGCATCAGGATCGTCGGGGTCGACGTGCATATCGGCAGCCAGATCGGCGACCTCGCACCCATGCGGGCCGCGTTCGACAAGGTTGTCGCCCTTGCGCTACGCTTGCGCGCCAGCGGACACGCCATCACGCGCATCGATCTCGGCGGCGGGCTCGGCATCCCCTACCGCGACACCGAGGCGCCGCCTGCGCCGTCCGCGTATGCTGCGATGATCGCGGAAGTAACCGCCGGTCATGGTTTCGAGGTTATCCTTGAGCCCGGCCGGGTCATCGTGGGCAATGCGGGCGTGCTGCTCACCACCGCGCTCTACGAAAAGCCGGCGCCCGATCGGACGTTTCTGATCGTCGATGCCGGCATGAACGACCTCATCCGGCCGGCCCTCTATGATGCCCATCACGAGGTCAGGCCACTGAATGCGTCCGGGGCAGGGGCAACCGAACGGGTCTATGACATCGTCGGACCGATCTGCGAGTCGACCGACAAATTTGCTTCAGGTCGCCGGATGGTTGCCGTTCGGCCCGGCGAACGGCTCGCGTTCATGTCGGCCGGTGCCTATGGGGCCGTCCTGTCATCGGCCTACAATGCGCGGCCTCTTGTGCCCGAAGTGCTGGTCAACGGCGACAGATTTGACATTGTACGCCGCCGGCCGACGTTTGAGGAAATGGTCGCATTGGAACAGGTGCCCGCTTGGTTGATGACAACGGCCTGACGCTGATCGCCGCGCGCGTCGCTGCGACCCGCCGCCGGCTGTTGCGGCTGGCGCTTGCGCAGGCGTTCTGGCCCGTCTTCGTGTTCGCGGTCCTTTACCTTGCGGTGGCGCTGGCTGGTGGGTTCGACCGGCTCGGCAAGCTCGCTGGGGTTTTGGCAACGCTGCTCTTCCTCGCGGGCGTGGTCGTGCTCCTGTGGCGCGGCCTGAGACGCTTTCGCCGCGTCGATGTGGCCGTCGCGATCGACGCGCTTGATCGCCAATCCGATCTGCGGCCGATCACCTCGCTCAGCGATCGCCCCGCTGATCCGGGGCGCGGCGCCGGCAGCCTGTGGCAGGTGCATCGTGCTCGGCTCGTTGCAGAACTCGGCAACCTGCGCCTGCCAAACCTTGCGGCCCAGTGGAAGGCGCTCGACCCCTACGGATTGCGTGTGATCCTGCCAGTTGCTGCTCTGGGACTTGCCTTGCTCGCAGGACCCGCGGGACCCGGCCGCCTCATGCGCGCGCTGTCTCCTGATTACGGCGTGCTCGTCGGCGCCGACCGGATGGTTGTTGAAGCCTGGGTCACGCCGCCCGAACATACCGGCCGCGCGCCGATCTTCCTGAAGCCGGGCGCGCTGAACGTGCGCGTGCCTGCAGGTTCCGAAATGACGCTGCGCACGCAGGCCGCCTCCGCGCCGCGCCTCGTGGTCGCCGGAAAGAAGACCCAGCGTGTGCGCTTCCAGCAAACCCCGGACGGCGCCTATGAAGCCAAGGCGAAACTCGTCACCGACTCCCGCGTCACGGTTCACTGGTGGGGCCCCCGGGCCCGCTGGAGCTTCCTGGTCGAGCCCGATGACCTGCCGATGATCGAGTACGTCTCGATGCCGGTCATCGGCGCGCAGGACAAAACCGAGTTCGGCTGGAGTGCGAGCGATGACTATGGGGTCGCTGGCATCGAGCTGGCGATCCGCCTGCAGGAACCCCACCCCGCCGCGCCGGATGCCGAGGACCGCGTGCCAGTACCCTTGCCCGGCGGGTCGGGTCTCACCACGGTGGCTGACCTCACCAAGATCGACCTGACCCGGCATCGCTGGGCGGGCCTTGGCGTCGAGGTGCGGCTGGTAGCGATTGATGGGTCCGGCCAGGAAGGCTTCAGTGAGCCGGCACGTTTCGTCCTGCCCGAAAAGCTGTTCCTCGATCCGATGGCCAAGGTTGCGCAGGAAGCGCGCGTCACCGTCCTGCGCGAGCCAAGGCCCTACGCCGATCCCGAGAAGAACCCGCTGACGCTGCTTGACGGATCGATCAATACCGGCGCGACGGGCCGGCTCGGAACCGCCCCGCCGGGCGTGCAACAGGCCGCCCTGATGCTCGAATCCGTGACCTACAAGGGCGAGCAGTTCTTCGACGATCTGGGCGTCTTCATGGGGTTTCGCACCGCATTCTCGATGCTCTCGGTGGCGACTGCCAAGCCTGAGGCCGACGCGGTTGATGCGCTCCTTTGGACGCTGGCGCTCAAGGTCGAGTATGGCAGCGCGGCCGATGCCTTCCGCCGCCTCGAAGCGGCGCGCCGGGCGCTCGAACAGGCGCTGCGCGATGGCGCTTCTGAAGACGACATCAAGCGCCTGATGGAGGCCTTCCGGGACGCCGCGAACCAGTACCTTGCTGCCAAGATGGCAGAAGCGTTGGCTGCGGGACTCCAGGATGCGCCCTCCACCGAAGACCAGGAAGCGCAGGCGGGCGGACCGAGCCTCGGCGGGCAGGATTTCGAGGATATGCTCAACGCGCTGCAGGACCTTACCGAGACCGGCGCAAGCGACCAGGCGCGCCAGCTGCTCGCCGATATCACCAATATGCTCGAAAACCTTGAGTTCCAGAAGGGCGAGGGCAGCGGCGAAGGCATGCCCGGAATGCCGAACCAGCAAGCGGGCGAAGAGAACGATCCCGACGCGCCGCCGGAAGAACAGGAGCTCACCGAGGCCATGCGCCGCCTGTCGGAAATCCTGCGCGAGCAGCGCGAGCTCAACGACGACACGCTGGCCCAGGAACGCGGCGAAGCCCCGCGCAGCGAAACCGAACCCGGCCTCGGCGAGGACCGGCCAAGCCCGCCGCCCGGCGAAG
>JBGSVY010000240.1:0-6474 GCA_041752715.1 Hyphomonas sp.
GCTGACGCGGGCATGCATGTTGGTGACGCCCTGGATTACCCGCCGCGCCGCGCTCTGCGGTCCGTAGACGCCGACCATGGCCGCGATGCCGGTGCGCCTGGCGCGGCCGACCGGATCGGCCGCAAAGGTCGAGTGATCCCAGACCCCCGACCGAATGCGCGCATCGGCAAACTCCAGCAGGACGGCTGCAATGCCACCAATGGCAAGGGCGACCGGATTCTTGAACACGCGCCAGGAAACCGAATCCGGCGCAGCGAAGGCCGGCTCGCCTGCCGGGTGGCGGAAGTCGATCTTCCAGCCGAGATAGGTCCGAGCGTTCATACCCGGATGATACAGGCCTTGCTGCGAGCGATACAAGTTGGCGCCACGCAGGCGAGGCCGGCCAGGCCTTGTCGCAACGCCCGTTCCGCGAAATAGTCGCGTCGCAGGGAGGCCATTTGATGGACGCTAACACGACCTCACCGGATGGCCGGGGCTATTGGCGGGCAACGATCCGGCTGACGCTCTGGCTGCTCGCGATCTGGTTTGCAGCGTCCTTCGGCGCCGGCATCCTGCTGCGCGATTTTCTCGACCAGTTCTCGATCGGCGGCGCCCCCCTCGGATTCTGGTTTGCGCAGAACGGCGCGATCTACATCTTCGTCGCGCTGATCTTCTACTATTGCTGGGCGATGCGCAGGCTCGAACGCAGGTTCGGCATCGAGGAATGAGGGCCTGCTGATGGACTGGACGCTGTTCTGGGTGGCCGCCACCTTCTCCCTGTATATCGGCATCGCCTTCTGGGCACGGGCCGGATCGACCAACGATTTCTATGTCGCCGGGCACGGCGTCCATCCGGTTGTCAATGGCATGGCGACGGCGGCAGACTGGATGTCGGCGGCGTCATTCCTCTCGATGGCGGGGCTGATCGCGACGCTGGGCTATGGCGGCTCGGTCTACCTGATGGGATGGACGGGCGGCTACGTGCTGCTGGCCCTGTTACTCGCGCCGTTCCTGCGCGAGTTCGGCAAGTTCACGGTACCGGACTTTGTCGGCGACCGGTACTATTCGCGCACCGCGCGCCTCGTCGCGGTGGTCTGCGCGCTGTTTGTCTCGTTCACCTACATCGCCGGACAGATGTCAGGCGTCGGCATTGCCTTCTCGCGTTTCCTCGGGGTCGATTTCAACACGGGCATCTTCATCGGCATGGGCATCGTGTTCATCTACGCGGTGCTCGGCGGCATGAAGGGCGTGACCTATACGCAGGTCGCCCAATATGTGGTGCTGATCTTCGCCTATACCGTGCCCGCGATCTTCATCTCGCTGATGCTGACCAGCAACCCGGTGCCGCAACTTGGCCTGTTGTCGAACCTGCGCGGTGACGAGATATCGATGATCAGCAGGCTGAATGAAACGCTGACCGGGCTCGGCTTTTCCGAATACACCGCGACCAACAAGTCGACCTTCGATGTGTTCTGCATAACGGCCGCGCTGATGTTCGGCACGGCAGGCCTGCCGCACGTCATCATCCGGTTCTTCACCGTACCGCGCGCCGCCGACGCACGGGTGTCGGCGGGCTGGGCGCTGGTGTTCATCGCCTGCCTCTACACGGTCGCGCCGGCTGTCGCGGCGTTCTCGCGCCTCAACGTCATCGCGACGGTGAACGAGACGACCTATGTGGCCCCCGGCGAGACATACGCAATGCAGGCCGCTGAAGTCACGGCCAGCGGCGCGGTGCCCTCACCCGCCTGGTTTGCCCGCTGGGAAGCGACCAAACTTGTCGCATTCGACGACATCAATGGCGACGGCATCATGCAGATACGCGGCCCGGACGCGCCAGACGGGCTAGTCAACGAGGTGACGATCAACAACGACATTGCCGTTCTCGCCAATCCGGAAATTGCCCGGCTACCGGACTGGGTGATCGGGCTGGTCGTCGCGGGCGGACTTGCGGCAGCGCTGTCCACAGCGGCCGGATTGTTGATGGTGATTTCGTCGGCGATCAGCCATGACCTCTGCAGGCGGACGTTCTTCACCGGCATGAGCGATGGCACCGAACTGAAGGTGGCGCGCCTTGCGGCAGCGGCAGCGGTGGTCGCCGCAGGCTTCATGGGCATCTATTCCGCGCAGCTCGCCTTCGTGGCGCAGGTCGTCGCATTTGCGTTTGGCCTTGCGGCGGCCTCGCTCTTCCCGGTGATCCTTCTCGGGATCTTCTGGCGGCGGATGAACCGGGAGGGCGCCATTGCGTCCATGCTGACCGGCCTGATCTCGACCTTTGCCTACATATGGCATTTCAAGCTCGGCGGCGGAAAGGCGGCGACGGCCGACCAATGGCTGCTGGGCGTCTCGCCGGAAGGCATCGGTTTTGTGTTCATGCTCCTTGCGCTCGTCGTGGGCGTGATCGTCTGCCTCCTGACGCCGCCTCCGCCGCAGGACATCCAGGACCTCGTCGAGGATATCCGCGTGCCCGGCCGGCGCGGACGGCACGGGCGCGCCGATGCCGACATGGCGCCGCACTGAACCGGCCGTCCGGGCAAGTGGTGACCCCGAGAGGATTCGAACCTCCGACCTAGTGATTAGGAATCACTTGCTCTATCCTGCTGAGCTACGGGATCGTCCCGCTTCCTATAAGGGAAAGCCCGGTTGATTTGAAGCCTGCCCGCGTCAGGCGTGGGCGAGGGCCTGGCCGAGGTCTGCGACGAGGTCTTCCGGGGCTTCGATGCCGACAGAGAAGCGAAGGAGCCCATCGGTGAAGCCGATCCGCGCGCGGACGTCGGCGGGGACAGCCGAGTGCGTGGTCGAGCCCGGATGGCACATCAGGCTCTCGGTGCCGCCAAGGCTGACCGCCAGCTTGATGAGGCGCAGGTTGTCGAGGACATTGAAGGCCGCGTCCTTGCCGCCCTTCACGTCGAAGGCGAAGGTCGCCCCTGCCCCGGTGCAGTGCTCGTCGAACACCTTCTTCTGCGGGTCGCCCTCTTTCAGGAAGCCCGGATACATGACGCTTGCGACCTTCGGATGGGTGTTCAGGAACTCCGCGCAAACCTTGGCATTGCGGAAGGCGCGCTCCATGCGCAGCTGGACCGTTTCAAGTGAGCGGGTCAGCAGCCAGCAGGAATGGGCATCCAGCATGGTGCCGAGATAATTCCGCATACGGCGGATCTTCACCATCATGTCCTCATTGCCGACAATGCCGCCGGCGATCAGGTCCGAGTGGCCGCCGACATATTTGGTCAGCGAGTAAAGCGCGAGATCGGCGCCGTGCTTCAGCGGCTGGTGGCCGATCGGGCCCATCATCGTGTTGTCGCACATCAGGATCGGGCGCCGTCCGGTCTCCTTCTCGAGCACATCGCAGACGCGGGCGCAGGCGGCGATATCGACAAGCGCATTGGTCGGGTTGGCCGGCGATTCGGTGTAGATGACCGATACGGCACCGCAAGACTTCACCGCGGCGCGGGCGGCGGCGAGAATCTGGTCCTCGGTCGACCAGGCATCGAACTCGGCGGACTTGACGCCCCAGTTCGGCAGGAAACTGCGGATGAAGACTTCCGATGCGCCATAGAGCGGGCTCGAATGCAACACGGCCGAGCCAGGCTCTGCGCAGGTGAACAGCGCCGTGGTGATCGCCGACATACCTGACGAGAAGGCGAGCGCCGCTTCACCGTCATCATAGAGCGTGAGGCGGTCTTCGAGCACTTCCATATTGGGATTGTTGAAGCGCGTGTAGATCAGGTCTGCATCCTCGGGATCGCCGATTTCGTGACGCCCGGCGAGACGGCGGAAAAGGGATTCGCCGTCGCGCGCAGACTTGAAGGCGAAGGTCGAGGTCATGAAGATCGGCGGCTTGATCGAGCCTTCCGACATGAACGGATCATAGCCGAAGCCCATCATCAGGGATTCGGGGCTGAGCGTATGGCCGCCGATCTCGCGCTTGCGATAGGATTTCTTGGGTTTGGACATGGGGTTCCCTCCCGGGGATTTCGTTGCGGAAGCCTTAGCGGTCGTAGCCCGTGTCTGGCAAGGCGGATGCCGCGCCGAGACTCCGCTTGCGCCGGGCAAGTTCATCAGGCGATACAGTTTTCTCTTATTTGCCCCAGGGACCGCGCAGCGTGTTGCAAAGACTTGCGATTCTCGTGCTGGTCCCGATCCTTGCTGCCTGCGGCGCGGCGCGCGATCCGCTTGCCGACCTTGACATCGGCGAGCGCGGACGCGTCGTGCGGGTGCTCGACGGTGACGCGCTGGTGCTTGAGACCGGCCAGAGCGTGCGTCTCGTCAGCATCGAGGCCCCCGCCGCACCCTACCGGGATCGCACGGGCGAGGACGGCTTCGAACTCGCCAAGCGTCTGCTCGAAGACATGGCGCTCGGCCGCGAGGTCGAGCTGCGCTATGCCGGCCTCACGCGTGATCGCTATGACCGGGCGCTGGCGCATGTGGTGACGACCGATGCCCTCGGGCCCTCGCTCTGGCTGAATGCAGAGATGGTGCGACGGGGCGGCGCCCGAGTGCGCATCTATCCGGACACGGCCCGCGGTTCGGAAACCCTTCTGGGACTGGAAGCCGAAGCGCGCCGTGCTGGCGCCGGGCTCTGGGGCAAGGGGGCGTGGACGATCTTTCGTGCAGGCGACCTGCCGGGCGATGCCAGCCGGTTCCAGATCGTCGAGGCGGTGACGGCAAAGATGGCAGGGTCTGATGCGCGGGGCGCTGTCTGCGATATCGGCCTTGAAGGCGCTGACCTGCAATTGAAGGTGATGACCGCTGCCGCCGAAATCTGCCAGATCCCGGCGGGAAGCGCGGTGCGTGTGCGTGGCTACTTGCGCGACGGGCGGCTGGAGATCTCGCACCCGCTGAACGTCGAGCGTCTGCCCACGCCGTGAGGCAGATCGCGGATCAGGCGTCAGGCAGCAATCCAGCCTCAGCCGGATCGCCGACAATTCTCTCAAGGGCTTTGCGCACTTTTTCGAGCGCCAGGTGTTCGATCTGGCGAACCCGTTCCTTGGAGATGCCAAGTTCCGCCCCGAGCGCCTCGAGCGTACGGGAGTCTTCGATTAACCGCCGCTGTGTGACGATATACACCTCGCGCGGATTGAGGGCCTTCATCGCATCGGCGATCCAGGCCTTGCGGCGAGCGCTGTCGCGCTCGTACATCACTGCGTCTTCAGGAATGTCATTTTCGTCGGCGATAAGGTCCTGCCACTGGCCGTCGCCATCGATCGATAGCGGCGCATTGAGCGACCGGTCTGATCCGGACAGCCGGGATGCCATCGCCTCCACGTCCTTGATTGGCACGCCGAGATGGGTGGCCACGAATTCCTTGTTCTCCTGGGTCATCACACCGTCGCCCGTGTCTGCGATGCGAGCCCTGATCCGGCGCAGGTTGAAGAAGAGCGATTTCTGGGCCGAGGTCGTCCCGGTGCGAACGATCGACCAATTGCGCAGAACATAATCCTGAATGGACGAGCGGATCCACCAACTGGCATAGGTCGAGAAGCGCACTTCGCGCTCCGGCTCGAACCGGGCTGCGGCTTGCATCAGGCCGACATTGCCCTCGGAGACGAGATCGGCCATCGGCAAGCCGTAGTGACGGAACTTGGCGGCCATCGCGATAACGAGGCGCATGTAGGCGGTTGTGAGCTCATGCAGCGCCGCCTCATCGCCTTTCTCGCGCCACCGGCGGGCGAGGGACGCTTCGTGGGCGGGCTCAAGCATCGGGGCCTTCATTGCCGTCTTGACGAACTGACGATCAGCGGGACCGTTGGTGTCGTAGGCGCTGGCCATGGCAATTCCTAACCTTGCGTGGGGTGATGTTAACACGTTTACGCGCGTCGAGGCTGTCTGGATCAGCCTATTCCCTTGAATTGAAGGACGTCCGGCCTAGCCGGGCCTTTGCTTGACCAGTGCGCACGAGGCCGACTAAGCTGATCCAGAACAATACCGGAACGGGGCGGGTGCAAGTCAACATGACGACCGAGGCGTCCGATTTTCCTCATCGCCGCTCGGCCGAAATCGCGAGGGGTACCCTGCGTCTTCTGGCCAGCCTCGGCTATTATGGCGTCACAGAGATGACCCTTGCCAACCACCGCCGGGCCGACATTGCCGCTGTCTCAGCGACAGGCACGATCTGGATCGTCGAGATCAAGTCGAGCGTCGCGGATTTTCGCTCGGACGCGAAATGGCGCGATTACATGCCCTTTTGCGACAGGTTCTCGTTTGCCGTTGGATCGGACTTTCCAGGCGATCTGATCCCTGCTGACACAGGCCTGATTGTCGCCGATGCCTTCTTGGGCGCGGTTGTCAGGGAAGCGCCCGACGCCCCGCTCGCCGCCGCAAGACGCAAGGCGGTGACGTTGCGCTTTGCGCGCCTCGCGGCGATGCGCCTGTCGGGCTTGACCGACCAGGGCTTCCTCCCGGGCGCCGACACGCTGACCTCTGCCTTGTCATGAGCCAGGCCTTCCCGATCGCCGGAAACCTCGACGAGGCGCTCCTCGGGGACGCGCCCATCGC
>JBGSVY010000241.1:0-11193 GCA_041752715.1 Hyphomonas sp.
GCCGCGCGCGGCAAGGTCGTTGAGCCAGGCGGCAAGGCTGCGCGCATCGGCCGTGACAAGGCGCCCGCCGCAGAATTCCGACGCATCGGTCAGATCGCGGGCATAGGCGTCGAGCGTATTGGGCGAGGCGCCGCGCTCGGCAGACATCATTTCGAGAAAGGCGCCGATGCGGGCTGCGTCTGACATGAAGGCAAGTCTAGACGCGCCGGGCTTAAGGAAGCCTCACTCGCCGAACACGTTGTCGATCGGAATGCGCACCTCGCCGGCTGCGGGCTTGTCCTTCACCGCCTGCTGGCCCAGCCACCACATGCCTCCGACCACGAGAACGGCGATGACGCCAAGGAGGATGAGGTATTTGCGCATGAGGAATCGCCCCTGAGTAGAATTCAAAGCCAGTCCAGTCTGCCATGCGATTGCGCGGCATTTGTGGCACCTGTAGGACATGCCTGATCTTTCACGCGATTGTCCAGAATGCCCGCTGACATCCCTTCGCCTGAGCCCGGCGCGCCCTTCTCGGCGCGAACGATTGCGCTCGTCGGCCTGATGGGCGCGGGCAAGTCGACGGTCGGACGCCGCCTCGCGGAAAAGCTCGACCGGCCATTCTATGACAGCGACGCAGAGATCGAGAAGGCCGCCAACCTCTCGGTCGCCGATATCTTCGCGCTGCACGGCGAAGCCGACTTCCGGCGCGGCGAGAAGCAGGTGCTCAAGCGCCTGCTCGACTTGCCTCCACACGTGCTGGCGACCGGCGGCGGTGCGTTCCTCGATGCCGACACGCGGGCCGTGATGAAGGAAAAGGCGGTCACGGTTTGGCTCAATGCCGACCTCGAGACGCTCTGGCGGCGCGTCCAGAAACGCAACAGCCGGCCCTTGCTGCAACGGCCGGACGCCAAGGCCGTGCTGTCCAATCTGGTCAATGAACGACGCCCGTTCTATGCGCAGGCCGATCTTGTCGTCCATTCCAAAGACGGCCCCCATTCCCACACCGTTACGGCGATCCTGAAGGCGCTTGAAACATGGAGGCCTGCATGAGCCCCTCGACCTTTGAGACCGTCAGGGTCAATCTCGGCAATCGATCATACGAAATCATTGCGGGAAATGGCGCGCTCACCCAATTTGGCGCGCGCGTGTCAGCGCTCGTCAAGCGTCCGCGCGCGTTTGTGCTGACCGATCAGACCGTAATGCGCCTGCACCGCGACGCCCTTGAAAGGGCAGTGGCACCTGCTGGTCTTTCGCTCGACTGGAACGCACTGGTTCCCGGCGAGCAAACCAAGACCTTCTCCGAGCTGGAGGGCGTTCTTGACTGGCTTCTCGGGGCAGGCGCCGACCGGGGGGATGTACTCGTTGCATTCGGCGGCGGTGTGATTGGCGACATGGGCGGACTCGCCGCGAGCCTGATGAAGCGCGGGATGAAATTGGTCCAGGTTCCAACAACGCTCCTCGCGCAAGTCGATTCGTCGGTCGGCGGCAAAACGGCTGTGAATACCCCACGCGGCAAAAACCTGATTGGCGCGTTCTACCAGCCTCACCTCGTTATTGCTGATACGGCTCTGCTTGCCACGCTGCCGGCGCGCGAATTGCGGGCGGGCTATGCCGAGATCGTCAAGTATGGCCTGATCGGTGACCGGACCTTCTTCGACTGGCTCGCGGCGCATGGTGATGCGGTGCTCGCGTTGCGCCCCGCCGAGATTGCTCACGCGGTTGCCACCTCCTGCGCTGCAAAGGCTGCAATCGTGGCACAGGACGAGACCGAGACGGGCGTGCGTCAGCTGCTCAATCTGGGACATACGTTCGGGCATGCCCTTGAAGCTGCCAACGGTTATGCGCCAGACCTTCTACACGGAGAAGCTGTCGCGCTCGGAATGGCGCTTGCGTTCCGTTTCGGCGCGGCGGAGGGAATAACCCCGCCGGGCGATGCTGTCCGTGTGAGCGAGGTCCTCGCAGCCTCCAGCCTGCCCGTTTCGTTGAAAGGCCGGACGTCAGAGGCTTTCGCGGCGCCAAGTCTTGCCGCATTGATGCAACAGGACAAGAAAGCGCGAGGGGGGCGTGTGCCGCTGATCCTCGCACGCGCGATCGGGGAGGCCTATGTCCATCCCGACGCCGACCTTGCTGCCGTCGAAGCCTTCCTGGCGCGCGAACGGCTTGAGGCCGGCTGAGATTCCTGTCATTGCGCACACATGATCGTCGGTTACATCGTCGCCATCCTCGGTTTGCTCTGTCTCTCTGCCTTTTTTTCGGGGTCTGAAACCGCCCTAACGGCGGCATCCCGGGCAAGAATGCATCAGTTGGAAAAGGAGGGGAATGTCCGGGCCAAAGCCGTCAACCGGCTTATCGCCAACCGCGAACGGCTCATCGGCGCCATCCTGCTCGGCAACAACCTTGTCAACATCCTTGCGTCGGTGCTCGCGACCTCATTGTTCACCCTCATCTTCGGTCCGGGGGGGTTGGCCCTCGTGGCAGCGACGGCGGTGATGACGGCCATGGTGCTGATCTTTTCAGAAGTCTTGCCGAAGACCTATGCCATAGGCCGCCCGGATGCGACCGCGATGGCCGTTGCGCGGCCGATTGGGCTGCTGGTTGTTTCGGCTTCCTGGATCGTCCAGCTGATCGAGTTCATCGTTGGGAGCACCTTGCGCCTGTTTGGACTTGGCACTCCTGCGGCGCCTGTCTCAGCTGAGCAGGAGATCCGCGGCGCGATCGACCTTCACGCTTCGGAAGGAACGGTGGACAAGGCCGACCGGCTGCGCCTTGTTGGCGCGCTGGACCTCAAGGACCTGACCGTCGAGGACGTGATGATCCACCGCAAGAACATCCAGATGCTGAATGCCGACATGGACAAGCGCCAACTCGTCATGAAGGCATTGGCAAGTCCGCACACCCGGCTACCGCTCTATCGCGGCGAGAAGGAAGAGATCATCGGCATCCTCCACGCCAAGGACCTGCTGCGCGCGGCGATCCCGTTGGGCGGCGACCTGTCCACGCTGGATGTCGACACGATCCTTCGGAAGCCGTGGTTTGTTCCGGAAACAACGCCCGTCCAGGACCAGCTCGACCTTTTCTTGGCGCGGGGCGCACATTTTGCGCTGGTCGTTGACGAATATGGCGAGTTGCAGGGTCTGATTACGCTGGAAGACATTCTCGAGGAAATCGTCGGCTCGATCCATGACGAACACGACGTGCAGGTGCAGGGCGTGCGCCCGCAGCCGGATGGATCGGTCAATGTCGATGGCTGGGTGCCGATCCGGGATGTCAACCGCGCGACCGGCTGGAGCCTGCCCGATGAGGAGGCGGTCACGATTGCCGGCCTCGTGATCCACGAAGCGCAGACGATCCCGGAGCCCGGACAGAGTTTTGTCTTCCACGGCTACCGGTTCAACATCCTTCGCCGCCAGCGCAACCAGGTGACCGGCGTAAACATCCTTAAGGCGGAACCGGCTTGACGGCTCAAGACTTTGGGTGAGGCGCCGCCCTGGCATTGAGCGCAAGCGCGTGCAAGCCCGAATCGAATTCGCTCTGAAGCACCATCATGACGGTCCGCTGGATCTGGACACGTGAGAGCCCTTCGAAAGCTTCCGCGACAATTTCGACGCTGTAATGGGTCTCCCCACCGGGCGCGGCGCCAGCATGGCCTGCATGCGCGTCGCTATCGTCTGTGACGATCAGGTGCGACGGGGTGAATGCGGCAAACAGTGCGTCTTCAATGCGTGTGCGCCTGTCACTTGGTTGTGGCATCTTTAAGCGGTGCTCCCTATTATGCGGCCCGATGTCAGACGGCGATCCTTTTATCTACCGCGTCAAGTTCACGGATATACGCGTGAAACCCCCTGCCGACGAGGTGTCGCGGGCGCGGGCGAGGCGTGGCCGCGCGTGTGAGGCGCCCGGATGCGATCTAGAAGGTGCGTGTCCGGCGCCGAAACCCGGCGGCAACGGACGCCATTTCTTCTGCGAAGCGCACGTCGCCGAGTACAACCGGCGCTTCAATTTCTTCGAAGGCATGAACGAGGCTGAGGCGGCAGCTTTTCAACGGTCCGAAAGATTCGGTCACAAGCGGACCTGGCGAATGGGCGCCGGGCCGATGGGCGGCAAGCGAAGCGCGAATGCACACGACCCGCGCCGGTGGGCCGGACGGGGCGTTTTCGATGTCGACGACACAAGTTCTGCTGAAAAGCGCGCATCGGCTCACCGGTCGAGCCTTCAGATCCGGGCCTTGCGCGAGCTTGACCTTGAGCCCGAGGCAACGCCGGCCGAAGTCCGTGCGCGCTATGCCGACTATGTGCGCCGGTTCCATCCGGACTCGAACAAGGGCGACCGGTCATCAGAACATAAGCTGCAACGCGTGTTGCGGGCCGGAAAACTTCTCAAGGCATCGGGCCTGATGAAGGCCTGATGGACGCCGTGAGCGCTTGACGCGCCGGGCCAGCGTGAGATGGTTTGCGGGATTGAAAGAGGAATGACCGACATGGGTGCGACGGGACTCCTGGGCTTCGTCTTGATCGTGGGGCTCGCCGCATGCGCCGCGCCGGGGCCAGACGTCCCGCTTACCGAGGCCCGCCTGCGGGGCGCCGTCTTTGCCGAGACCAACTGTTCGGGGTGTCATGCCATCGGGCTGACCGGGCAGAGCCCTCACCCGGACGCCGTACCATTCCGGTCGCTGTCGCAAAAATATCCGATCCGGGCGCTGGAGGAGGCGCTGGCCGAGGGCATTACGGTCGGACACCCGGATATGCCTCCGTTTGCCCTGTCGCCAGCCGAGATCGACGATCTGCTGTTTTATATCGAATCGATCCAGGAACCCGTCTGAGGGCTGTGCGGACGCGCTGTGGGTTGTCGGTGATCGAGGATGCTTTGCGCCGTCAATGAAGTTTCAGCTTAGGCCGCACAACCTGGTTGACGTGGCCCATGATGATCAATCCGCTGCCGCGAAGCCAGCCATGGATGGCCATCAGGTGCATACGGTAAAGCGAGACATAGACGAATCGCGCCAGCCGCCCCTCGATCGCCATGCGGCCGCCGATCAGGTTGCCCATCAGCGAGCCGACCGTGCCGAAACGGCTGAGCGAGATGAGTGATCCGTGGTCAGTGTAGTGGAAGGACTTGAGCGGCTTTCCCGCAATCAGGGCTTTCAGATTGGCGAAGGCGATGTCGGCCATCTGGTGGGCGGCTTGAGCGCGTGGGGGAACGGGCCGTTCGGTCCCTGGGGCCGTGAACGACGCGCAGTCACCGATCGCAAAGATTCTGTCATCACGGGTCGTCTGCAGCGTTTCCCTCACGACTAGCTGATTGCTGCGATTGGATTCGAGCCCTGCGATTGCCTTGAGAAAATCGGGCGCCTTGACGCCGGCCGCCCAGACCCGGAGGTCAGATGGCAGGCTGCGGCCGTCTTTTGTCTCGATCCGGTCGGCTTCGACATGGCTCACGGCGCAGCCCGTCAGCACTTCGACTCCAAGGGCTTCAAGTTCTGCATGGGCAGCTTCCGACAGTTTTTCGGGAAGCGCCGGAAGGATGCGCGGCCCGGCCTCGATCAGGCTTACCTTGAGGCGGCTCTCGTCGAACACTTCCAGCCCGTAGAAGCGCAAAGCGGCAGCCGCGTTATAAAGCTCGGCGGCCAGTTCAACGCCGGTCGCACCTGCGCCTATAATCCCGATACGGACATATTCCTCTGCCGCCGGGTCAAGTGTCAGGCGACGTGAGCAACGCAGGCATTGGTTCAGCAACCGGGTGCGAAAATTGTCTGCGTCGCGCCTGCTTTCGAGCGACATGCAATGCTCTCGCACACCGGGTATGCCAAAGTCATTCGACACCGAGCCGAGCGCCAACACGAGGTAGTCATAGCGAATGCGGTGCTCGCCCATCAGCTCTGTGCCGTCTTCGTCGAGCAGCGGAGCGACAACAACCTGGCGGCTTTCGCGATCGATATCCTTCAGGCTTCCCTGAAAAAAGCGATAGCCCCAGCGATGCGCATGAGCGCCATAGCCGACCTCGTCGAGGTTGGCATCGAGTGATCCTGCCGCCACCTCGTGGAGGAGGGGCTTCCAGACATGTGTCCGATTCTTTTCGAGCAGGATGATATCGTATTGCTTGCGGCCGAAATGCGCACCGAGGCGTGCGGCCAGCTCCAATCCGCCAGCACCGCCTCCCACAACCACGATCTGTGTTTTCTTGTCCGTTGTCATCCGTCTCTCATGTGCTGGGTGCGAAGGTGATCCAATCCTGATCTCTCCCAGAGCGCGGCTGGTGCCAGAAGTGGCCAGACTTCACCATATGTACAAAGGACTATTCGTTGATTTTCAGAAGATTGTGCGATTTTTCAGCATGTCCGGTGCGGTCGTTCAGAACGCTTTCGAGGGCGCGTGTCCCGGAAATTTTGGATTGGCATCGGGAAGAACAGCAGAAAGCGGTTGCTGACCCGATTAAGCAGATTCGGAGACCGGTTCCGCACGAAGCCAGGCTGCTTTAATCTCGGCAAGCGGGGCTGGCCGGCCAAAGAGGTATCCTTGAAGTTCATTGCAGCCGGCCGCCCGAAGCATACTGCATAACTGCTCGGTTTCGACGCCCTCGGCGACCACGCGCACGTCAAGCCCCCTCGCCATCTGCACGAGGCCTGAAATCAGATAACTCGCCTTTGAGTCGGTTTCGAGGCGCTTGGTCAGGGAGCGGTCGATCTTGACGCAAGAAAATCCATACGACTGGAGATAGGCCAGGCTCGTAAAGCCGGTGCCGAAATCATCAAGTGCAAAGCCTACCCCGAGCGATCTCAGGGCTTCGATCGCAAGACTTGCACGATCGGGATAGTCGATGAGGTGACGTTCCGTGATCTCAAGCTGCAGCCGGTCTGGCGGAAATCCTGTACGGGACAGGATCTCTCTCACCTGGCGCTCGAATTCGGGATGACTGAACTGTGTCGGCGATACGTTGACGTTAAGCCGCAGCCTGTCGACATCGTTCATCTCGCGGCAGGCGCGCTCCAGCACATACATGCCGAGTGTCTGTATCAGGCCGCTGCCTTCGGCAATACTGATGAATTCATCAGGCGAAAGGGGGCCGGCCGGCCGGCCGGGCCAACGAAGCAGAACTTCGACGCCGACGGTCTTCAAATTGCGCGCATCAACAAGCGGCTGATAGGCGACATCGAATTCGTTGCGGTCGAGCCCACCTTCGATTTCTTTTTCGATCTGGTGACGCCACATGCGGTCACGATCGAGGGAGGGATCATAAACCTTTATGCCGCCCTTGCCTTCAGACTTTACGACGTACATCGCCATATCGGCGCAGCGAAGAAGTTCGAAAGGACCCGTCGCGCCATCATCATTGACGGCAATTCCGATACTTGCGCCAATGCGAAGCTGGCGTCCGCTCACGTCAAGGGGCAGCGTCAGTACGTCAAGCGCCTGCTCTGCAAACACCCTCGCCTTTCCGGCGGCCCCCTTGCTCTCGATCATCAGCGCGAACTCGTCGCCACCCATGCGAACCAGCATTGCGTTGAAGGGACGCAAGCCGCCAAGTGTTTGGCCAATCTCTGTAATCAGCCGGTCGCCAAACTCGTGCCCATGCACATCGTTGATATACTTGAAGCCATCAAGGTCGATGAACACGACCGCCAGTGTGTCTGGCCCGCGACTCTCGCCTGCGCCTATCTCATTGAGCCGATGGATCAGCGCACGGCGATTGGGCAAGCCGCTCAAAGGATCGGTAAAGGCGATCTGCCGGTTTTCATCGCTGAGTTTTTGGGTCTCGGCCTGTCGCTGGTTCAAGCTGTTCTGAGATTGGATGAGCTGCGAGAAGGTTGCGTTGTAGCGGTAGAGAACCACGATCATGCCGCCGGCGACGAAGGCCAACATTATCGCCTCAGAGGCCATCTGCCCGCTGTCTGCGAAGAGGAAGTAGAAGAAAAAGCTGGTCGTGCCGACGGTTGCCACTGAAAGCGCGGCAGAGCGCAAGGGGATGAGGCAGAAAACAGCACTGATCTGTGCGAGCGCAAGAAAGAACGTCAGGTGGCCCTGTGCGTGATCGTCGCCGTAGGGGTAGAGAAACAATCCCCAGGCGGTGAAGGCGGTCGACATGAAGACCGCGAGCCAGCTTGTCGTGCCGATCTGGCGAAGGATTTCGGTGTCGGCAAAATGCAGATTCTTGCGCCGGCTCCACCAGATGCCGCGGACCGTGGCGATCACGGACAGACCGATTGGAAAGAGCAGCCCCGCCGCCGGTACCTCAAATTGGCTGTAGGTAAACAGGACCGCAGCAGCATTCCACGAGAGAATGAGATAGAGCAGCGGCACCTGATCGATGAACTCGCGGAATTGCTGGCGCGCAAGTTCCAAGTCGCCAGTTTCAAGCTGGTACTGCCTGATCAGTGTCACGAGGGCCTGTTTCAGGTGCAACACTTTGGGCAGCTCATTTCCGATTTCCCGATGGGCGAACTCTATTGAGAAACTGGTAAATTTCCGTTCGAAGAAACCGCGAAATTTCTTGCGCGCACAAAATGCTAAATAGATCAGTGCCCCTTGACCGCCGGTGATTCCTGCCGACCCCGCCAAATCCGGCTTGAGCACGGAGTGGCCATAATTTGGTGGGCAATGAATTTCGACTGCGACGCAGCGGATTCGGGATTTCGGGGCCGTTCCTTGTGTCGGCAAACGTGCGCAAAGGCCATTGCGGCAGATCTCCTGAGGCCAAGCAAACGCTGGCGCGGATTGCCGGAGGGGCGGGTCACAACCCGGTCGCCGGCGGGTGGGTCCGTTCATCTTAAATTAATCTGAAACTTCAGCGGTGCGGGTTGAGTCACTTGTGCAAAGGCTTAAGTCGGGCCACCCACCCCTCATCAATCTGGTCATTTGCTGGGCCTCATGTTTTCTCGCCGTCTTGTGTTCGCTTTTGCGGCTTTTGCGCTTCTCGCCGTTGCCCTGGGGGCGCTAAACGGTTGGGTGTCGCGTCTCGCCGAGCACAGGGTCGTTCGCGGGCGAGTCGCGGCTGACCTGCTCAGCACGTATCTGGACCTTTCGGCCGAGAAGGCCCGCCTCCGGATCTGGGTCTTGCAGAGCATTGCGGATACGTCGACAGACCCGGCGCTCGGTCCGGACCTGGCGCAGAGCATGCTCCGGGACATCGAGACGCTTCGACGCCTTGCCGATGAGGCTGCACGGATGGACGGCCCAGACGCGTCGCTGTTGCAGGAGCATGCCGACCGGGCACGGACAATCGACTTGCTGGACAGCTCCGTGGCGTCGATGCTCAACCGGGTGGATGTCGTCAATACCCGCGCCTCCGGTGTGAGCGGACCCATCCCCTTGTCGGCGGTTGATGAAGTGTTCGATCGGTTCGGGCAATACGATGTCAGGGCGCTGCTGAACCGGGCCATCGCGGCAGAGACAGAGGCGCTGCGCCGGGACCGCGCCTCTGCAGATGAGTCGCTGGCGCAAGCCCGGATTGTATCGAATATTGCGGCAAGCTCGATCGTGATCCTTGCGATCATTCTGTCGATCTACTTCTCGTTCGCGCTGCGCAGACCGCTGCGGGAACTGACAGCGGGTGCTCAAGCCTACGAGACTGGTGACCTTGCCTATCGGATCCCCAGCCTTAGCAAAGACGAGTTCGGAACACTGGCGCAACGCATGAACCAGATGGCAAGCCAACTCGACCTGACCAGCCAACGCGAACGTGAATTGCGATCTGGTCTCGAGAATATGGTCAGTGAGCGAACTGTCGACCTGCAAGCTGCCGTTGCTGACCTGCAGCGCTCCGAAGCCCGGCGGCGGCAGTTGCTTGCCGATATCGGGCATGAACTGCGCACGCCGACGACGGTTATCCGCGGGGAAGCCGAAGTCGCCCTCCGGGGCCGCGAAATGACTGACGCCTCCTATCGCGAAAGTCTCGTCCGCATCGCGACCAGCGCCGAACAGCTTGGCAAGCAGATCGAAGATCTTCTGACCATTGCTCTTGAAGATGCCGAGATGCTGACACTGAAGAATGATATCGTCGAGCCGGAACTCGAATTGAGAAGCGCAATCAGCCAGGCAAGCACCCTTGCCAGCCTGCGCCAGGTCCACCTCCTGCCCTCGCTTCAGGATCAGGACGCTTTTGTGCAGGGCGATGCACGGCGGATCGGGCAGATCATGAGTGTGCTGCTCGACAATGCCATCCGCTATTCGCACCCGAGCGGACGCGTGGAGGTCGCGACCCGCTCGGATGCCGGGAGTTGGCACCTGGAGGTCCGGGACTACGGGATTGGCATTCCTGAAGAGGACTTTCCCCGCATATTCGAGCGGGGCTTCCGGGCAAGCTCGGCGCGTGTGCATCGGGCGGATGGTTCCGGACTGGGTCTCTCGATCGCGAAGGCGTTTGCAGAGCGCCATGGTGGCGAATTGGCTGTGGAGAGCAAGTTCGGCAAAGGAACAATTGTCCGATTGCGCTTGCCGACCCTCAGCCTAGAGGCGAGCCGATGAATATCCTGATTGTGGAAGATGACCCCCGCGTCTCTGACTTCCTCGACCGCGGGCTCAAGGCGGAAGGCTATCGTATCCGTCTCGCCGCAACCGGTCCGGACGGCCTCGAAGCCTGCCGGGCACTCTGGGATGAGCAGAAGGAAACGGGCGTGCGCGGTCTCGTACTGCTCGACCTGATGTTGCCGGGAATGAACGGGCTTGACCTTTGCCAGACCTTGCGGGCGGCTCACATCAATCTCCCGATCCTGATGTTGACAGCCCTCGGCAGGCCCGAGGACCGGGTGGCGGGGCTCCGGCTTGGCGCAGATGACTATCTCGTCAAACCCTTCGGTTTCGAAGAACTGCTGGCGCGCATCGAAGCGTTGCTGCGGCGAGGACCATTGATTGCGGAGCCGGCAGGCGCGGTTCTGCGCGTTGGCGATCTCGAACTCGACAGATCCCGATTTAGTCTCCACAAAGGGGGAGACGAAATCCGGCTGACCACGAAGGAGCTTGCCCTGCTCGAACTGCTTATGTCGGCACCCGGACGGGTTTTCAGTCGACAAAGAATATTGACAAATGTCTGGGGCATCGACGAGGACCCCCTTACGAATGTTGTGGATGTTTACATCCGCCGGCTTATACCAACCTGCGTTGATCGTCATCCATGCGCCCAGTCCCGCAGACCGATGGACATGATTTTCCACGGTCGCTGCGCGAGTTTTTCCCAAGCTTCACAGCAGAGGGCGACGATCTGCTCGTAGTCTGTGAAGAT
>JBGSVY010000242.1:0-2749 GCA_041752715.1 Hyphomonas sp.
CGGGCCTGCGCGATGCCGGCGGTGAGCGGACCGGCGACGATGCGGATGATCATGGCGAGCGTGCCGGCGCCAGCGATCTCGGCGCCGGACATGCCCGCGATCTTTTCCATCCAGACCGGCAGGTAGGGGAGGTTGGCGCCCATCACGAGATGGACGGCGCCGGCCGCAAGGGTCGCTCGCCAGGAGGCGCTCAACGTCATGTGCGATCCTGTCCCTCTTGCCGGCTAGATCCGAAATTCAGTTACGCCTGCGTGACAGGGAGCCGTAAGTGCCCTGCCGAGATTTTTCTCGACTGTGGCGCGCGAGGCGCAGGGGATGTCCCGCGGGCGGTGGCTCAGCTGACGTCAGGCGCACCGGACCGCAGCTGGTCTCGCACGAGTTCGCCGATCTGACGCGCTTCGGCGGCCCGAGGGCTTCCAGCTTTCCATGCGATGCCGACTTGCCGGCCGATGACCGGTTTGACGAAGGCGCGGATCGCAACGTCCGATCCGAAGGCGAGGCCATGGTCGGTCGCGAGCCGGGGCAGGAGCGAGACCCCGAGCCCGCCTGCCACCATGTTCACAAGCGTGCCGAGCGAGGTGGCGGCGATCGTGTCCTGGCCCGCGCCGGGTTTGATGCGGCAGACCGAGACGGCATGCTCTCGCAGGCAATGGCCATCTTCGAGCAACAGGATTTCCTCGTCTTTGAGGTCTTCCGGCGAGAGGCCGTTCTTGCGGGCGAGGGGGTGGTTGGCCGGGGCTGCGAGAAGGAACTCGTCATCGTAGAGCGGCAGGGTTTCGATACCCTGGGCGTCCCAGGGCAGGGCGATGAAAGCGGCATCGAGGGTGCGCGCGCGCAGCTGGTCGATCAGGCGCAGGGTCCGGTCTTCGACAAGATAGAGTTTGAGGTTCGGATATTGCTGGCTCAGCGCGCGCACAGCTCTCGGCAAGACGAAGGGAGCGATCGTCGGGATTGCCCCGAGATGAAAGGGTCCAGCAAAGTCCGACCCGGCGCTCGTTACGGACTGCACCAGCGCATGCGCATCGCCGATCAGGGCACTGGCGCGGGCGAAAGCGATCTCGCCTGCATGGGTCAGGCGAGCGCCGCGCGCTTCGCGCTCGGCCAAGGCAACACCGAGCAGATCTTCCAGTTCCTTGATGCCCGCTGACAACGTTGGCTGCGTGACGTGGCAGGCCTCAGCCGCGCGCGAGAACGACCCTGTTTCGCCTAGCGCGACAAGAAACTGGAGTTGGCGCAAGGTTGGAATGTTCATAGGATCACTCTATAGGAAATCTTCGAAACATCAATTTGATTTATGTGAATTGTGAGAATGCCCGGCACCGGGATCTTGCGTCCCGGGGCATCAGTTTTGCGCCGGTAAACTGAGATAGGCGGCTGGCTTGCCCGAAAATCAGGCGGATTTCTGCTTCGTGACCAGGCGATGCCGAGACGACACACCCCCGGAACAACCCCCTGACTTCAATCACTTTTACACCACGTTAACCGGTCGTCCCATGTCGTCCCGGAAGCGCGTTCGAGCGATGTGCGCGTTCTGTTCATGTCCTGATCTTTTGTGGAATTCCCGATTCACGATCTCGCCCCATTGAGGCCCATACTGACCCATGATACTCCAAAGCCACACATGGTTTCCCATGTCGGGGTTTAGGCAAAAACATATAGGATTTGGCGGGTGTTTGTTTCCACCTATGAGGGCGCTATTGATGCGAAGGGCCGGGTTTCGATCCCTGCGCCTTTCCGCGCCACGCTTGGGGGAAGCCAGCGCGTGTTCCTGTGGATGGCGCTCGACGGATCGGGATCCCTTGAGGGGGGTGGCGAGGCCTTGATGGCGATGTACAGCGATGTCATCGCGCTCCTGCCCCCGCAATCTGAGGCGCGCGACGCGCTGGTGAGTTGCATTATCGCCGGGTCAGCCGATCTCAAGATGGACGAGACCGGGCGGATCAAGCTGCCGGATGAGCTTTGCGCGGCGGCCGGCCTGACCGATCGGATCCGGTTCTCCGGACAGATGGACAGTTTCCGCATCTGGAATCCCGAGGCCCACGCGCGTCATGTTGCGAGCATGCGGGCCGCTGCGGCGAAACCTGAAACCCGCGACGCCCTGGCAGAGGCGTATAATGACGTGCGCCGCCGGCGCAGCGGAGGGGCTGCTTGATGGTTGTCCTTCCCGTCTCGCGCCCGTCGGATGCCGCGGGCCACAAACCGGTGATGCTGGACGAGGTTCTCCATTGGGCCGCGCTGGCCGATGGCGAGGTTGTCATCGACGGGACATTTGGCGGCGGCAGCTATTCGCGGGCCTTCCTCAAAGCCGCAAAGTGCACCGTGCTTGCCATTGACCGCGACCTCGATGCGATTGCCCGCGCCGAACGGCTGGCGGCAAGCGAAAAGCGCCTCGTTCCCCTGCTTGGCTGTTTCGGCAATATGGACACGCTGGCAAACGAGGCGGGTTGGCCGGCTGCCGATGCCGTGGTGCTCGATGTCGGCGTGTCGAGCTTCCAGATCGACCAAGCCGCCCGGGGCTTTTCGTTCATGCAGGACGGCCCCCTCGACATGCGGATGGGCGGGGCGGAGCCAAGCGCTGCTGATGTGGTCAACCAGCTTGGTGAGAAAGCGCTTGCCGATGTCATCTTCCGGCTTGGCGAGGAAAAGGCGGCGCGGCGGATCGCGCGGTCGATCGTGGCGCGGCGGCAGCTGCAGCCTTTCCGCACAACGCTCGACTTCGCGGCGTTGGTCGAGACTGCGGCCGGCGGGC
>JBGSVY010000243.1:0-9352 GCA_041752715.1 Hyphomonas sp.
CCCGGCAACGGTTGTTCTCGCCACGGCCGCCGCTGCGAAGTTTCCTGAGACAGTCCACGCGGCGACCGGAGAGACCGCGCCCTTGCCCCCACGCTGCGCCGGCTTGCAAGCGCGCGGCGAGGTCTATTCGCGAATAGCGGCGGATGTTGCCGCTGTCCGCGGCGCCATCGACGCCCTAGCCGCCTGACGCGGGCACAATGATCATCCCGCCCAGCGAAACGCTCATCACATCAGCGCGGCTGGTGCTGTCGCCTGTCCGGAAGTCTGACTTTTCAGAGTGGAGTAGATTGCGCGGCGCGAGCCGGGCTTTCCTCGAGCCCTGGGAGCCGAGTTGGCCGCCCGATGCCTTGTCGCGGCAGGATTGGCAAAGGCGGCTCAGGGCGTGGCAGCGCGCCTGGCGCGAAGGGACGGCTTATGTCTTCCTGATCCGCCGGATCGACACCGGCACGCTGGTTGGCGGCGTATCACTGACACAGGTGCGCGGCTGGCCTGTTGATACCGCCTCGCTCGGCTACTGGCTGGGCGAGGCACATACGGGCGCCGGCTACATGCGAGAGGCCGCCGCAGCGGCTTGCCACTGGGCCTTCACCAACGCCGCCCTGGCCCGGATCGATGCGGGCATCGTGCCCGGCAATGAACGGTCCCGGCGGGTTCTCGAGTCGACCGGCTTCAAGGAGGAGGGCCTCGCCCGCGCCTACCTCGAAATTGCAGGGACACGCCGCGATCATATCCTTTTCGGGCTCGTCAGGCCATCTGATCGCCGCTAGGACAAAGCCGGATGCTGGAACAAAAACCCATACAGCCCCATGGCAGCTGGCATTGGCAAAGCCCCCGCCAACGGTTGCTGATCGATGCGCCGTCCGGCACACCGCTGTCGGATCTGGCGGGCGACTGGTCGCTGGACGCCATCGAAAAGATGCTGGAGGGGCTGAGCCGTGGACGGCTCCAGACAGCGTTTGCTGCGGGCGAGGGGCCCGTTCGCTGTCCCCTTCGCCTGTCGAACGGTCGTGATGTGCACCTCGTCGGCGCCTTCATCGGTGAGACCGAAGCCCGAGGCATGTTGCTGACCGGAGAAGACCTGCCCGAGATCGATCCTGCAGATCTAAAGCCCGGTCCCGATCTTCAACCGGTCTATCAACCCATCATTTCGCTGCGCGATGGCCGTGTCGTCGGCTTTGAAGCACTGGCCCGCTGGACGGGTGCCGGACTCAACAATCCGCCGAGCCGGTATGAAGACCAGGCGCTCGCCTCCAACATGTTGATCCGGTCAGCCGAGACCCTCTCGAACCTGCGCGAGGGATCAGGCCGCGACGACCTTTTCATGCACGTGAACCTGACGGCCCGTGAACTGACCAAGAGCACCATTCCGGCGCTCGTCGAGGCCCTGCTGAATGGCTATCACTTGCCGCCGCTCTCCATCCGCATCGAATTGACCGAGCAGGCCGCGCTACGCAACGTCAATAACGCGCTCGCCGCTGCGATGGCCCTGAAAGCCGTGGGCGCAGGACTTGTCCTTGATGATTTCGGCACCGGGCATTCCTCATTCGCCTGGCTCGCGGATCTGCCCGCAGACAGCCTGAAGATCGACCATGGCCTCACCCGCCGCATCGGAGAGCCCCGCACAGATACGATCCTGTCGACGATCACGTTGCTTGCCAACCGGCTCGGCATGTCGACGACGGCCGAGGGTGTCGAAAAACGTGAGCAGGCAGGGATGCTGCGCGCGCTTGGCTTCGATCACGCACAGGGCTTTGCTTTCGCCAAGGGCCTTGATGGCCCCTCGGCGCTCGCCTTCCTGCATATCTAGCTCAAGCGTTGCCGACGCCCGATTGCAGCCGCGAGGGATCAACCCCAAGCCGGGCCATGGCATCCTGCCATTTGCAATCATACCCGGCCCCGAACACCAGGTCGAAGTCAGGATCGCACACCAGCCAGGCATCGCCGGCAAGTTCGCTTTCCAGCTGCCCGGCGCCCCAACCTGAATAGCCGAGCGCCAGAACATAATGCCGTGGTGCCTCGTGCGAGCCGATCGCAACCAGAATGTCCCGGGTCGCCGTCATGCAGATATCATCGTCGACATCCATCGTCGCCCCTTCGCAATAAACATCGTCCGTGTGCAGCACAAACCCGCGATCGGTGGCAACCGGTCCGCCCTCCAGCACCACGCCGCCACGCAGCGAAATCTCGGCCGGGACGTTCAATTGCCGCAGCAGGTCATGCAGGTCGAGGCCCTCGACCGGCCGGTTGAGGATCAATCCCATTGCGAATTCGGGGGTATGCGCACAGAGCAGGATCACGGAGCGTTCGAACCGCGGATCGCCTATGCGGGGCAGGGCGATCAGCAGCTTGCCGGTGAGGTCGGTGTCGATGCGCATGTCTCGCCTCCGATTAACCTTAAGCTGCTGCACAAGCTCGGCTTTGGCAAGCTGCGCGTAAGCCAATTGATGCAAATCCAGCCGAACAGATTCATCGTCGGTCAAGCGATGCGGAATATACTGATATCGATAACAACCACGCTCAACCGCCTGCGGCCGTGAAATTGGAGTATGATGTGCGACGCGAAGCCCGTCAGATCGTCCGCCGCTGGATCGGTGCTGAAGGTGGCAACGCAGCGACGATTTTCGCGCTGTGTCTGCTGGTGATCGCGACCATGGTGGGCGGTGCCCTCGACTTGTCGCGTGCCGAATCGACACGGGTCCAGCTGCGGGAAGATCTCGATACGATGCTTTTGCGGGTCGCCTTGGACGGGGCCAGCGGCTTTACCGAAAAGGCAAAGGCCGATCCGGTCATTGCAAACGGCACAGGCGGCGCGGCATCGGCATCTGCGTCGTTCTGGACCCAGCCGGTGTCCGGCGGCACGGAGTTCCACGGCCAGGTCCGCGCCGAGGTGCCCACAACGCTGCTATCGCTCGCGTCCATCGAGACGATCCCGGTTGTCGTCCACAGCGCCGTGCTGCTGCCCGGCGGCACGCCTTGCATCACGCTGGTCGACCCCTCAGCGTCGCATGCGCGTCGTGTCAACTCGGGCGCCACTATCTCGGCGCTCGGGTGCACCGTCCAGGTTATGTCCACCGCCGCGGAAGGGGCCGTGTTCAACTCGGGAACAACGCTCGATTTCCAACACATCTGCATGCGGGGTCCCGGCGCGCTCATCAACGGCTCACCACCGTCAAATCTGGCGTTCAACTGCGAGACGGTTGCCCCGGTCAACCAGGCAGGCTTGCCGCATCCGTCCCCTGCGGCGTGCGACCATGACAATCTTGTCATCCCAAGCAGCGATGTTGTGCTCGATCCAGGCGTTTATTGCGGCTTCACCAATTTCAATGGCGCTCCGAACGTTACCCTCAACCCCGGGCTCTATGTGATCCGCGGTGGCGGCTGGAACGTCAATGGGGGCACGTTTTCGGGCGCGGGGGTCACGTTCTATTACCCAGACTCCTCGAAAATCCAGTTCAATAGCGCCGTGGAAGCGGATGTATCTGCCCCGACCAGCGGCCCTTATAAGGATATCGTGATGTTTGAGGCCGCCGGGCTCTCCAAGTCCGATTTCATCTTGAACGACAGCCCCACATTCCGCTTTGACGGCGCGTTCTACCTGCCTAGCCGCAATGCAACCTTCAATTCCGGATCAAAGCAGGTCAATCGGCGCGTCTCGCTCGTCTTCAACACGCTCATCTTGAACAGCACGGTCTGGGATCTGTCGGCGGCCGGATCAGATGGCAGCAAGACCGGCTCGGGAAGCAACCCGCGTCTGGTTCGCTAGGCCGCCACTTGCCATTGCGCAGGCCTGTCCAACGGCCTATCTCCAGCCCACAAGCAAGGAGACCCGATATGGCCATCAAAGTTGGCGACAGCCTTCCCGACGCGACCTTCATGGAGATGACCGTCGACGGACCCAAACCCTTCAAGACGAGTGACGTCTTCGCCGGCAAGACCATCGCCCTGTTCGCGGTCCCCGGGGCCTACACGCCCACCTGTTCGGCCCGCCACCTGCCGGGCTATGTCGACAAGGCGGATGACCTGAAAGCCAAAGGCGTCGATGGCATCGTCTGCACCTCGGTCAACGACGTGTTCGTCATGGGCGCCTGGGGCAAGTCGGCCGGCGCGACCGAGGCGGTGCGGTTCCTGGCTGACGGAAACGGCGCGTTTGCAAAGGCCATCGGCCTCGAACTTGACGCATCCGGTTTTGGCATGGGCCAGCGGTCACAACGCTATTCGATGCTGGTCAAGAACGGCGTCGTGACCGAGTTGAACGTAGAGGCGGGCGGCGAGTTCAAGGTGTCGAGCGCCGACTATCTCCTCGCTCAATTGTAAACCTCCACGTTAAGCATCCTTAACCCGAATCCTTGATAATCGGCCTGTTGGGTAGCCTGACAGGCCGTTTTTCAATAAATACATATTGAAAAACGGAAAGTCTCGTCCCACGTGCTATGTATGCAATCGGGGAGAGGACTCCATGGACATCATCTTTTCGGCGTTTTTGCTGATCGCCGCGGCAGGCCTCGTCCTGCTGGTCTCATCGTTCAAATTCGTGCCGCAAGGCTATAACTGGACGGTCGAGCGCTTTGGCCGCTACATCCGGACGCTCTCGCCAGGCCTGTCAGTCATCACGCCCTTCATCGACCGGATCGGCCGCAAGATGAACATGATGGAGACGGTGCTCGACGTGCCGCGTCAGGAAGTTATCACCAAGGACAACGCGATGGTCGCGTGTGACGCGATCGTGTTCATCCAGGTGGTCGACGCCGTGCAGGCCGCTTACGAGGTCAACAATCTGACCGTCGCCATCCAGAACCTCGCCCTCACCAATATCCGCACCGTTGTCGGCTCGATGGACCTCGATGAAGTCCTGTCCAACCGCGACGACATCAACCGCCGCCTCCTGATGGTGATCGACGCCGCGACCGGCCCCTGGGGCGTCAAGGTCACGCGCATCGAGATCGCTGACCTGTCGCCCCCCGCCGACATTACCGAAGCGATGAACCGCCAGATGAAGGCTGAACGCCTGAAACGCGCGGAAATTCTCACCGCCGAGGGCGACAAGCAGTCGGCCATCCTCAAGGCCGAAGGCCTGAAACAGTCCCAGATCCTCGAAGCCGAAGGCCGGCGCGAAGCCGCCTTCCGCGACGCCGAGGCCCGCGAGCGTGAGGCGGAAGCCGAAGCAAAAGCCACCGCGATGGTGTCCGAAGCCATCGCGCGCGGGGATGTCAGCGCGATCAATTACTTCCTTGGCCAGGCCTACATCGCGGCCTTCGAAAAGCTGGCAAGCTCGCCACAGCAGCGCACGGTCATCATTCCGGCCGAGTTCTCGAGCATCCTCGGAACGATTGAGGGTATTCGGGGCCTGACCGATGCCGCGGCCAACGCAACGGCGGCCCGGGCCGGCGCGGTTCCTCCCACGCGCCGCGGCGAGTAAACTGCGGCGCAAGTCTCTAGAAGGAGCAGACCCATGATCGAACAAGCATTCTCGGAAATGACCTTCTGGCATTGGCTCGTGCTGGGGCTTGTCATGTTCGGCATCGAAATGATGACCGGAACATTCGACATGCTGATGATTGCCATCGCAGCCTGGCTGACCTCGGCCTTTACCGCCTTTGCGCCGCCCGAACTTGTGACGATGGGCGGCCAGTTCATTTTCTTCGGGATCGCGACGGTGATCCTTTTCATCTTCGGCCGCACGGTTCTCTCACGCTTGCGCAAGCAGGTGGCCGAGCACCCGACGCTCAACAAGCGGATGGCCGGGCTCGTCGGTCAGCGCGGCAAGGCCACTCAGGATTTTGCCTCGGGCAACGGTCAGGTCAGCATCGGCGATACCGTCTGGAGCGCGCAATCGGTCGACGGCGAAATCATCCGCTCAGGTGATGCTATCGTGGTCGAATCCACCCGCTCAAACCAGGCGGTCGTGCGGCGCGCCTGACTTCAGTCCGCGTCCTTTGGGGCCTGTTTGGGATCGCGCTTCGGCGCTGGCGCAAGGCGCATGACCTCGGTCTGAAAGCGCTCGTCATCTCCCGCTAGGAGGATCGGAAGGGCCTTGGCGATCGCGTCGCCCAATGGCTCGAACCAGGCGCTATCAGCCTTGGAAAAATCCGACAGGACATAAGGCATCACCAGCGATTTGTCGCCCGGATGGCCAACCCCGACGCGGACCCGCCTGACCTCGCCCGCGATATGCGCCATCACCGAGCGCACGCCGTTATTCCCCGAATGTCCCCCGCCGCGCTTGACCCGGATACGCCCCGGCGCAAGGTCGATCTCGTCATGCAGCAGCGTCACCGCCTCGGCGCCGACCTTGTAAAAGCTGGCCGCCTTGGCGATGGAACGGCCTGAATCGTTGTAATAGGTCTGCGGTTTGAGAAGCAGGACTTTCGCGCGGCCGGAGGCTGTATCGACGGTCCCTTCTGAGACCTGCGCCTCGAATTTGGCGCGCCACGGGCCGAACCCGAAGGCGGCATGCACCTTGTCGAGCAGAAGAAATCCGGCATTGTGCCGGTTCTTCGCGTAACTCGCGCCCGGATTACCCTGTCCCGCGAGGATCAACATTCACGGTGTATCCTTCGCTGCCTCGCCGGAATCATAGAGGCCGCCAGCTTGTGACTGGCGGCCTCCCGAATGTCCAGATTGTCTTACTTCTTGCCGGCTGGCTTTGCAGGTGCAGCGCCTTTGGCGGCCGCTGCACCGCCAGCGGCAGGTGCTTTGGCCTTGGCGGCTGGAACGGCGTCTGCCGCCGCGGCGGCTGCGGGCTCTTCTTCCGCCTTGCCACCGCGTCCTGCGATCGTCGCAATTGTGAAATCGCGATCACCGATCGCGGGTGCGGCATCCGCAGGCAGGTTGATGTTCGAGATCTTCACGTTGTCGCCAACTTCAAGCGCCGAGATATCGGCCTCGATGAATTCCGGAATGTTGCCGGCCGGAACAAGCAGCTCAACCATGTGGCGGACAACGTTGAGCGTGCCACCCTTCTTGAGGCCTGGCGACGCCGTCTCGCCAGTAAAGCGGACCGGCACTTCGACCTTGATGCGTTGGTTGGCTTCAACCCTGAACAGGTCGACATGCATCGGCTGGTCGCTCACCGGATGCATCTGGATGCCTTGCGGGATGACCATCTGGCTTTCGCCCTTGTAGACCAGCGTAGCGGTGGTGTTGAGGAACTTGCCGGTTTCGATGGCTTTCATCACTTCCGGCTTGCGCAGGTTGATGGCCACCGGGCCGAGATCGCCGCCATAGAGCACGCCGGGCACAAAGCCCTGGCGGCGGGCTTCACGGGCGCCGCCGGTGCCGGTGCGCGCGCGCACGTCGACATTGAATACGATTTTCTGCTTGGACATCTTGTTTCCTTTCGCCCTGGACCGTGCCCCCTCGAGGGTGGGCCGGAACCTGACAGGCACGGCCTGGCGCCGTCCTTTGAACGGGGGCGTATAGGGGAAGGGCGAGGCGATGGCAAGCCGGGCAGCGCGGCCGGGACGCGGTGCAGAAGGGCGGCCTTTGTCATCGGGCGATTTATCGTATTGCGATATGGCGACGTATCGTATATCAATATTCTCGATACATAGCGCAGAGCGGGTACGGCATGTTGAAAACGATCGCCCGTGCACCCGTCCTCGCGCTGCTTGCCTTGCCATTGCTGGCGAGTGTCTCCCATGCCGACAATCTCCAGGCGCGCCCCGGCGATCCGCTCTGGATGCATATCGGCGCGGATGCACTTCTCTACGCGTATATCGGTGGCGGCGCGTTGGGATTGCTGGCGGGTACTGTGGCCATCGCCGCACCGAAGGGCAGGCCGGTTCACCGGGCTGCGGGCGCCGTCTTCTTTCTCTCGATGCTCGTCACCCACGCCATCGGCGCCGGCGTTGCGCCCTTTCTCGAGACGGGCCAGCGCCCGAACTTCGTCGCGGGCCTCATGGCGCTTTACCTGCTGGTCACGGGCTGGCTCACCGCCCGCACCCGTGTCGAAATCCGGGCAGGCGCGGCGCAGTATGCGGGTCTTGCCTTCGCACTGGCCCTCGTCGCCCTTGGCGCAACCTTTGCCTGGATGGGCGCGCAGAGCGAGACCGGCACGGTCGATGGCTCACCGCCGCAGGCCTTCTTCCTCTTCATGATTGCGGGCACCTTTGCTGCTGCGGGCGAGCTTCACGTCATCCTGCGCAAAGCGATCCGCGGCGTTGCCCGCACGGCGCGCCACCTCTGGCGCATGTGCTTCTCGATGTTCATCGCGTCCGGCTCGCTCTTCTTCGGCCAGCCGCAGGTCTTTCCGCAATGGTTCCACGATACCACTCTGCCGGTTTGGCTCGGCTTTGCGCCGGTCTTTGCGATGATCATCTGGCTGGTGATCGTCCGTATACCGAAGAAGCGACGTGTGGCGGCGGCTACGGCCTGAACGCGTCTGCCATATCCGCCATCCAGCGGATGACGTTATCCTTCTGTGCCAGCGGCGACTTGCCATTGCGCACGAGGATCAGGTCGAGGTCCGGCACCATCACCGTGTACTGGCCTTCATAGCCATTCGACGAAAAGCTGCCCGGCCCCGCCATGCCGAGCCACCAGTGCGCGCCATAGCCCATCGCCTCGGTGGGCGGCACCGGCGTCGGCGTGCGGGCATAGTCCACCCAGCCCTCCGGCAGGATGCGCCGCCCGTCCCAGACACCATCCCTCAGGTAGAGCAGGCCGAAGCGGGCAAAATCCCGCGCCGTGCAGAAGCAGAAGGACGAGCCGATGAACGTGCCGGCGGCATCGAACTTCGGATCGGCGGACGCCATGCCGATCGGCCCGAACAGTTCGCGGACCATGAAGTCGCGGAACGCCTCGCCACTTGCCCCCAGCGCCCGCGCCGCGATGCGCGCCACGATATTCGTCGTCCCGCTGGCATAACTCCACACCGTGCCGGTCGCATGGATCAGCGGGAACCTTGCCGCAAAGCCACCGACATCCTCCTTGCCCGAACCAAACAACATCTCGATCACGTCCGAGATGCCGGCATCGACATAATCCTCGGCAAACTTCAGCCCGCTCGACATGCGCAAGAGCTGGTCCAGCGTGATCGCGCGGCGCGGATCGTCCGCACCCTGCCATTCGGGCACATCCGCTGGCGCGTGGATATCCAGCTTGCCCTCGCGCACGAGGATGCCGACCAGCGCCTGCGTCATGCTCTTCGCCTGCGACCAGGAATGATGCGTGCTGCGAGCATCAAAGCCCGTCCAGTATCTCTCCGCCACGACCTTTCCGCCTTGCACGGCGAGGAAGGCGTGCGTCTCGCCGAGCGTGTCCGGCGCGGGATCGCTGAAAGCCAGATCCAACAGCGGAGCGAGCTTTGCCGCCACTTGGGGGGGCAGCGGCGCTTCCGGCCATTCGCGCGTCG
>JBGSVY010000244.1:0-6434 GCA_041752715.1 Hyphomonas sp.
TGAAGTTTTCCAGACGAGAAAAATTCGCCGCGCCACCCGATAGGGAGGCAGCGACAACCACAAGCAGAGAAAGTAGCACGAAAAATAAAAGCACCTTCGTGGCGGCGGTTGTTTTCTTGATGCCAAAATAATTTATTCCCGTTAACAACAATACAGCACCGGCAGCTGGAGGCCGGGCATGGCTGGCTCGGTCCCCGGCAGAGCCGGGCTTCCCGTGCACCCCGTCCCGCAACCCGCCGCGGCAGGAAGACCGAGCGACAGCACCGTCAAAGCCAGCGACCCGAGAGCTGCGATGTTCCGCGATGAGACGGCCATGCTCTGTTACCTTTCGATTTCGCCTCTCAGGATGCATGCCTCATGCCGACGCGTCCGGATCAGCGATCGGCGACCGATTTGACGGCGAAACATTCTCCCCACGCGAGATTGCACGATCTGGAACAGATATTGCGGTTGGCAGGACTGTTGCGGTGCCGGTTGGTACCGCTGGACCTAACCGGAGTATGCCCCCTGCCATGATCGACAGGTCGATTCACCCGAACACGCGTGTGCTGCTTGATGCCTGGCGCCGCATGAACGCGTCGCCGCAGACCCATGCCCTCTCGGGCCCAAGCGCGCGCGACCACGCGCACTTGCTTGATCGCATTTTCGTTCTTGAGGGCTTGCCGGACTCCAACTGGCGGGTGCGTTCGGCCGGCGAGAACCTGCCAGACCTGCTTGGCCGTGACCTTACGAATCACTCATTCCTGGAACTCTGGACAGGCCCCGATCGTGCGATGATGGCGAGCTTTCTGGATGCCGTTCGTCTCGAAGGTGCACCCGGCGTTGTGCGAGGGCGCGGCGAAACGATCACGGGTCAGCGGGTGGAACTGGAAATTACCCTGATGCCGCTGGAGACCACACAGGGACGCCCGGCACACGCACGCATGCTGGGTCTCTACCAGACTCTGGGCGGCGAGGGCATGTTGGGCGGCCGTCCGATCTGGCGCCATCGCATCGCCATGCTGGTTCCCCCCTTGCGGCGCAATCCGGGTCCCGCCCTGCAACTCGTTGCTTCGAACCGCTAAAGATTTGCTCAGCCAGACCTGCTCACGCCGTCGCGATATCTCGCACGGGTTCCTGACGCGGCATCGCTGGCTTGCCGAGAATCATATCGGCGGCCTTTTCAGCGATCATGATCGTCGGCGCGTTTGTATTGCCACCAATCAGCGTTGGCATCACGGACGCATCGACCACCCGCAACCCGTCGACACCCCGCACTCTCAGGTGTCCGTCGACGGGGCTTTCGTCGCTCGGCCCCATCGCGACCGTACCGACCGGGTGATAGATCGTCTCGCCTGCCCGGCGGATGTATGCATCGATATCGGCGTCTGATTTGATGTCCACGCCCGGAAAAAGCTCCGGCCCGGTGTAAGGCGCCAGCGCAGCCTGCCGGCAGACCTCGCGCACCATCTTCACAGCCTCGCGAAGCGCGCGGCGATCTTCGTCCGTCGACAGGTAATTCGGGTCAATCGCCGGAGCCGCGAACGGATCACTCGAAGCGAGTCTGACGGTTCCCCGGCTCTCCGGCCGGAGCTGGCAGGCATGCACCGTATAGCCATCCTCGGTCGGCTTATGGTTTGCGTGGTCGATCATTATTGCGTTGACCAGGTGCAGTTGCAGGTCCGGCCGGTCGAGCCCGGTTCGGGATTTGAGAAAGGCACCCGCTTGAAGGAAATTGTCGGCGCCCGGCCCGCGCGTGGTTGCAAGGTATTGCAGCCCGACCGCGAGCTGCCGCAATCCCTTCTGCGCCGAATAGGCCGAGATTGGCTGGGTCATCTTGCAGATCACCGATACATCGAGGTGATCCTGGAGATTGCGGCCAACGCCGGGCGATTTCACCTTCGTCCTGATGCCCATGTCTGAGAGATGCTCGGGATCGCCAATGCCAGACAACATCAGCAGTTGCGGCGATTGCACGGCCCCCGCACACACGATCACCTCGCGCGCCGCATGCACCACCTGCACGTCACCGCCCTTTGCGTCCGCATAGGTCACGCCCGTGGCTCGGCCGCCCTCGATGTTGACGCCGGTGACGAGACCGGTCGAAATGATCGTCAGGTTCGGTCTTCGTCCCGCAATCGGGCGCAGATAGGCAAAGGATGCGCTCCAGCGCTCGCCCTTGTGAATTGTACGCTGGTACCGGCCAAAGCCCTCTTGCTGGGCGCCATTGAAATCGTCAGTCAGCCGATATCCGGCCTCAGCTCCCGCCTTGATGAAAGCCCCGTAGATCGGGTTGGACAGCGGGCTTTCGGTCACATGCAAAGGGCCATCCCCACCATGCCAATCCGTCGCACCGCCCTCATGGCTTTCCGACTTGCGAAAATAGGGCAACACATCCGCATGGCTCCAGGCCGATAGGCCCATCTGGGCCCACTGGTCATAATCGGCCGGATGGCCACGCGTATAAATCATGCCATTGATCGACGACGATCCGCCCCAGCCCTTGCCGCGCGGCCAGTAGAGCTTGCGATTGTCCATGTGCCGTTGGGGCGTGGTATAGAATCCCCAATTCTGGTCACCCGCCTGCTTGATCAGGTTGCCTGCACCTGCCGGCATGCGGACCAGCAAGGAGGTGTCCTTCTTTCCCGCCTCGATCAGGCACACCCGGATCGCGGGATCTGCCGACAAGCGGTTGGCCAGCACGCATCCGGCGCTGCCCGCGCCGACGATCACGAAGTCAAAATTGCTCAATAAACCTGCTCCAGGTGCCGTCCGGCCTACACATCAGCTCTAACCGCTTCGCCCGCGCAAGGAAACAAATTGTCAACGAACATTGCCTATTTCTGGGTGTAACGGCCGACCGCCATCCCAAATCCGGGCCGAAGGACTGCGCCATGACCGCCTTTACGCCGAGTGTACCCCGCGCCCTGAAGCGCACACTCGCGCAGCGCGACCGGCGTAGCTTCAAGCGTGTCGGCCTGCGTCTGACCGGACGCTTTCTCGACGCCCAGAGCGACGATTGCGAATTCCTCACGTCAAACATTTCCTGTGACGGCGCTCTCATCGTTGCCCATGACCGCCCCGCCGCGAACGAACAGCTCGTCTGCTACTTCGACGAACTGGGCCGCGTCACCGCAACAATCGTGCGCCATGCGCCCGGCGGCTTTGCCGTGCGCTTCCAGATCACCGGTCACAAGCGCGACAAACTCGCCGACAGGCTCACCTGGCTGCTCAACAAGGACGTGCTCGGCCTCGCCGATGAGCGCGCCTCCGAACGCTTCTCCGCAGCTGGCCCGGCACTGATAACGCTCCTCGATGGACGGGCGATC
Source organism: Hyphomonas sp. (assembly GCA_041752715.1). Taxonomy (GTDB): domain Bacteria; phylum Pseudomonadota; class Alphaproteobacteria; order Caulobacterales; family Hyphomonadaceae; genus Hyphomonas. The sequence goes on from JBGSVY010000244.1 coordinate 3,309, forward strand.
CAGTGCCGGGTGACAGATATCTCGTTGACCGGCGCGGGTTTCGAAGCCCTTGGCCCTGCCCCTTTCGAAGGCGATGTCATTCTGGTGGGCACGTTGCGGGCGCAGGTCGTGCGCGTCGCCGAGCGCAAGTTCGCCGTTCGGTTTTTGCGAGGCGCAGCGCTGCCAGAATGAACCGGAGCCCGTTTTGACCGCTGCGCCGCCGCTCGATCTTGCATCGCTGGATCCCCCGGTCTGGCGCGTCGCCTCCGGAGAAAAGGCGCATGGCCCTTTCACGCTCGGCCAGTTGCAGACATTCACTCAAGCTGGAAAGATCGGACCCGGAACCCGCATTTCGGGTGGCGACGGGCTCCCCTTCCGCCCGGCTCGGGAGATCGCGCAGCTGAAATCGGTGCTGGCCGAAGCCATGGCCGCTCGCGCGGCCCGGCTCGGCGGCGCCTCGAATTATCTGGTCGTTGCCCGCTCGTCGTCGGGCGCAGACACCGATGCACGTCGCAATGTCGCACGCACACTGAACCAGCTAGGGCGGTTCACCGAAACCATGCCCGGCACCTACCTGCTGCGCTCGCGCCTCGGCCTTGCGACTGTGCGGCGCACGCTTGCCGAAGGTGCGGGTGGTCCGGAGACTCAGATGTTCATCGTTGAGGTCCGCGACGGCAGGCTTGGCTGGCTTGGGCTCCCGGAGGCCGCCAGCGCGCAGGTCCGCAGTGTCTGGAACGCACCTGCCGACTAAACCTGCCGCGCCCGGTCCCGGTGCTTCTTCCAGTTCTCGACATAATGCAGCGCCGAGCCACGGATCATTTGGACCTGTTGCGGTGAAACCTCCTTCACAACCTTGCCGGGCGATCCCATCACGAGCGAATTATCAGGTATCTCCTTGCCTTCGGAAATAAGCGTGTTGGCTCCAATGATACAGTTCCGGCCGATTTTAGCCCGGTTGAGAATGGTCGAGCCCATCCCTATCAGCGTGTCGTCACCAACAGTGCACGCATGCAGGATCACCCGGTGGCCGACCGTTACGTTGGCCCCGACCACGATCGGAAAGCCGATGTCCGTATGCAGAACGCAAAGATCCTGGATATTCGAGTTCTCGCCGATAATGATGGGGTCATTGTCACCGCGCAGCACACAGCCATACCAGATCGAGGCATTCTCCTTCAGCACAACCCGGCCCATGACTTCAGCGCTTTGGGCCACCCAGTAATTTCCGGTCGCAGGCAAGTCAGGCCCCACCCCGTCGATTTCATAGATCGCCATCCGTTTCCAGCCCCTGTTGTTTCGCAAGCGTAATGTCACTGAAGTGTATGATATTTTTGGTATGTAATCTCAAAATAGAGATTCGAGAAGGATAAGGTCAAACTGAGACCGTACGATCTCTCTTCGCAAGATGCGCTTGCACCAGACTTGGCCTTTCCGCCGTCTGGGGTCGTCCCCCTTCTCCCCCGCTTTTCGCCAGGCCGCTGCGCTTTCCCGCCAGCGGCTTTTTTCATGCCTGCAGCCGAGGAGTCCTCCCATGGGTAAACGCAACGCCGTCAAGCGAATGAAGTCTGCATCGGAAATCCGGTCCGCCGGCCGGTTCGACGATCCGGCCTACCGAAACGGCCCGCAGCTTCTCGCCATCGAAGGCGGCCGCGGCTGGCACCCGGACGACGCGGACATTGTGCGCCACGAAATCCCGCAGGAACGCACCCAGCGCTACCAGAAAACCATCAAGCCGCGCTCGGAAAACCAGGCCCAGCTGATGAACGCGATGGAAAGCCACGCCCTCGTCTGCGCCCTCGGGCCCGCTGGCACCGGCAAGACCTACCTTGCCATCTGCAAGGCCGTCGAAGCCCTTCAGAAGGGGAAGGTCTCGAAGATCATCCTGTCGCGCCCGGCCGTCGAGGCAGGCGAGCAACTCGGATTCCTGCCCGGCGGCATGGAAGACAAGCTCGCGCCCTACCTGCGCCCACTCTACGACGCGCTGGCTGACCGTCTCTCGCCTGGCCAACTGAAGCACATGCTTGCCGAAGGCGTCATCGAGATTGCCCCCATCGGCTTCATGCGTGGCCGTACACTGAACAACGCCTTCATCGTCATCGACGAGGCACAGAATTGTACGTATACGCAGCTCAAGATGCTCCTTACACGGCTGGGTTGGCACTCCACGATGGTGATCACCGGCGACCCCGGCCAGACCGACCTCCTGCCGGAATTTTCCGGCCTCGCCAAAGCTGCCGAACGCCTCGAGAAACTCTCCGGCGCGGCGGTGATCAAGCTCGAAGCCGCAGACGTGGTGCGCCACCCACTCGTCGCGGAAATGCTGGACGTTCTTTAGCATCTTTCATCCCGGCCAAAGCGTGTAGCGCGATTGAGCCGGGGCATCCCGGGCAAAGGCCGAAGGCCGATTGACCCGGGACCTGCTCTAGGCGACAGCCCGCCCCCAAGGCGGGCTGTTTGCATTTCCGCCACCTTGACGCCCGCCCCCTCCCCGCCTCAACTGCCCCCAATCAGAAACGCCGGGAGACACGCCGCCATGATCCGCCACGCCGCGCTCGCGCTGCTCCTCGCCGTCTTCGCCTTCTTCACCGCCCACGCCGAGGATGCCGCTTCGATGAAAACCTACGCCTCCTTCGACGGCGCAACGATCGCCTATCACGACATTGGCGAAGGCCCCGTCGTAATCCTCCTCCACGGTTTCTTCGGCAATGCAGACCTCAACTGGTTCCAGCCTGGCATCGCCCACAAGATCGCTGATGCTGGGTACCGCGTCATCACGCCGGACCTGCGCGGTCATGGCCAGAGCCAGGTGCCAGACGATCCGAGACGCTGGCCGACTGACGCGATCGCCCGCGACCAGATCGCGCTCGTCGCGCATCTCGGCGAAGCGCCCTACGCCACCGTCGGCTATTCCATGGGGGCCATCTCCGCCCTCCGCTTCCATCTCCTCTCCCGCAACACCGGTCGCCTGATCCTCGGCGGCATCGGCGACTCCGTCGCCGATGAATTCAACACCGACCGCAACACCGCCTTCCGCGCCGCCATCGACGCGGCGCTCGCAGGCGAAGACACCCCCGCCGCAAAGATGATCCTCGGCCGCGCCAAGGCCACCGGCGGCACGCTGCAAGGCTATCGCGGCGCCCTCTCCGC
>JBGSVY010000245.1:0-3763 GCA_041752715.1 Hyphomonas sp.
GGCGAGCTGCGCGTGGCCCATGCCGAAATGCGCAGCGCGCAGGCAAGCCGGACCGCGGCGGCCGGGATCACCGCCGATGCAGGCGAAGGCATGAGCCGCAAGCTAATCGAGGTAACCGGCCTGTCGAAGCGGTTCGAGACGCCGGACGGCCCGCTGGTGATCGCAGAAGACCTGTCGCTGCGCGTGCTGCGCGGCGACCGGATCGGTATCATCGGCCCGAACGGGGCGGGCAAGACGACGCTGGTGAAGCTGATCCTCGGCGAGATCGCGCCCGATGCGGGAACGGTGAAACGCGCCTCGACGCTGACCATCGCCTACCAGGACCAGACACGCGAAAGCCTTGATGCGACAAGCACGATCTGGGATTCGCTGGCGCCCGATGGCGGGGACTCGATCATGGTGCAGGGCCACCAGCGCCATGTCGCGGCCTATGCGAAGGACTTCCTGTTCGGGCCGGAACAATTGCGCCAGCCGGTCGGCGCGCTGTCGGGCGGCGAGCGCAACAGGCTGGCGCTGGCGATTGGCCTCGCACGCAAGGCCGGGCTGATCGTGATGGACGAGCCGACCAACGATCTCGATATGCAGACGCTGGAACTGCTGGAGGACATGCTGCTCGCCTATGAGGGCACGCTGATCCTTGTCAGCCATGACCGGGCGTTCCTCGATGCGACGGTAACAAGCTGCCTCAGCCCGCTGGGCACGGGCAAATGGGTGCAGACGGCAGGCGGCTGGAGCGATGCCCAGCGCCAGCTTGCCAGCGTGACCGGCAAGGACTCGCCGCGCAAAGCCGGCAAGTCCGGCGATCAGGCCGCTCGCAGCAAGCCGGCCGCGAAGCTGTCGTTCAAAGACGAGCACCGCCAGAAAGAGATCGACGCGCTGATCCCCAAATTGCAGGCCGAAATAGCCAAACTCGAAGCGGCACTTGCCGATCCGGGCCTTTATGCGCGCGATGCGGCGGGGTTCAACGCCAAGTCGGCCCGCATCGGGGCAGCACGTGCCGAGCTTGATGCGGCCGAGCTGCAATGGCTGGAAATCGAGGAAAAGCGGGCCCAGATCGCCGGCTGAACGCAGGTGGCGAAAGCAAACGCTTCCTTAACATGCCCGCGCTAGGCTTCCCGGCAAACCTAGGAGACCCTGCCGATGCGCCTTGCCTCGATGCTTCTCATCGCCGCCTGCCTGACACTTTCGGCGCAGGCCGATGGCAAACCCGGCCGGACACGGTCCGCAGGGCCTGCACCTGCGACAAGCGCACCTGCCCCGCTGGACCGCGCGGCCGAACGCCTGACACCGGCCAAATCGGCAGCCGCAGGCCATGAAATCGAGATCTATCGCTTTGGGGGGACCTATTCGGTCCTCGCCGGCACGACCGTCGCCGCGTGCGAAGCGACCTGCGGCGGAGACACGTCATGCAAGGCTTGGTCATTTGTTGACGCCTATGGCGCGGCTGGCGCGCGTTGCGAACTGAAACGCTCGGCCGGGCGCAAGGAAGAAAACCTGCTGGCAACATCCGGTCTCTCGCCGGAGCTCAAAGCAAGATTTCTTGGCCGGCCAACCATGCCGGATCCGGTTGACCGGGACCAATTGCTCAGCGAGGTGGCGGCGCGCCCGTCCGTCCGGTTAATGGCAACCGTGCCGGTGCTCACCTATACGCCGGTGCAGGCACCGGTCGAGGCGCGCGAGGCGACCGCCGGCATGCAATTGCCCATGACGCAGCCATCGATCACCTTCTCGCCCGTGATGACCGAGCCGGCCGCCGCCCCGGCCCTGCGCTACGCGACCGCCACCCCGGACGCAAAGCAAGAGACAGCTTCAGGCGCGACCGTCTTTTACCCAAACACCAGGACGCAGACCGGCGAGGCTGAATCCACCGGGTATTATCCGAAGCGCACAGCCGACACATCGCCGGCCGGCTGACACTCAAAGCTTCAGAAACGCCGTTCCTTTGTCGCGGTAAAGCGGATGCCGGGATGCTTTTCCTGCGCATAACCGACTTCCCACGCGTTCTTGGCGAGATAGACAGGCGCCCCATCGAGATCTGTCCCTGAGGCAGACTTATTCTTTTCGAGGAATTGCTCGATCTTTTCCGGATCGTCTGAGGCGATCCACCGGGCGACATTGTAGGGCGCTGTTTCGAAGAAGACCTCAAGGTTGTATTCAGCGGCGACGCGCTCGATCATCACTTCGAATTGCAGCTGCCCGACAGCCCCGACAATCATGTCTGATCCGATGGCCGGTGTGAAGAGCTGCGTGATCCCCTCTTCGGCAAGACTCTCGAGCGCCTTGCGCAGGTGCTTGGCCTTCATCGGATCTTTTGTTCGTGCCCGGCGCAAGAGTTCGGGCGCAAAGTTCGGAATGCCCGCAAACTGAACATCGCCCGTCTCGGAGAGGCTGTCACCGACGCGCAGCTGGCCATGGTTCGGCACGCCGATGACATCGCCCGCATAGGCGGTTTCGGCAATCTCGCGGTCCTGCGCCATGAACATCATCGGGTTGTGGATGTTGAGCTGCTTTCCACTCGCGGTTTTCAGGCGCATGCCGCGGCGGAACTCGCCCGAACAAAGCCGAACGAAGGCCACGCGGTCGCGGTGGTTGGGGTCCATGTTCGCCTGGATCTTGAACACGAAACCGCTGACGTTCGGATCAGACGCATGGACGCGGACCGGCTCATTCTTCTTCACGGCGTTCTGGTCGCGCGGCGCTGGCGCGTAGGTGTGCAGGGTCCGCAGGAGTTCTGCCACGCCGAAATACCTCAGCGCCGAGCCGAACACGACCGGCGTCATGTGACCCGACCTGAACGCCGCATGATCGAAGGCCGGCAGCAGGCTGCGGGCCATCTCGATGCCCTCGGTCATCTCGGCGAAGACATAAGGGTCGAGGTTTGCCTTCAGACTCGCCACGTCTCCGGGAATTTCCGTCGCCGGTTCGATGCGCGCGGGCTCGCCCGGGCGGCGTTCGAACTGCAGCAACACGTTGCGTTCAAGATCAAGCATTCCGGCAAAGCGTTGGCCGCTCGCCGCCGGCCAGTAGAGCGGGGCGGTGTCCAGTTGCAGCTTGTCCTGCACCTCGTCGAGCAGCGCGATCGGCTCCAGCGCCTCGCGGTCCATCTTGTTGATGAAGGTGACAATCGGGATGTCGCGCATCCGGCAGACTTCGAACAGTTTCAGTGTCTGCGGCTCGATACCCTTCGCGGCGTCGAGCACCATGACCGCGCAATCGGCTGCCGTCAGTGTACGGTAGGTATCTTCGGAGAAGTCCTCGTGGCCGGGGGTATCGAGCAGGTTGAACATGTAGCCGTCGAACTCGAACGTCATCACCGAGGCGGACACCGAAATCCCCCGGTCCCGCTCGATCTTCATCCAATCAGACCGGGTGCGCCGCGCCTGCCCCCGCGCCGCGACTTCGCCTGCCGCGCGAATGGCCCCGCCAGCCAGCAGCAGATTCTCGGTGAGCGTCGTCTTGCCGGCGTCGGGATGGGAGATGATGGCGAAGGTGCGCCTGCGCGCGGCCTCGGTGACATGCGTCATATGGACGTTACTCTTGGATGCGAATTTGACGCCCTAGCCGATTTGCCGGGGCGGGTGAAGCGTTGCAGACCATGAAGGGTCGCGAGCAACGCCTGACGATGCTACACTGGCCCGGATTGGCAGGGAACGAGGCAAGGCATGAACCTGAAGGCGTTGATCCCGGCAGCGCTGATCGCCCTTTCTGCGCCGGCAGCGTGCGGCCGGCCCGAAGCGCCTGTGCCGAACGCCGCGCCGCCGCC
>JBGSVY010000246.1:0-3034 GCA_041752715.1 Hyphomonas sp.
CTCTTCGCCTTCGCCGCCCGCCTCGAAGCTCGCCTGCAATCCGCATGCAACGCCGCCCAACGCCTGACACCCGCGCAGGCGGCGCGGACCTGGCAGCTGCTGCTGTCGGGCTATAGCGACCTTCAGGTTGCACCCGACCCCGCCACTGCGCTGCGCATGGTGATGCTGCGTCTCGTGGCCGCCTCAAGCCTTCCGTCTCCGGAGGAGGCGGCCCGCCTCATCACTGAGCGGGCCGGGGCGCCGGGAAAGGCTGACGCACCCCTTGAGGCCCCGCCGCAACCGCCCGGCGGGGTGGCGAGCTATGACGACATCATTGCCTTGATGACGGAAACCCGTGAGATCGCCCTGCAAGTCGATGTCGAGCGCTTCGTGCGGCCAGCCTCCGTCGCGGCCGGGACCATGACCTGCGCCCTTGCGCCTGGCGCGCCCCATCGGCTGCTTGCACGGCTGAAGACATTTCTCGAACACCAGACAGGCCTTGCCTGGGACATCAGCGAAGTCGCCGCCCCGAACATGGAATCGTTGCGCGAGCACGAGCGCCGCGTGAAGGCCGAGCGCATTGCATCCGCGGCCGCCCATCCGGATGTGGCCGCCGCGCTGAAGGCCCTTCCGGGGGCGATCATCATCGACGTGCGCGAACCCGGCGCGCTTGAAAACACCGGCGGCGGTGACAATGTGATCGACATCAAATCCCGCCGGCCGGCCTGAAGGACAGCGCCCATGAAAGACCTTTCCCAGATCATGCAGCAGGCCCAGGCCATGCAGGCCAAGATGCAGGAAGTGCAGGAGCGGATCGCGGCGACAGAAGCCGATGGCGTTGCGGGCGCAGGCATGGTGCGGGTGAAACTGAAGGGCAAGGGCGAGCTCATCGCGATCAGCATCGACAGGAGCCTGATGGGCGACGACCCGGAACTGATCGAGGACCTGATCAAGGCGGCCCACGGCGATGCGCGCCGCCGCCTCGACGAGGCGATGGAAGAGGCGATGCGGACGGCGACGGCGGGCTTCGGCGGCCTGATGCCGGGCTTCAAGCTGCCGTTCTGAACGGCGTGGACCCGCACGCGCCTTTCACACCCGCCTTCCGCGCGCCCGAGCCCCGCAGCCTGTGCACCGATTGCGGCGTCTCGCGCATGGCCGATGCCAAGGCCTGCGGCACGGCCTGCCAGTTCATCAAACCGGACTATCCGGGCATGGAAGCGAGGGTGCATGGCCGCGCCCGTGATACGGCGCAGGGCGACGAACTGCATTTCGGGCCGTACCAGAGGATGGTCCGTGCGCGGCTGAAATCACCGGCGCAGGGTGCGCAATGGACCGGCATCACGACCCGCATCGCCGAGCGGCTGCTCGAGACCGGCGCGGTTGAGGCCGTGCTGACGATGAAGCCGGACCCGGAAGACCGATGGCGGCCCCTGCCCGTCATCATCACGCGCGCCGCCGACATGGCCGAAGCGCGCGGCATGCGGATGGGCTATGCGCCGCTGGTGGCGCTGCTGGAGACGGTTCAGGAACGCGGCTACAAGCGGATCGCGCTGATCGGTATTCCCTGCCAGGTCTATGCCGTTCGGGCGTTGGAGGAGCGCTTCGGGCTGGAGGCGCTTTATGTGATCGGGACGCCGTGCTCGGACAATACGACGACGGAGCATTTCCACCAGTTCCTCGCGCTGCTCAGCGACGAGCCGGAGACCGTGTCCTATCTCGAATTCCGCGCCGATTTCCGCGTCGAGCTGCGCTTTGATGACGGGCGCAGGCAGATCATCCCGTTTCTCAGCCTGCCAATCTCGAAACTGCCGCGCGATTTCTTCCCGCTGACCTGCCGGACCTGTGTCGATTACACCAACGCCCTCGCTGACATCACCGTCGGCTATATGGGCGGCACCGGCGAGCAATGGCTGATCGTGCGCAATGAACGGGGACAGGCGCTGCTCGACCTGATCGCGGACGAAGCCGAGCTTTCAGCCCCCGAAGACAAGGGCAAGCGCGCGCCGCATGTCGCGGGCTTCATCAAGAATGTCGAACTGGCGGCGGGCGGCCTGCCGCTGCGCTCGATGCCGAACTGGGTGCGGCCGATTGTGTCTTTCCTGATGCCGCTGATCGGGCCGAAGGGGCTGGAGTTTGCGCGCACGCGGGTCGAGATGAAGGCGGCAGAAACCGTGATCCACCTTCGCCGGGAGGAACCGGCCAAGCTGAAGAACATGGTGCCGGCGCATGTGTGGACGCTGCTCGCCGCCTACGGCATTACACCCCGCGAGGACGAGACGCGGTGACCTGCCTCAAGCTGTCACCCCGGAAGATGCGAGGCATTTATCCGGGACCTTGTGCTTGGAGGCAGCGTGATCGCGGGCAAGGTCCCCGATAGCCGCGTTGCGGCTTCCGGGATGACAGGGCGGGTGGGATGACACCTCCGGCAGACTCGTGCAAAACGCCGCGATGACCCAACGTTCTGCCGGCCCTGAACTCCTGCGCCTGATTGACCTCATGTCGAAGCTGCCGGGCTTTGGCCCGCGCTCGGCGCGGCGGGCGGCACTGTTCCTGCTGAAGCGCAATGACCAGCTGCTGAAACCACTGGCCGAGGCGATGGCGCAGGCGGGCGAACGGATCGCCAAATGCGAGACCTGCGGGAACTATGACACGGTGCAACCCTGCGCGGTGTGCCAGGCGACGGGGCGCGATGACGGCATCATCTGCGTGGTCGAGGACGTGCCGGATCTCTGGGCGCTGGAGCGTGGCGGAGCCTATCGCGGGCGCTATCATGTGCTGGGGGGCGTGCTGTCGGCGATCGACGGGATCGGGCCGGACGACCTTGGCATTGCAGCGCTGATCACGCGGGTGGCGTCCGGCGGCATCCGGGAAGTGATCCTCGGCCTCAACGCGACGGTGGATGGCCAGACGACGGCGCATTATATCGCCGAGCGGCTGGAGGGGATGGGAATCGAGGTGACGCGGCTGGCGCATGGCGTGCCGGTCGGCGGCGAGCTCGACCATCTCGACGACGGCACGCTGGCCGCGGCCTTGCGATCAAGGCGCGGGATAGATC
>JBGSVY010000247.1:0-3784 GCA_041752715.1 Hyphomonas sp.
CAGCTCGACGCCGAGGCCCGCGCCGGCCGGCAGGGCAAGCTCGCCGATCATCTCGGCCGCTTCGACTTCGTCGTGCTCGACGAACTGGGCTATCTGCCCTTCGCCCAGACCGGCGGCCAGCTGCTGTTCCACCTCGTCAGCAGGCTCTACGAGCGCGTCTCCGTCCTCGTCACCACCAACCTCGCCTTCGGCGAGTGGCCCAGCGTCTTCGGCGACGCCAAGATGACCACCGCGCTCCTCGACCGGCTCACCCACCACTGCGACATCGTCGAGACCGGCAACGAGAGCTGGCGCTTCAAGAACCGCGCCTGACCACCACAGAGCTCGCCCGCAGACGGGCCTGCCACGCCTGCGCCGTCGGATAGCTCCGGCGCGTCAGGCCCGTCTCCTCACCGCCACCGGGGGTCCCTTTTGGACGCCGATCTGGGGTCCCGTTTCAACGCCGTTTGACAGACGCAGGCCGTTCGGAGACCCGTTCTGCGTCAAGCGCTCAGTCTCCGAAGGGCGCATGACCTTGCCAACGCCCTTTGAAACAAAAAGAAAAAAGGCCCCAATCGGGGCCCTTGGGCGGATTCAGTATCTGAATGTGGCGGAGGGGATGGGCCTGACGTCCAACCTTCTCTGGATACAAGGCACTGATTTTATTGAGATAAATCATTCTATCTCCACTTCACCTATGATCTTCGATGCCAAGAGTTTGGCACGACGCCATGCTATGATGGGAAAGCGGCATCCTCTCAATATGTTGCGAACTTGGCAATCGGGCGCGGGCCGGGTCGGAGATTCACACCAGAAAACCGACTTCAACCGCAGCGCGCAGCTACCTCGATTCTGTTCAGAAACCATGCCGACGCAGTTCGGTCACGATGAGCGCACGGGACGCGGTATCCCGTGTAGGAAAGGCGGTGAAATAGTCTGCCGCAGTGGCGTCAGGTTTGCGGCGGTGGACCACCTGCCGCCAGCGGGCCGCCTGGTCGTGGCGGCCGGCCAAACCGTTGGCGACAAGCGCGATCAGGGCGATCAGGTAATGCGCTCCGGGTGTAGTGGCCGCGCGGTCGGCCCAGCGGGCGGCGACCTGATGGTCCTGCTGTTGGATCAGCATCTGCGCCCGGACCCCGTGGATGCCGTAGAGCAGAGGGTCGAGCGGACTGAGATGCAGCGAGTTGTCCAGATTCACGAAGGTAGCGGACGCGTTCCCTGTCAGCATCGCGGTGAAGGCCGAGGCGTAATAGCCCTGCGCGTAGTTCGGGTTCAGCGCCGTCGCCCGCGCCAGCCAGTCGGCGGCGACATCGGGCTCGTCCGTCAACCAGAACGAGCGCCCCATGGTGAAGTTAGCGAATGGGTCGAGCGCGTCCAGTTCCAAGCTACGCTCGGCGTGCCTGCGAGCGGCGCGTGCCGCCGACGTGGTATCGGGGCTCAGACGCAGGAAGGCCTCGAGAAAGCTGGTGAAGGACAATCCGGCGTGGGCGCGCGCGAAGAGTGGATCGGCCACGACCGCGCGTTCGAAGCAGGTCTGCGCAAGCGCCGTATCGGCTGCTGTGAAGCGGTAGAGATGACCAAGGCCAACATGATAATTGGCCCAGGCATCTAAGCCCTCGGGGCCATTCAGCCGGGCGATGCGCGCCTCGTTGAACGGAATGCGGGTTTCGAGCGCCGAAACCAGATGCGCGACGATCTGGGCGCGCAACTCGTCGATCCCGTCGAGGCTGGAGCCAAGCCGGTCTGCCCACAGGATTTCGCCCGAGGTGGTGTCGGTCAGTTCCAGCGTCACCGCAATCTTTCGATCCCGACTTTCGATGATCCCGGTCAGGACGTAGCGCGTGGCCAGAGCCGTCGCCACGAGGTCCAGATCGGTTTCGGCTCTCCTGAAGCGGAATGACGAGCCGCGCGCGATCACCGCCAGCCAACGCAGCCGCGACAGCGCCTCGATGATCTCGTGCGGGATCGCTTCCCCCAGAATGGCAAGATCGGGTGACATGCCGAGCGGTTGAAACGGCAGCACGGCAATCGAGGGACGTCCGGCCGGATGATCACCGGCCTCTTTCGCCGTCTCGGTCGCGGCATGTGCAGTCGGGATCTCGGTCACTTCCGCGATGAAGCGAAACCCACGGCCATGCACGGTGCGGATCACCGACTGTCTCGCACCATCGTCACCCACTGCCTGACGCGCGGACCGGATACGGCTGGAAATACTGGCGTCCGACACGGCGTGACCCTGCCAGACCGCTGCGACGATTTCGTCTTTTGTCACGAGGCGGCTGCGGTTCCGGACAAGGTGGATCAGCAGGGAAAGCACCTGCGGCTCAAGCCGCACCGGATCATTGCAGCGGCTGAGCTGGAAACGTTCGGCGTCGAGCTGGAAGTCTCCGAATGTCCACGTCATGCGTCAGACCATACCACAATCAGGGGTCTCTACAGGAATTCTTCAGAACTCCGTCAAGCTCGCCCGACGCCGGCACCGTAGGTTGCACGGGCAAGTTAGGTCGGACAGCCAATCAATGGAGAAAGTCGATGCACGAACATGCGATAGAAACACGACGGTTCGAAACGCCCGATGAGCGCCTCGACATGAAAGAGCGCGGCGGGATCTCCGTCGTCAAGATGATCGATGGCAGCATGGGAATGCACGCGGTCTTTGAACCCGGCTGGACCTGGGAGGCGGACGAGAAACCTTTGCTCGGATCGCCCGACTCCTGCCCGTCGCGCCACACCGGCTACTGCATCTCGGGCAGCCTCGTGGTTCGCATGATCGACACCGGCCTCGAGACGCGCCTGCGCGCAGGTGACTTCTTCGAGATACCACCGGGGCATGACGGCTATGTCGACGGGCCGGACCGGGTCGAGTTGATCCTATTCGCAGCGCCGGAACACGCGCACTGAGCGGGCGCGCTGCCTTAGCCGGGCCGGAGCGCTGCAGCGACAAAACTACCAAGGGAGAAACTCAATGGATGTAATGACGGCACGAACAACAGAGGGACGCGGGAAGCTGTTCGCCAGCGTTCTGGACACAATCGGCGACACGCCCGTGATCCGGATCAACACCTTGGCACCCAAGGGAGTCGCGCTCTACGTCAAGGCCGAGGCGTTCAATCCCGGCGGATCGATCAAGGATCGGCTGGCTCTGAGCATCATCGAGGAGGCCGAACGCGACGGCAGCCTGAGACCCGGCCAGACGGTGGTCGAGGCGACCTCGGGCAATACCGGCATCGGGCTGGCGATGGTTTGCGCCGCCAGGGGTTATCCGCTGGTAGTGACGATGGCCGACAGCTTTTCCGTCGAGCGCCGCAAGCTGATGCGGATGATGGGCGCCAAGGTCGTGCTGACCCCGCGCGCCGCAAAGGGCCTCGGCATGTATCGCAAGGCGGTCGAGCTGGCCGAGGCGAACGGCTGGTTCCTGGCACGCCAGTTCGAGACCGACGCCAACGCCCGCATCCACGAGAATACGACGGCCCGCGAGATCATCGCGGATTTCAGCGGCCACCGGCTGGATTATTGGGTCACCGGTTATGGCACCGGCGGCACCGTCACGGGCGTGGGCCGTGTCCTGCGCCGTGAGCGGCCCGAGACCCGGATCGTCCTGTCGGAACCGACCAATGCGCAGCTTCTGGGCAGCGGCGCTCCGCAGCCCCGCAGTGCCGATCACGCGCCCGCCGCCAGCCACCCTGCCTTCGAGCCGCATCCGATCCAGGGCTGGACGCCCGACTTCATTCCGCTGGTGCTGCAGGAAGCGATCGACAGGAAGCTTTACGACGAGCTTATCCCGGTCTCGGGAGCCGACGGCATG
>JBGSVY010000248.1:0-9060 GCA_041752715.1 Hyphomonas sp.
CGGCGTCTACGGACCGCAGAGCGCGGCGCGGCGGGTAATCCAGGGCGTCACCAACATGCATGCCCGCGTCAGCGGCGCGACACCGTCCGGCGAAGCCTATCGCGCCCTCGACGGCGACCTGCTCGACTGGGTCAGCGCGACGGCGACCTTCGGCTTCCTGACCGCCTATGACCGGTTCGTCGAACCGCTGAGCGACACCGAGAAGCGCCAGTTCTGCGAAGAGGGCGTGACCGTAGCGCGTCTTTACGGCGCGCCAAACCCGATCCGCTCGCTCGATGATTTCGAAACGATGCAGAACGCGCTGCTCGCGCGCTTCGAACCGCATCCCATCATCACCGACTTCCTGGCCATCATGACGTCCGGCCGGGCGGCGCCGGGCGTGCCTAAGGGCATGCAGAGCGCCCTTGTCCATGCCGCCGTGTCGCTCCTGCAACCTGGCATCCGGGCGCGGCTCGAACTCGGTCCCCCGTATGATCTCTCCGCCAGGGGCGCTGCCGGCGTCCGCTGGATGGCGAGAACCGCTGACCGGATGCCGAATCTCTCAAGCCCGGCCGCCCAGGCTTGCGCGCGCCTCGGCCTGCCGCGGAACTATCTTTGGCAAACACCGGCCCGCCGCGCGGCAGCCGTGGCTGCAGGGAAGTGCTGATGGCGTTCGCTGTAAATCCGCTCGCCTCTCCGCCGCCGATACGGTAGACACACGCAGGTAAACGTATTTTCGCGAGGGCGATCGTGGTATCGAGAGACACGGAAATCGCGTTGACGGCCGCCGCCGTCGCAAAAATGGACCGCCAGCGCAAGGAGCGTGGCGGTGACGGAACCAACACTCAAAAGGGGTCATTCATGCGGGCGATTTTCGGGATCTTTCCACTTCTGGTCATTCCGGTGGCGCTATATGTCTTGCTCGCCTTCGCCTTTGGTGGCCCAGAGGCATCAACCGATGCGACCGGGGCGCTTCAGGCAACCGGCGGCGCGCCTCTTCTTGGCCTCCTGAACGAGCGCTTCATGGGCCTGCCGATGATCTCCGGCGTAGAATGGGTCCTTACCAAGGGTGACGGGATTGTTCTGCTGGCGGTGATCTTCCTGTTCCTGGAAATCCTGAAATCAACCAGCACCGGCACGGCCACGATCATCAATCATGGCATCTCGCTCTTCCTGTTTATCGTTTGCCTTGTGCTGTTCCTGCTCCAGAAGAATTTCGCCACGTCGACCTTTTTCATCGTCATGGCAATGACGCTGCTGGATGTGCTCGCGGGCGTGATCGTCACGATCGTCTCGGCCCGGCGCGACTTCGGCGTTGGCGGAGACGTCTGAACCGGAACGAAACGCGTTCCCGTGCCTCATGCTGGGCCCGGCGCTTCAATCCTTGCGGGAGAGGTCGGCAATCTGTTTCTGGATCATCGCCATTTGTTCCTGCATGGCGGCGAGCGCTTCGGCCTGGTAGTCGAGCATCGGGTTGCCGCTCGGGGACCGCTGCTGGCGTGAGGCCTGGTAGAGTGTCGGCATGAACAGCTTCATGGCCTGCTCGAACATCACCATGTTGCGCTTTGCCTGCGCTTCGAACAGGTTCATCGGATTGGCGGCCTTGCGCCACTCCTTCTGGGCTTCGGAGAAGCTGTTCATCGACATTTCGAGAAAGGCCGGCAAGAAGGTCTGCGCGCCGCCGCCATAAAAGCCGATCAGCTGGCGAAGGAAGTTTAACGGCAGGGCACCTTGCCCCTTGGTTTCCTGCTCGAAGATAATCTGCGTCAGCACCTGGCGGGTCAGATCCTCACCGCTCTTGGCGTCGCGCACTTCGAAATCGAGCCCCTTCCTGACCAGTTCCGAGAGATGTTCCAGCGTGACATAGGAAGAGGTCGAGGTGTCGTAGAGACGCCGGTTTGCATACTTCTTGATGATGATCGGCTCGCCCGCTGCGGAACTCTTCGCCATGTCCTGCCCTCGTGGCTTTCCCCCGAAAGGAGAAGCAATTTTTATGCTATCGCCTTTAACTCGCACAAAAATCGGTTCCCACCAATGCGCTATTGATGTTGGGGCCTGAGCAAGGCTAGCGTATCTGCAACAAGAAATCCCGGGGAGGAGACAGGAATATGACCAAGACAGCAGTGGTAACTGGCGGCACACGCGGCATCGGGCGTGCCATCAGCGAGGCGCTCAAAGCCAAGGGCTTTGCCGTGGCAGCCAATTATGCCGGCAACGACGCGGCAGCCAAAGTCTTCACGGACGAGACGGGTGTTGCCGCCTACAAGTTCGATGTGTCCGATTTTGATGCAGTCGGTGCGGGCCTCAAACAGATCGAACATGATCTCGGCCCGGTCGGTGTGCTCATCAATAATGCCGGCATCACTTGGGATGCGCCCTTCCACAAGATGACGAAAGAGCAGTGGTCGAAAGTCATCGATGTCGACCTGACCTCGGCCTTCAACGTCACGCGCCAGGTCTGGGACGGGATGCGCGACCGCAATTTCGGCCGCATCATCAATATCTCGTCGATCAACGGCCAGAAGGGCCAGTTCGGCCAGGCGAACTATTCCGCCGCCAAGGCTGGCCTGATCGGCCTCACCAAGGCGCTCGCGCAGGAAGGCGCCAAGAAAGGCATCACCGTCAACGTCGTCTGCCCGGGCTATATCGACACTGAGATGGTGCAGGCCGTTCCCGAAAAGGTGCTCGAAGGCATCATCGCCACCATTCCCGTTGGCCGGCTCGGCAAGGCCGAAGAGATCGCATCGGTCTGCGCCTATCTGGCGTCCGATGAGGCGGCCTTCATCACTGGCGCAACCATGACCGTCAACGGCGCACAATACATCGCAGGCTAGACGTCCGGCCGCCAGTCTGGCGGCGCGAGTGTGAAGCCGGAAAAGTCAAACCCCGGCGCGACCGTGCAACTCATGAGCGTCCAGGCGCCAAGGGTCTCAGCGGCCTGCCAATGGCCGGCGGGCACAACGCATTGTGGACGATGGCCGTTGCGCAGGTCGGCGCCGAGCACGCAGCGCGCTGCGCCCTTGCCATCGGGCGGTGACAGCGTCAGCACAAGCGGCCCGCCCGCATGCCAGAGCCAGGCTTCGTCGGCATCGACCCGGTGCCAGGCCGACACCTCGCCCGCCTCCAGCAGGTAGTAGATCGCCGTCATCGCTGCGCGGCCCTCGCCGCCTGACCGATAGGTCTCGGCAAAATGCCCGCCCTCGGGGTGGGGCTGCATGTTCAGGAGGTGGATAATCTCACGCGCGCCGAGATCGCCTGCGAGGCTCTGCATCCTAGAATCGGTCCTTCCGTCCACGGATTTCGGCAAAGGTCGCGACGGCATCACCGGGATGGCCCATTCGTGCCTGCATGTCCGCCCGGTCGGCCCTGAGGAACGGGTTGGTGGCAAGCTCGCGCTCCAAAAGCGCCGGAACAGTGGGCAACCCCTCCGCGCGGCGCGATGCGACCCAGGCGACGTAATCGCCTAATGCCGCGTTCTCCGGCTCGATCGTCACGGCAAAGCGCGCATTCGACGCGGTATATTCGTGTGCGCAATAGAGCCGAGTCTCCGGCGGTAGCGCCTTCAGCCGCGACAGGCTCTGCCACATCATGTCCATGGTGCCCTCGAACACCCGCCCGCAGCCGAGCGCAAACACCGAGTCGCCCACAAACGCTGCCCCCTCGCTGGCAAAATGAAAGGCAATATGGCCAAGCGTATGGCCGGGTACATCAATCACCGTGGCGGACGCCTTGCCGAGGGCGACCACATCGCCGCCCTTCACCGCATGGTCGAGGCCGGGGATCTTCGCTGCCTCGCCCGCGGGGCCGATGATCCGGCATCCGGTTGCCTCCTTCAGCGCGAGGTTTCCGCCGGCATGGTCGGGATGCCAGTGCGTATTCCACACCTCGGTGATGGTCCAGCCCATCCTGGCGGCCTCGGCAAGATAGCGGGCGGCATCCGGCGTATCGATCGCGGCCGTCTCGCCTGTTTCAGGCGCGTGGATAAGGTAGCCGTAATTATCGTTCAGACAGGGAAACTGGTGTATGTCGATACGGATGCCCATGTGCCTGTCTTCCATCTTGCTGACCGAGGGGTGAGCTTAGCGCATGCTGCAGGACGCCGTCACGCTCGAACGCTTCTACGCCTCGCCCTTTGGCGCAGCGGCCGGCCGGGTGCTGGCCGGAAAACTGGTCGATCTCTGGGGAGATGCCCGCGGCCTGTCGATGCTGGGGCTTGGCTACGCGCTTCCCGTGCTAGAAGCCTTCGCTGACGGCCCGGGACGCATCGTGGCCGCCGTGCCACACGCCCATGGCCCCGTCAGCTGGGATTATTCGGGGCGCGGCAATGCCGCTGTCGCGGTCGGCGATCCACGCCTGCCTTTCAGCGATGGCCAGTTTGACCGCGTGATCGTGCTACACGGCCTCGAGGAAACCGGTGACCCGCGCGCCTACCTGCGCGAGATCTGGCGGATCGCGGCGCCCGAAGGCCGGATCGTACTGGCCGCTGCCAACCGGGCGGGCCTCTGGTCGCGCGCCACCCGCACGCCGTTTGGCCAGGGCCGCCCGTGGACCCGCGCGCAACTCACCAATCTCCTGTCGATCGGGCTCTTCCAGGTTACCGCCTCGACAAGCGCCCTCTATATGCCACCGGTCCAGGCCGGAATCGTCGCGTCGGCGGCCGAAGGCTGGGAATCAATCGGTCGCGCCCTTGCCCCGGGGCTGGGCGGGGTTGTCCTCGTTGAGGCGGTCAAGCGCCTCTATGCCGAGCCAGGCGGCGGCGCCCGGGCGCCTGTTACCGAAAGGGCACGTCTCGCACGCCCCTCGCGCAGCACGCGCCGAGATGGCCATTGACGCACACCGCGACGGGGTTAGCTTCGCAGGGGAAGGCAGAACCGGATCGAGGGCACCGCATGAAACTGATCACCGCTATCTTCAAGCCAAGTCGTCTCGATGCGGTCATCGATGCGCTCTCCGATGCCGGCGCCACGGGCCTGACGGTTACGGAAGTGCGCGGCTATGGGCGCCAGCTCGGCAAAACCGAGGTCTATCGCGGCGCCGAATACGAAGTGCGCCTGCTACCAAAGGTCAAAGTCGAGCTGGCCTGCGGGGATGCCGATACGGACCGGTTTGTCGAGGCGATCACACAGGCGGCCAATACCGGCACGATCGGCGACGGCAAGATCTTCGTTCACGACCTCGATGGCATCCTTCGCATCCGGACCGGTGAACGTGACGAGAACGCGATCTCGAGCTGAGACCCGAACTGCCTAACAGGCCCTGAACAGGTTCGGGTGAATCGGCCAGGCGCACGACAACCAACTGAAAGGCTGGTCCGTTATCTATCGGGTGCCCAACCGGATACCGCCCTCGCCATGCTCCGACATCTCGTCAACTTCGCTTGCGGGCGCGCGGCATGAGCTTCATGGCACATCTCGTGCTCGCGAACGTCGCACTCGCCCTGCTCGGCGCGGTGCTGCTATGGCGGAGTGCATTGGCCTCACAGGCGCTGCATCGATCGCTCAGCCAGACACAGCGCCTCGCCGCCACGGATGTGTTGACCGGCCTTCCGAACCGGACGGGTCTCCATCAGGAGATCGAGCGCAGGTTGGCGGCGGGCCGCACAGCAAACGCACTTCTGGTGGCCGACATTTGCGGCTTCAAGTTTGTCAATGACACCCTCGGGCACGATGTGGGCGACGCGTTGCTCGTTGCCGCCGCAGCACGGATTCGGTCCTGCCTGTCAGACGATATGTACATGGCCCGACTCGGGTCTGATGAATTTACCATCCTCGTAGAAGGGGCAGACGCGGGCAATCGCCTCGAGACCCTGGCGGGCGCCCTTCATCAGGAGATGCGTCAACCCTTCGACTTCAATGCCGATGCAATCGATATCAAGCTCAGCATCGGCTTGGCAGCTGCCATGCCCGGCGAACTGTCCGCAGGCGAACTTGTGCGCCGCGCCGATGTGGCGCTGCATGTCGCGAAGGCTGAAAAGCATCTCGCGTTCAAGCTGTTCTCGCCCGACCTCGACGACGCCCTTCGCCTCCGCCGCACGATCGGCGTGGAACTCGATCGTGCGCTCGGCGCAAACAAGCTCCAGCTCGTCTACCAGCCGCTTGTCTGTGCACGGACGGGACGGGTGATGAGCGCCGAGGCGTTGATGCGCTGGCCAGAGAAAACCGGCAGCGCCGGATCACCTGGAGTCTTCATTCCGATTGCGGAGGAAACCGGGTTGATCACGCGGCTCGGCGATTGGGCGCTCGAACAGGCTATCCTCGAGATCAAGCGTCAACGCCACATTCCTATTGCGGTCAATGTCTCCCCCGTCCAATTCCGGGGCGAGACCTTCGCAAACCAGGTCGAGGCGGCCATCGCGCGCCACTCGATCAATCCGAACCTGCTGCGCATCGAGATCACCGAAGGCGTACTGATCTCGCACACCGGCGAAGCCCAGTCCACGATGCGCCGGCTGCGCGCGATGGGCGTGCAGGTGCTGCTGGACGATTTCGGGACCGGCTATTCCTCGCTGAGCTATCTGCAGCAGTTCGAATTTGACGGGCTGAAGATCGACCGCGCCTTCATCCAGCAGGTCCAGGATGGGCGCAGCGGGCGTCACCTGCTGAAATCGATCATCGCGCTCGGCCACAGCCTGAACATGAAGGTGATTGCCGAAGGTGTGGAAACCGAGGCTCAGGCCGCGATCCTGCAATTGCTGTCATGCGACTATTTGCAGGGCTACGCACTCGGCCATCCCGACACGGCCGACAAACTGCACGCGATTTCCCGCCCGATCGAACTTCTCGGGGGCGACCGCAAAGGGCCAGCCTGGGATCAGGCCTTCGGCTGACCTCAGCCTATTCGATGATCTCCATCCCCTCGGGGATAACCCACATGTCGGCAGACGCCACACCGATTTCAGGATCGAGCCGTTCGCCTGGCCCATTTTCGCGCCGCTCGTAAGCTGCGACGAGCGAAAGGTAGGGAGGAACATGCGACCAGCCGTTTTCGGCTGTGTTCTGGATGATTTCGAAGTGCAGATGCAGCGTTGTCGGCGTGCCACCAAAGTCGTTTGACACAAAGCCGATCGGATCACCCGCCCGCACCGATTGCCCTGCTGTCACGGCCAGCCGGCCCATGTTGAGGTGCATGTAATTGTAGATGCGTCCGCCCGACCGGAGTTTCACCGTGTAGGTGCCGATCGAAGAGATAATCCCGTCCTCGACCGCGACGACCTCATGCAATCCGCGTGACGCAGACGGCTGACGCCGCACCGTATTGCAATCTGCTGCCGATCCAACGCGAATGTCCTGACCCTGATGGATCTTGGGCGTCGGGCAGAACGGCGACGAGCGATTGGCCGTTCGCGTCTCGCAGAAATTGTCGCGCCAGGGGTAATTGAAGTTGCTGGCATCGCATTGGTCGCCGCCCGCAACACCGCCGCCAGGCATGAACACCTGAGATTGCAGATAAGCCGGCGCAACACTGATCGGGAAAACGATATCGGGCGCGTGCACGAGCTGGTCCGGGAAACCTCCCCCGGTGCCCGGCAGCAGGGCGCCCGGTGCATAATAGCTGAAAACGGGGGTTGGCGCCGGCGCCGGCACAGTCTCCTCGTCCGAGATCGGTCCGGGTTCGGGCACCGGATCAACACCCGGCTCGGTTACAGGTCCGGTTTCGTCCGGCGCGGGCGTTGCGGTGTCCGGCGCTGGATTTTCCGGCTCCGAGGGCGCAGGCGTTTCTGTTCCTTCGGGAAGCGGGTCGGTGGGCAGGGATGTTTCTTCAGGGGCCGGATCAACCGGCACATCCGGCGTCTCGGTTTCACCAAAGCCGGGGGGCGGAGGTCCGGGCGCGCCCTCGGGTATCTCGGGGGGCGGCTCGGGCGCGGCCGGTGGCGGTCCGCCATCGCCCGGAAAGCGGACAAAATCACAGGCGCCGAGCCCGGTCAGGCTTGCGGCGACGAACAGGGCGACAGCGGCGTGTCTCATCAGCGCGTCCCCGTTAGGCCGAGGTTGCGGGCGAAGGCCAATGCCTCTTCTTCGCTGATGCAGTCCGGCTTGCCACCCGGCATCTCTTTGCACTCGAATTCGACGAGATAGTCGGCGCCGTAGCGCGAGAATGCCACCTGCGCTCCGGAAACGGTCTCAAGGAACGTATAGGTGTCACCGCGCGCTGCCGGCGTTCCATCCGCCGGACCAATCACCTGGTTGGTGCCGTTGACGACGACATCATACGTCTCACCGGGCAGGGCTGCAAAATAGCCATCGGATGTCGGCTGGAAACGCATCGCGCCTTCGCCACTCGCGATCGAGACGTCGCCGGACGGCAGGAAGACTGGCACAGGCGGAGCGGCCTCACCTGATGCAATCTGGAAGGCCATCTCCCGCGTCTCGATCGGGATGGCGGAGAGGTCGCGCCGCGCCGCATCCCAGTCGATCACGGCTGCGGCGATCGCCGCCTCAGGATGCTCGGGCAAAACCGGTTGAGGCGCGGTGCTGGCCGGCTCCTGCGTCTCACCAACCGGGGCGATCTCGACAGCCTCCTGAGGGGGGGCCGCCGGTTCGAAAATGCGGTCGCAGCCTGCAAGGCCGGCCGCCAGCAGCGGGACGAGGAGAAACGCGACGCGTATCAGTGAGCCGGTCATCGTGGAGAATCCTTTCCGGGATGGGCAACATAGTCAGGATCAGCATAGGCGACCCCATCAATTTCGAGCAGGCGCGCCTTGATTGCACCAATGGCTTCTGGTGTCGGGGCTTCGCCGGGCGGCATGCGATAGGACACCCGGATCTCACCGGAATAGCTTGCCCCGACCAACGTGAAATCTTCCAGCTCCGGAACCTTTTCCAACAGCCGTGCAAAGGCCTCTTCGGCTGTTGGCCGGTCGCGCTTGAAGGTTTGGGTGATCGTGTCGATCTCGGGCTCGCCCTTCAGGCGCATGATAAAAACGACCTCTGAGTCCCCGGAGCTGGCCGGCAGTGCGCCCCCGCCAACCTGCTGCGGCATGACGATCAAGTCTGAGGCCGGTTCTTGCACGGGCTCGCCGGCGGCTGGCTCAGGAAAAGGGCGCGTCTCCGTGGCGGGCGGGAGGCTGCCGGCCGAAGGCGG
>JBGSVY010000249.1:0-10231 GCA_041752715.1 Hyphomonas sp.
CGAGGATGCGGGCCGATTTCGGCTTCGGCGCGCCGGGCGCTGCGGCGAGACGTGACAGGAGCGGCAACACGAAGGCGGCAGTCTTGCCGGTGCCGGTCTGGGCGATGCCGACGACATCGCGCCCTTTCAGCAGCGGCGGGATCGCCTGCGCCTGGATCGGGGTCGGGATGGTGTAGCCTTCAGCCTTGACGGCCGCGAGGACTTGCTCGGCGAGGCCGAGGTCAGAAAATTGTGTCAAAGGTACGTCTTTCTATGAGGGCGCAGGCAGACCTGTTGCGGCCGCGCGCGCCTGATTGGCTTTGTGTTGTTGGAAAGCCTTGTGAGATCGGCCTTCCGGTTTCGTCATGCGCACTCGACGCGAAACCAGAGGTCTTCGATCAATGCGAGAACAGCCGCATTTGGCGCTGTTACGGTCGCCATGACACGTTTCGCTGCAATGCACAAACGATTTGAACGGCGGGGGGCCTCACCGCACGTGTTGCCGCCACACATTTGAACTGCCTGTCCCACCAGCTGGCGCCGCCCTGCCCCAGCAACCGCAACAGGTTCAAACTCTTTTCGACGCTCCAATCCCCCCCCCGGAAATCAGGTGTATTCTCGTGGCTGCGAGGGGCCGGACGAACCCTTCGCAAGGTCCGGCAGGTCCACGCTACGCCTGCCACGCGGATGGGAAACGAGCCTCCAGTCGACGGGCGGCAAGATTACCCTACCCCCCTTGGAATACCGCCACCTTGTCAAACGGGGCCACGCCCCATCCGCAAGGACTTACCCCCGCAGCCTCCAGGCTGCACGTGCACTGACTGATCTCCGGCGGGGTCCGCCCCGTCCGGCATTTTGTGCTGGGCGGGATGGTCTGCTTCAGAAATCGTGACCGATCTGGAGCTGAAATTCGGCATCGGGGGCCGCATCAGACGCCCCGAACAGCGAACTGGCGAGCCATGTCCAGTCTCCGGGCAAGTCGCCGCTGAGCATCGGACCGACCTGATGGCGCTGGCTGTCGAAGCGGCGAGGCCCCGTCGCCGTGTTGCCATAGTCATTGTAGATGTCGAGCCCCGCGCGGAGACCCGATTCGAACTTGCGGCTGATACGCGCGCGCGTGGAGAAACCTATTCCATCCGTCGACGGACCTTCCAGGTCGCGCGTCGTCAGCAGGACGGCGCGGGCTTGCCAACGATCTGCAAAGACCCACTGGTTCGTCCAGTTCACACCGATGCGGCTCGCACCATCATCCCCCTCAGCCAGACGCAGGTCGAAGCGAAACCCGCTGGAAAAGCCGTCCGGGGTGCGCTCCAGCACCTGAACGAAAGCTGAGGCCTGGGCATAAATGAGCTCCAGATCGCCTGTCTCGGCCGTCGTACCGACGATCAGGCCGCGCAGCTTGACGCGATCGCTGACCGCTTGCTCGATATGCAGACGATGCGCGAAACGATCCTCATCGCCCGAGCGCGGGGCGAACCCGAGGCGGTATTCGACAGCGCGGTCGCCGGGGTCCACATCCGGTCCGAACACATTCCCCACACCCTGCGCAGAGGCTCCGCCGGCCAGTGCAGCGCCGATTGTGACGAGGACCAGCAAGCTGCCGCGCATCTCTGACATACCTCTCGACCAGGGCAGGGACTATCGCAGTCCGCCCACTTGCGGCAATTAACGAGCAATACCGGCCTTGTCATCCCGGCAAAGCGCGTCGCTCGGAGCCTCATTTGATCCTGTTCGTTCATGGCGTTCCTGACACCCCGGCGCTCTGGCGGCCGCTGATCGCCGCGCTCGGCTTGACTGGCGGCGATGTTCGCGCTCCGGCCCTGCCCGGCTTCGGTTGCCCGGTGCCGCTGGGGTTCAGCTGCACCAAGGACGCCTACGCCGCCTGGCTGGTCGGCCAGATCGAAGCAGCAGGCGCGCCCGTCCACCTCGTCGGCCATGACTGGGGCGCCCTGCTGGTGCTGCGCGCTGCCAGCTTGCGGCCGGATCTTATCAAGACATGGTGCGTCACCAATGCCGTCATCGATCCGGCCTATCGCGGCCACCGCACGGCGCGAATGTGGGCAACGCCCCTCCTCGGAGAACTGGTGATGTTGGGCATGCGCGACGCGGCGCGTCTCGAGACGGCGTTGGTCGCCGGCGGGATGCCCGCAGCGCTGGCACGCGAGGAGGTTGCGCATGTGGACAAGCGGATGCGCCAGTCGATCCTGACGCTTTACCGCTCTGCGCTCGGACTGCAATTTGGTGGCGCGTGGGTCGATGACCTCGCGCGCCTGCCCCGCCAAGGCCAGCTCTTCTGGGGCGAGAGCGATCCGTTTGTTGACCTGTCCGTAGCCGAACGATTCTCGAAGCGCTGGGATGTGCCGCTTCACGTCGCCCGGGGGGCCGGGCATTGGGCTTGCGCCGAACAGCCGGACTCGTTTGCGGGCGTGCTGCGCGCGCTCTGGGCGCGATAGCCGCTACGCCGCCTGCTGGTTGGCCGGTCCGATCAGCTGCTTGATCCGTTCGGCGAGCTGGCGCGAGGTGAACGGCTTCGGCAGGAAGGACACGGCCCGGTCATCGTCAAGCTGCTTGGCGAGGTCTGTATCGGCATAGCCGGAGATGAAGATCACCTGAGCCGTGCCAAGCAGTTCTTTCGCTTCCCGGATCAGGGTCGGTCCATCCTTGCCGGGCATCACCACGTCGGAGACGACAAGATCGAACACGCCGGGCGTTGCAGTCAGGATGTCCATCGCCTCATCGCCGTCGCACGCCTCGTCCACTTCGTAGCCGCAGGAGCGCAAGTGCCGCGCGGTGATCGTGCGCACGCCGTCTTCGTCTTCGATCAGCAGGATGCGGCCACGGCCGGACATGTCCATCGGGCGGATCGGCGCCGGCTGCGCGGCGGCGATAAGCTCTGCCGCGGCCGGCACTTCGTCGGCTGACAGGGCGGGCAAGTATATCTGGAAGGTGGTGCCTTTGCCCACCGAGGAGATCGGACAGATATAACCACCCGACTGCTTGATGATGCCATACACGGTGGCGAGGCCAAGGCCGGTGCCGACGCCGGGCTCCTTGGTCGTGAAGAAGGGCTGGAAGATCTTCTCCATGATGTCGCGTGGCATGCCATGGCCATCATCGATCACTTCGATCAGCATGTAATCGCCATCCTCGACGAAGTCGAAGCCCTTGGCGTGGGCGTCCTTGCCGGTGGCCCGCGCCGTCCGGATCGTCAGTGTGCCGCCGTTCCGGTGGGCGATCATCGCATCGCGCGCGTTGACGGCGAGGTTGATGATCGCGGTCTCAAGCTGGTTCTTGTCGGCCTTGATATAAGGCAGGTCACGCCCGTGCTTCACATCGATCACGACCCGTTCGTTGATGATCTGGCGAAGGAGGATCGAGAATTCGGAGAGGAAGTCCGTCACGTTCAGCACTTCGCGTTTGAAGGTCTGCTGGCGGGCATAGGCGAGCAGCATCTGCACGAGATCCTTGGCGCGGACGGAGAACTCGTGGATCTGCTTGATGTTATGGAACGACGGATCGCCGGCGGGGTGGCGCTTTTCGAGCTCTTCCTTGTTCAGGATGATCGCGGTCAGCACATTGTTGAAATCATGCGCGACGCCGCCTGCAAGCTGTCCGATCGCCTGCATCTTCTCACCCTGGGCGAGGCGCAGTTCAAGCTCGCGCTGGGCGCTCATGTCGATGATGTAGGCAACAGCCGGACGCCCCGCCCCATCGAGGGTGACAAACACGTTGACATGCCGCGGCTTGTCGCCCGGAATCTTCAGCCCGACCGGCTTGTCGACGGCATCAACGAGCAACGCGGCAAGCTCGGCCTCGCCATCGTCGGCCATGAAGAGCGACGAAAATGGCGTGCCCGGCGTCGATTGGCCGCCCGACAGCTTCATCATGGCCCGGTTCACATCAACGACAATCGCACCTTGCACGCTGTCGCCCTCAAGCCGGACTGCGCCAAATGGCGCATCATCGAACATCGGGTCGCTGTCAGGGCGCGGCGGGCGCGATGACGCGAGCAGCACAGCGCGTTCTTCCTGTCCGGACATGACCTGCTGGCTGGCAAGAATGATGGTACGGCCGTTCGCGCTGGCGCCTTTGCCGGTCCATGTGGTGATCGCCTGGACCGGGATCTCGATGCCGTCACGCGAGCGCAACTGGATATCGGCGCGGCCGGGGGCGCCGGATTTGCGGTCACGCCCCAGCAGCCTCACGAATTCCGGGCGCATGATATCGTCGGTACGCACGTTCTTCGCGATTTCCGGCAGGCCGAGCAGGTCGCGCAGCCAGGCATTGGCGTAGGTGATCGTGCCATCCGGACGGCAGGCGAAAAAGCCCATCGGGGCATCTTCGACATAAAGTGATTTCAGGTCTGCCGCACCCGTTGCGTCCTGCTGGCCCGCAAGGCGCCGGATCCGCCAAAGGACACGGGCCCGCGAGAGCGGCGCCACGATGATCTCGAAATGCGCCGGCAGCTGATCTTCGCCAAGCGGAACGGGCGGAAGCACTTCACGCTTGCTGACGCCCGCCTTTGCCGCCTTTGACAGGCGGTAAACAGGGGCGGCAAGCCCCGGATTGGCGCCGAACAACCGGTCGACGGTCACTGCGCTGCCCTCGGTATTGCCCGTGATCAGCGACTGGCGCATCAGGTCGAGATAGGCGAGGTTTGCGGCGACAGGCGCACCCCCGCGATCCGCGATCAGGACGGCTTCATCGAGTGCCTCGATCCAGCCGAACCGGGGAGCGCTGGCCTGAGCGGCGCGTTGGGCGGCGCCGCGTTCGGGAAACAGGCCGATGAACCGGCCGGCGCCCCGTACCGTCCAGAGCAGGAAAACAAGCCCACCGGCTGCCATCGCGATCAGAAGGATCGATCCCGGCGCACCTGAGGCTGTTGGCCAGGCGAGCGAGACACTGGCCGCTGCGATCGACAGAAGGAGGCAGGCCCAGAAGCCGAGCTGCAGCAAATCGACTCGCCGCTGCGAGGCATCCTCGGCCCGTGCGCTGGTCAGCCGTTCGCTTTCATCCCCCAGCAATCCGGCATCGGCTCTGTCTTCAAGGTCCATGTCTCTACTCATCGCTCTCATCCGGGCGTTTGCAGACGGGTCGCCTCAATTACCGAAACACGGCAAAGTCCCCCGACTCAACCGGCCTGCTGCGCAATCTACTATTCTTCGCACGGGAAAGGTTAACGAATCCGAAAAAACCGTTAAGACAGGTCATCAAACACCAAACTTTTTGATAGCTCAGAGGTCACCATGATCCGATTGACGGTCGCACTTGCGGCCTTGGCCTTCGCCGCCGCGTGCAGCCCTGCAGGCACAGCGCCGGCCGCGCCTGTGCCGAGCGAAGCGGAAATCGCCGCAGAATCAGCGCGGCTAAACGCGTTTCTGGAGGAGACCTTCAACGCGGCGGTTGCCCGTGACCCGATGCGCCAGACCTATCTCGGGATCAAGGACGACTATGGCAAATGGAGCGATCCGGCGGCAGATTTTGCGGCGCAGCAATTGGACCTGCAGCGGGCCGCAATTGAAGAGATGCGGTCAGGCTTCCATTTCGCAAAGCTGGATGACCAGGCAAAGCTGTCCTGGCGGCTCGCCGAGTATGAATTGCAGGGCGCCGAGGCCGCAGCGCCCTATTTCCATCATGCCTACACGTTCAACCAGATGTTCGGCGCCCAGTCGGCGATCCCTGCCTTCCTGATCAACCAGCACAGGGTGGCGAGCCTCTCCGATGCGGAGGCCTACCTGTCACGCCTCGAAGGGATCGGCGCCTATCTCGGCCAGCATGTCGAGAATGCGCGCCAGTCGATCGCGCTGGGCATCCAGCCCCCCGCCTTTGTATATGATTATGTGCTGCGCGACGCGCGCGGCGTGATTTCAGGCTTCCCTTTCAACACGGGCACGCCCGACAGCCCCCTGATGGAGGATTTCCGCGCCAAGGTTAAGTCACTGGTGGATAACGGAACGATCACAGCCGATGAGGGCGCGGGCCTGACCGACCGGGCCGCCGCAACCCTTTTCGCCGTGGTGGGGCCGGCCTACGAGGCCGCAATCGCCGAACTCGAGATCCACAAGGCCGCCGCCACCACGACCGACGGGGCCTGGAAACTGCCCGATGGCGGCGCCTATTACGCGATGCGCCTGCAACAGATGACGACCACGGCGATGAGCCCGGCCGAGATCCATCAGGTCGGCCTTGACGAAGTGGCGCGTATCCAGGGCGAAATGCGGACCATCATGGCGCAGACGGGGTTTGAGGGCGACCTGCCCGCCTTCTTCGAGTTCATGCGCACCGATCCGCGCTTCTACAAGCCGAACACGCCTGAAGGCCGCGCCGAATACCTTGCCGAGGCGGAGGCGGCGATTGCGAAAATGGAAGGCGACCTTCCCTCGCTGTTCAACACGTTCCCGAAGGCCCGCATGGAGGTCAAGGCCGTTGAACCCTTCCGCGAGCGCTCGGCGGGCAAGGCGTTCTATTCACGCCCGGCCCCGGATGGCAGCCGTCCCGGCATCTATTACGCGAACCTCTACAAGATGGAGGACATGCCGACCTACCAGCTCGAGGCGCTGGCCTTCCATGAAGGCATCCCCGGCCACCACATGCAGATCGCCATCGCGCAGGAACTGGACGGCCTGCCGAGCTTTCGCAGGTTCGGCGGCTACACCGCCTATTCGGAAGGCTGGGGTCTCTATTCGGAACGCGTGCCGAAGGAGCTTGGCTATTATGCCGATCCCTATAGCGATTTCGGCCGCCTTGCGATGGAGATCTGGCGCGCGGCACGTCTCGTTGTCGACACCGGCATCCATGACAAGCAGTGGACGCGCGAGCAGGCGGTCCAGTACCTGATGGAGAACACGCCGAACCCGAAGGGCGACTGCGAGAAGGCGATCGACCGCTATATCGTGATGCCGGGACAGGCGACCGCCTACATGATCGGCATGCTGAAGATCCTCGACTTGCGTGAACGCAGCCGCGCCGCGCTCGGCGAGGATTTCGACATCCGCGATTTCCACGACGCGATCCTGAAAGACGGGCCATTGCCATTGGCGATCCTGGAGGAGAATATCGACGCCTGGATTGCGCAGACCAAGACAGGCGCTCCGTCATGAGGACCAGAGCAACCGCATTCGCTTGCCTCGCCGGGCTGATCATGGCGCCGGGCTGCGCATCGCTCGTCAATGCGGCCATCACACCGCAGGTTGATGCAACTGCCGCAAGCCTTCCAGCGGGGGACTATACGCTGGACACAGCGCACGCCGCCCTGATCTTCAAGATCAACCATCTCGGCTTTGCCGATTATGTCGGCCGGTTCGAACGGTTCGATGCAAGCCTTTCGGGGGATCCCGCCCGTCCGGAAGAGGCGCGGCTGACGGCCATCATCGACATGACCTCGCTCGATGTTGCAAACCCCGATTTCGCCGACACGCTGATGGGACCGGACTGGTTCGATGCGGGCCAGCATCCGCAGGCGGTGTTCCGGTCGACAGGCATCGCGCTGATCGAGGGCAATGACGCGAACGTTCTCGGCGAATTGACGCTCAACGGCATCACAAAACCGATCATACTGACCGCCCGGCTCAATGGCAGCGGCTTTGACCGGTTGCGCGGCGCCGATGTTATCGGCTTTTCCGCTGAAGCGCAGATCAACCGGTCAGATTTCGGCATCAGCCGGTTTTCCGGCCCGGTTGGCGAAACCGTGCGCATGGAGATTGAAGCGGAATTTGTCCGGAAGTAACGCACGGGGGCGTCCGGATGGGAGCAAGCCGGCAAAAGCGTGCGCGGGCTGGGCGTTAGCCGAGCGCGGCGCAACGCTTGGTGATGCGCAGCGCCATCCGGTTGCCCTTTCGGCCGATCTGGGCCTCGGCCGCAACTGGACCGGTGCGGCCACCGGAGAGGATTTCGACCGGCTGATCGGCGGGCACGCCAAGCAACAGCGTGGCGCCGGGTTTCAGACTGGAAAGCCGCGAAAGCGGCACGGTGAGGCTTGCAATCCGAGCGGTCAGCACGGTCAGCACGGCCGCCGGAACAGGACCCGCGGCGCCGCGCGGTGACGGCGCGGGCGCAGGCAGGGTGAGACTGCCTGCAAGAACCAGCCGGGCGAATGTTGTCAGCGTCTCTGTGCGCAGGTCGAGATCGATAATCTCGGCTGCCTCCGGCGGTGCAAGGGCCGCGGCCAGGACCGGATCTGTCTCGATCCGCTGAAAGGCGAGTCCCCCCGGAAGGCTGGCGGCGAGCGGGCGCAGCAGGCCTTCGAGCAGGGCGAGGTCAAGCGGCGAGAGGTCACGCGCAAGCGGTTGGCCCGGACGGCCGCCACACGCGATTTCGATCATCTGCTGAATGAACGCGCCAGCCAGGGAGATCATGGCGGCGGTTTCACAGTCAGCATTTTCGAAACAGATGATCGCCCGGCCACGATCGGACAGGCCATGCGTGAGGGATGATCCGAATGGCGCGCTGCTGGTTCCTGTAACCGTGGCGGCGGCTGCAATGCCGCAATCCTTTCGCAAGGCCAGCGACAGTTTCGCGGCAATGCGGCGGGCCGCCTCGCCGCCGTCATCACGGGCCGGCATTGCGGCAAAATCCGGCATCGTGCGCGCTTCCGCCTTTGCGGCGGGCGGGGGCACATCATCGAGATTCGGCCTCAACAAGGCGTCGATCTCGGCCTGTGAGAGCAGGCCGCGTGTCGATGCAGCGACCGGACGGTCTCGCTTCAGCGGCTCGAACGTCGTTGGCAGGTCGACCATCACCATCGCTTCGCGGCGAGGCGACATGTCCCAGTCATCGCTGGTGTTCGACGGAAAATCGTCATCCATGCCCGGGCAGCCATTGTTCGAACTCGATACTGCCAGATTCGCCCGAAGACAGTTAACGACGCGTTAGGAAAGTGTGCGGCGGGCGCGATTGGTTAAGCGCAAAGCCCTTCACCTTAAACCTTCAGGACGCGGGCAAGGGCCTTGATGGGTTTCAGGTAATCTCCTGTTTGCCAATCCGGTGCATGGTGAAGGCAGACGCAACCCGTCGGCAAGACATGACCGCCAGGGCGTTTGATGATGATGGGTAAACGGCGGCCTCTTTGATGGAGTGCCGCCGTTTCTTGTTCTAAAAGGCACGCCGAGGCGTCAGTCGTCGCGCAGGGTGCGTTCCTTGCGCTCGTGACGCTCCTGGGCCTCGAGACTTAGGGTGGCGGTGG
Organism: Hyphomonas sp.; assembly: GCA_041752715.1. Taxonomy (GTDB): domain Bacteria; phylum Pseudomonadota; class Alphaproteobacteria; order Caulobacterales; family Hyphomonadaceae; genus Hyphomonas. The sequence goes on from JBGSVY010000249.1 coordinate 9,161, forward strand.
GGCGGGCTTCGAGGCGGCGAATGCCGATCGGCTCTCCGGTGGCCTCGCAATAGCCGTAGGTGCCGTCCTCGATCCGGCGCAGAGCCGCATCGATCTTCGAGATCAGCTTGCGCTGGCGATCCCGGGTGCGCAGTTCGAGGGCCTTGTCGCTCTCGGCCGCGGCCCGATCAACAACATCTGGCAACGAGCCTGACTCGTCCTGCAGGTTGTTGATCGTCTGTTTTGCACCGTTCAGGATATCGGCTTTCCAGTTTTCAAGAAGCCGGCGGAAATAGGCGAGTTGGTGCTCGTTCATGAACACCTCGTCTTCCGAGGGTCGATAGTCGGCTGACAGACTCTTACGCATCTCAGTACTCCGTCTACCCAGTTTGGGCCCATATAGAGCGCTCGCCGATTCCCTGCAATTGCCAATACTGTGATCCGAACATCAATGTTTTCAAATAATTACGACAATTACATGAAGTTTCGGCAGCATTCTTGTGTAGCACGGCGGGCGTCTGCTGATGCGCGGTGCAAGTTGCGCGCCGGGTCTTGATCTTTGAGGTCTCGTCGCGCTCTATGGTGGTTCGCGTCCTGTCCTCCCCGCTACGGTGCCCCGCTGAATGTCACGCCGCCGCAAGACAACGCAGTACCATTCCGGCTGGATGTTGTCGGTGGTGTTCAATTCGCTGCTGATCCTGATGCCTGTCATCGCCGCCCGGACGATCACCGCCGCCTATGCCGGCGCAGGGTTTGCAGAAACGCCAAACGTCGAGGCGGTGCTCAACACACGCCGGCGAATCGAGGCCGCTTTTGTCGATATGGCCCCGCGCAACGCGGACGAGCAGTTCAGGCAATGGAACGAACGCATCACCGATGCGCTCGCTGCCCGTGACACCTCGACCTTGCGGGGCCTGCTGCTTGCTGCGCCGCAATTGCTGGGAAAGGAACGTGGCGGGCAGATCGAACTGCGCGCCAGCGCCGAGGCGCAGGGCACGCGCGACGAACGCCTGATCCGGGCGGCCTTGACCATCCTGCCGATGGAGCTTGCGGCCGACATCGCCGCGGCGGCCAAGCCTGCCGGAGAAGTTG
>JBGSVY010000250.1:0-2924 GCA_041752715.1 Hyphomonas sp.
GTGGTCCGCTCCTCATCCGTGAGGGTGATCGCGCTCGCTGATGTCTGCCGTGCCATAAGCCGCTCCGAATCATTGCTAAGAACAACACGAATCAGATCCGCGCTAAAGTGGCTAGTAATTTTTGAGACGGGACACTAGCTGCGCGCGTTTAAGCCCCAAAGAACCCCCGCCGCGCTCCTCAACAGGGGGCTGCGGCCGCCCGTGCTGGCGCGCGCGCCAAACGTCTGTGCGGTCCCTCTCGACCCGAAGCGCATTCCCTGACATGGCTCTCAGCCATGCGCCACGTCTACAATCTGAAGTCTTTGCTCAAAGCCCTTGTCGAGCAGACAACGGGCGAAACGGTCACTGTCGGCGAACTTCTGAAAGTCGCCGGCCGCCGCGCGCATGGCCCGGTTCTCCTGCTCCTCGGTGTAATTGCTGTCAGTCCGCTGACTGTCATTCCCGGCGCGACCTGGGTCGTCGCATCGCTCACAGTCATTTTCACGCTGCAGGTGGTCATCGGCCTGCGCCATCCCTGGCTTCCTGCCCGCCTTCTGCAAACCGCGTTTGATCGCAAATTGCTCGTGAATGGTGTCCAGGCAAGCGAGAAATACGCCGCCATGCTGGACGCCCTTGTCAAGCCGCGCCTCGTCTTCCTCACCGAAGCGCCCTTCCTCCAGATCGTCGCGCTTGCCTGCCTCGGCGCCGGCCTGATGACCTTCCCGCTCGGCCTCGTCCCGTTCGCGCCGATCCTGCCAGGCCTCACGATCCTGCTCTTCGGCCTCGCGATCACTGCGCGCGACGGCGCCGTGCTGGTCCTCGCCGCGATGACACTGGCGGGCGCCATCTTCGTCCTGTCGCGCCTTTTGCCGCGCCTCGCCGGGATCTGGTCCAACCTGACGGGGATGTAAGGGTCGCTGGCCGCTACCTGACCAAAGCGTAAATTGACGCATCCGGGCCCGGCGCGCATCAACTGCAGACAGGCTTTCAAGCCTCTTTCTACACGCCTTCCCTCCGGGCCGCCCTCCAATCGTGACGGCGGCCCTTTTTGGTTTGCGGCCGGACGGCTTGCCGCTGGCCCGCGCGCGGGCCATCTAGGGGGTAATGAGCGAGCTTTATCACAACCGAATCCTGGAACTCGCCGGCAACATCCCGTCGGTCGGAAGCCTCGCCGATGCCGAAGGCTCCGCCCTCAAGGTCAGCCGGATCTGCGGCTCGACCGTTCGGGTCGATGTCCGCCTCGATGCCCCCGGCACCCACGTCGCCGCTATCGCGGTCGATCCGAAGGCCTGCGCCCTCGGGCAGGCGGCCACCGCCATCCTCGCCGAACACGCCCCCGGCGCCAGCATCGCCGAGATCATCGCCGCACGTGACGCCCTGCGTGCCATGCTGAAAGACGGCGCCGCCCCGCCCGAAGGCCGCTTCTGGGAATTGCGCCATCTCCAGCCTGTCGCCGACTATCCGCCCCGCCATGCCTCCACACTGCTCGCCTTCGAGGCCGCAATTGCCGCCATCGAGGCCGCCCTCGCGGCCCGGACGGCGGCCTGACATGAGCCTTAGACGCCGCGCAGCCGTCGGCCTGCTCTGGCTCTACAAGCACGGGCCGAGCCAGCTTTTCTGGCTGGCCGGGGCGCGCTGCCAGTACCTGCCGACCTGCAGCGAATACGGCGCCGAATGTGTCGCGCGGCATGGCTGGTGGCCGGGGTTCTGGATGACGCTCGCCCGCTTCCTGCGCTGCCGGCCGGGGGGCAATCACGGCCACGACCCGGCGCCCACGATGCGCCCCGAGGTCCCCTTCTGGCGGCCCTGGCAATATGGCGACTGGAAAGGCCCGGTGCATCCCCCGTTGAATCCCGCCCCGCCCCGTGACATACCGGCGCCATGAACCTGCTACGCCGCCTTGACCGGACAACGCCGCGAACCCGCCGGGGTGCCTGACCCGCAGGCCCCTGGCCGTGCGTGCCTTGCACCCGCCAAACATGTTTCCGATCCCGGCAGGACCCTGACGACAAACAGGGTGGGATTTTCGCGGCGCCCGCGCTAATCACTCGCCGGATAGTTCCTTTCTGCGCAGCCTGCGCGGCGCGCCCGAAACAAGAAGACCAGACATGATACAGATTACGCTCCCCGATGGCTCGAAGCGGGAATTCGACGATGGGGCCTCACCTTTCGACGTTGCGATGAGCATCTCGAAATCCCTTGCCAAGAAGGCGCTTGCCGCCCGCGTCAATGGCGAACTGCGCGACCTGACGCGCCCGCTCGAGGGCGACGCTGCGGTTGCCATCATCACCGACAAGGACGCCGACGGTCTCGCGCTGATCCGCCATGACGCCGCCCACGTCCTCGCCCAGGCCGTGCAGGCGCTCTACCCCGACACGCAGGTGACGATCGGTCCCGTCATCGATGACGGCTTTTACTATGACTTTGCCCGAAAAGTCCCGTTCTCGACGGACGATTTCGAGAAGATCGAAGCCAAGATGAACGCGATCATCGATGCCGATTATCCGATCGTCCGCGAGGTCTGGGAGAAGGACGCCGCCATCGCCGAGTTCAAGCGGATCGGCGAGGACTACAAGGCCCAGATCATCGACGACATCATCCCGCCCGGCGAAGCCATCACGCTCTACCGGCAGGGCGACTGGTTCGACCTCTGCCGGGGGCCGCATCTTCCGTCCACGGGCAAACTGCCCAAGGCGTTCAAGCTGATGAAGCTGGCCGGGGCCTACTGGCGCGGCGACTCGAAGAACGAGATGCTGCAACGCGTCTACGGCACGGCCTGGACAAACGAGAAGGACCTGAAGGCTCACCTGACGCGCCTCGAGGAAGCCGAGAAGCGCGACCACAGGAAACTGGGGGCACAGCTAGACCTGTTCCACTTCCAGCCCGAGGCGCAGGGCTCGGTGTTTTGGCACCCGAAGGGCTTCATGATCTGGCGCCAGTTGGAG
>JBGSVY010000251.1:0-7110 GCA_041752715.1 Hyphomonas sp.
GGCAGAGGCTGCCACAAGGGCGCGGGCGCAGGAATGCAGGTTGCCGGAGCCATAGTCGATGAGCACGGTACGGGACATGAGCGGCTCTTAGTCCCGTGAGGATAGCGTGGCAATTCGGCTGGCCGGGGCGCCCGGCATCCCGGGGGATTTGCTAAAGGCTGCCCTTGGTGCTCGCCGGCTGGCCGGCAAGGCGGGGGTCGATGGTGATCGCGGTGCGCAGGGCCCGGGCGGTGGCCTTGAAGCAGCTTTCGGCGATGTGGTGGCAGTTTGCGCCGTAAAGGTTTTCGACATGCAGGCACATGCCGCCATTGCCGGCGAGGGCGTGAAAGAACTCCTTGAAGAGTTCGGTGTCCATCTCGCCGATCTTGTCGCGGCTGAAATCCACCTTCCAGATCAAGTAAGGGCGTTTGCAGAGATCGATGCTGGCGCGGGTCAGCGTCTCGTCCATCGGGATATAGGCGTGGCCGAAGCGGGTGATGCCGGCGAAATCGCCGAGGGCCTTGGCGATCGCCTGCCCGAGGACGATCCCGGTATCTTCGACCGTATGGTGCATGTCGATGTGCAGGTCGCCCTTGGTGCGTACCGACAGGTCGATCAGCGAATGGCGGGCAAGGCTGTCGAGCATGTGATCGAAGAAGCCGATGCCGGTTGCGATATCCGACTTGCCGGTGCCGTCGAGGTTGACGGTCACCGCGATGTCGGTTTCCTTCGTCTGCCGTGTGATCGTCGCGGTGCGGTTCTGTGTCATGGCCGCCATATAGTGTTACGGGCCGGGCACATCTAGCCGCTTATGTTCACCCAATCCTAAACAAATCCGGTGCAATTGATTCGATGGGCAGGCACCGAAGGTTTCGTGGAAGGCTGATGTGAGGGACAAATCGATCTTTGGCCGGCTGGTCGGCAACCTGTCGATCCCGGTCTTTGCGGCGATCGGCGGCAGCTTTGTGGCTATTTTGCTGTTCATCTTGCTGACCGTGTTCGAGACATCTTACCGGGCCTACGTGATGCGTGACGCCGCCTACACGGTATTGCCGCTGCCGATTCTTGCCGGGATGCTCGGCCTCGCCATGCTGACGGCGGCCGCCGCCTGCTATGCCCTTGCGCGCTATCTCCAACGGTCGATCGAGCAATTTACCCAGTACATGCTGAGCACCCGAGGCACGGACGATACAGGGCTTGAGGGGATGCACTTTCCCGAGCTAAGGTGGTTGCGCGTCTCGACGACGCGGACGGTGCGCAACCTGCGCCGCGAGAATGAGACCTTGCGGGCGGTCGCCTATACCGACCGCGTGACAGGTTTACCAAACGTTACGGCCCTCGACGAGGTGATCACGGCAACCTTGCCAGACGCACGCTTTGAGACGCCTGCTGCCTTCCTGTTGCTGGACATCGACCAGTTCAATCGGGCGCTTGAGCAGGCCGGAGGCGGGTCTGGCGATCGGTTGCTCCGGACCGCCGCAGAACGCCTTGCATCCGCGCTGGAGACGATTTCCGGTCCCGCCGCAACGGCGCTGCGCGGTGCCTTCCTTGCCGCCGTGACGGCTGACCGGTTCGCGGTATACCTGCCCAACGCCGTCAGCCGGGACCAGGTTGTCACGATTGCGCGGGCGATCCGCCAGAGCTTTACCGAGCCTTTCCAGCACCATGGGCGGCCGGTTTCCCTTGCCCTGTCCGGCGGCATCGTCATGGCGCCGGAGGATGCCGATTCGGCGGCGAAGCTGATGCACAATGCCAAGCTCGCCCTGCGGCTGGCGCGCAACGAAGGCCAATCGGGCATCCGCTTCTTCACGCCGCGCCTGACGCGCATCGTGCGCGGGCGCTACCGGTTGGAGACCGAATTGCGCGAGGCCGTGGAGAACCGCGAATTCAAGGCCGTCTTCCAGCCTAAGATCGATTTCAGCACCGGCCAGATTGTCGGGGCCGAGGCGCTCGCGCGTTGGCGGCGGTCGAATGGCAAGCTGATCTCGCCGGCGGCGTTTATTCCGCTGGCGGAAGAAACCGGTCTGATCGAGCAGGTCGGTGAGCAGATTCTCGATGCGGCTTGCGAGGCAGCGCGGATCTGGCAGGACGAAGGCCATAACATCACGGTGGCCATCAACGTCTCGCCGAGCCAATTCCGCAAGGGCGATCTGACGGACGTCGTGATGCGCACCTTGCGCCGCACAGGCCTGCATCCGAACCGGCTCGAGCTCGAGATCACCGAAAGCATGGCGGTGGCCGATCCGGCACGGGTTGCCGAGTTCATCTCGCCGCTTCGGGCTCTCGGCACGAAACTCGCGATTGATGATTTCGGGACGGGGCATTCAAACCTGTCAACGCTGACGCAATTACCCTTCGATGTGTTCAAGATCGACCGGCAGTTTGTCTCGGCGCTCGATACCGACCGGCAGGCGCCGGCGATTGTCGAGATGATCCTCGCGATGGCCGAAACGCTGGGCCTGAAGACAGTGGCAGAAGGTGTCGAGACAACCAAGCAGGCCGAGTTCCTGCGGCGACGCGGCTGCACGATGGCGCAGGGCTTTCTCTACAGTCCCGGCCTGCCCGACACGGCCTTCCTCGATCTCGTTCGGGCCTGGCGCACGCCGGACGGGCTAAGCGCGCCTCAGAGCCTGCGGCAGTAGATCCCGATCGGGCTGCCATCGAGCAGCGTCTCGCCGGTGCGCGCATAACCGGCCTTTGCCGCCGCCTTCGCAGAGGCGACGTTTTCAGGATTGATGATGCAGTGGGTGTCGCCAGGATGATGGGCATCCAGCCAGCCGTGCATGGCGCTGAGCGTCTCGGACGCGATGCCGCGGCCCCATGCCGCCCGGACGAAGGCCCAGCCGCACTCTGGCAGAGGTGTCAGTTCTGGCGGCAGGCCGCGCTTGAAGTCAGAAAAGCCTGCTTCGCCGAGATAGGCGCCGGTTTCGCGGTCGCGCACGGTCCAGTAGCCGAAGCCTTTGAGCGCCCAGAGCCCCCGCGCCCTTAGCAACGCAAACCACACTTCCTGCGGCCCGCGCGTGCGCCCGCCGATGAAGCGTACCACGTCCGTGTCAGCCCACATCGCGATGCTTTCGGCGAGGTCTGATTCTTCGGGTGCCCGCAGAACGAGGCGGGCTGTCGTCAGTATGGGCAGCGTCATGCGCCGGACTTCATCTTTTCGAGCATCCGGCCCATCGCCTCATGGCACTTGTTCACGGCCTTCAGCGGGCGGACCATCACCTTGAACTCGGTGATCTGACCGTCTTCGTTCCACTCAATCATGTCGACGCCGTTGACCGTGATGCCGTCCATCTCGGTTTCGAATTCGAGCACGGCGCGGGTCCCGCAATCGAAGACACGGGTATAGCGAAAACTGTCATTGCCGAGCGTCTCTCCGGCTGCCGAGAGGTACATGAAGGTGATCAGCTTGCCGCGCTGGGGCGTGTGCACCACGGGGCTCTGGAAGACGGCATCGTCGGCGAGCTGGGCGGCGAGGCCCTCCTTGTCATGGCCGAGGACCATCCAGTCCATCCAGCGCTGAAGGTGCGGGCTGTAGCCGGTTTGAGGGATCAGGTGGTTTGACAAGGTGAGGGTCTCCGGCTTGTGCAAAGAACGCAGTTTGTCCGGGCGATCTTACATTTATCAGGCAGAAGCGGGTCAAGACTGTTCGATCAATTATTTGACGTTGCGAAAGAAGTATGCGGCGCTTTGAGTTCTGCGATCGGACGGGGGCATTGACCATGTCTGGCATGGGGATGCTCCCGTTCGGGCGACGGGCTGTGATCGTGTCCGGAAGCAGTATGCCGCCAGTGTGGTGCGCGACCTCCGCAAATTGGTGCAGGTATATCGAGATGCGGTCTTTTCGATGTCGGCGCAAACACAGGCCAGACGATCGAGACCATCTATCGCCACTTTCCCCGCGCCATCCTTCCGGGACGGGCGGTTGGCATGGGCCGGCGGCCTGTTCGTGAAAGTCGCGCGCTAGACGGCCAACGCGATCAGTTTAAACTTATCCCGCATAGGCTGCTGCGAGGTCCGGGTCACGTGCGGCGACGAGATCGGCGAGATCGGAGATGACCTTGGCCTGTTTCCAGGTGGCGTCGTCCTGCATCTTGCCGTCGATCATGGCGACGCCAGTGCCGTCCGGCATTGCGGCGAGGATCTTCCGGGCGAACTTCACTTCGTCCGGGTCCGGAGAGAAGACGCGCTTGGCGATAGCGATCTGCGAGGGATGCAGCGACCAGGTGCCCGAGCAGCCGAGCAGGAAGGCGTTGCGGAATTGCTGCTCGCAGGCCTCGCCGTCGGCAATGTCGCCGAAGGGGCCGTAGAAGGCATTGATGCCGGCCATGCGGCAAGCGTCGACCATGCGGGCGATGGTGTAGTGCCAGGGGTCCTGCTGAACGCTGGCGCGGGGCGCGCCGTCCGTGTTCGGATCATCGATCACGCGGTAGAAGGGGTGGCCGCCGCCGACGCGGGTGGTCTTCATCTTGCGGTTCGCGGCGAGGTCAGCTGGGCCAAGGCTGATGCCCTGCATGCGGGGGGAGGCGAGGGCGATCTCCTCGACGCGGGCCATGCCTTCGGCGGTCTCGAGGATGGCGTGGAAGAGGATCGGGCGTTTCAGCCCGGCCTGCGCTTCGAGCTGCGCAACATACTGGTCGGCGAAGTGGATGTCCCAGGGCCCTTCGACCTTGGGCAGCATGATGACGTCCAGCTGGTGGCCCGCCTTGAGGACGAGTTCGGAGACGTCCTGCTGGAACCAGGGGGAGTTGAGGCAGTTCACGCGGCTCCAGAATCCGGTGCCCTTGCCCTGCCAGTCATACATGTTCGCTATCTCGACGGCGCCGGCGCGGGCGGCGTCTTTCGCATCGGCGGGGATCGCGTCTTCTAGGTTGGCGAGGATCACGTCCACAGTCGGCGCCATCTCGGGCACCTTGGCGCGGACCTTGTCGAGGTGGGGCGGCACGAAATGGATCATCCGCTCTAGGCGGACGGGCAGGTCGCGCATCGGGTCCGGCGCGCCGATGGCGAGGGGCTTGAAGAAGCTGCGCGGGGTCTTCTGGGTCATCGGGGCCTCCGGGATAAGCGCTTGGCTTAAGCGCCCCCGGCTGGCCCGTCAAACCGGGTTTCAGGCGCTCGGTTCGCCCGTGTCGATCCGCGTTTCGGCCGCGAGCGCCCGCCGGAAGATCACGACACCGAGCACGGTCACGCCGATCATGGCGAGCCCTTCTGCGCCGATGATGACAGGATTGGAGGCGTGAAACTCGGCAAGGATGGCCCAGACAGAAGTGCCTATGACGAGTCCGGCGATTTCAATGAGAAGGAAGGTGGCGACGAACGCTCGGAGAAGGCGGCCCATATATGTCCCTGGAGGAAAAAACCAGCATCTGCTGGCTCATTCTTATCCTCCATCGGCTTGTCCCGCGCAATCGGGCGTATCCCAATGTTTTCTAGCGGGTGAACACGAAGGAATTGCGTTCGAAAGCCTCGGTCTCGCCTGTGAGCCTGACCGTCTTGCGCAAGGACAGTGTCTTGTCCCCGAAGGTATAGATGCGCTCGCAGACCGCTTCGCGACCATCATCTTCGCAGGGCGCGCGCGTCGTGATCACTGCAGCGCCAGCGATGTCCTCGCGGGCGATGACGGGATCGCCGCCAAGGGTGCGGCCAGCATCGGCGATGTTGAGATCGTCGGAAGAATTGGCCTGCGGCTCGCGGGGGTATTGCATCGAGAGGGTGAGGCCGGCCGCCGTGCGGGTGACATCGACCTCGGCCGCAATCGCTACTTTGCCGAAGGGCGGGCTGTAGTCCCGGTAGGTCAGTTCGCCCGTCCAGTCATCGCCCACGACGCGGGCGAGATCGGCCTCGGTCACCGCTGCGGGACCTGCGCTTAGGGCCGGAAGCGCGACAAGGCAGGATGCGGCCGCTAGGAGCGCGAGGCGGCGAGAGACATATCGCATCAGTGCGTTTCCGATCTAAGAGCTTGGCGGCGTGGACCACCACGAGGGCCACTGCCCCCGCTTGGTATCAAAGACAAAGGCTTCGCGGTAGCAGCCAAACCAGTCCATAGGCCGAATTTCCGCTGAAATCGTCGCCCTTCACCGAAATGAGCGGTTGGGAGCCGAGCGAGGCCGTTGTGAAGTTCATGATCAGGGCTGTGCGAGGCGAACTGACATCGCCGCGGTTTTCGACGATCCGGTATGTGTAGGTGGTGCCGGAAGGCCGGGTCTCGGAAAAGGGAAAGGTGGTTGCCGAAGCGGGCGAAAGTTCGGTGATCGCAACAGATCCTTCGGGCCGCGATGCACTGATCGTGGAGTCGCTGAAGCCGACCCGCGTTACGGCTGCGCCGCCCTGATCATTCGTGACAGCGAGGAACTTGAATGGAATTTCGCTCGGCATGTAGAAATACACAGAGTCCATATCGGTGTCTGATAAGCCGGTACTCAAGCCGTATTGTGCAAGTATGTAGGCATTTGCAGCGGCGCCGGTGGCCTGCGTGCCTGCGGGGCAGCCCGTGTCGAGATCCGCCGCCGGATCGGTCGACAGGATGGTCCGCAAGCCGCCTTCGGTAAGCGAGAGCGACACAAGGGGTTGTGTCGAATCCGAGGCGGGAATCGTCGTCTCGCATGCTGCGGCAGAGAGCATTGCCAATAACGCCAGTTTTTTCATGCATGTCCCCAGAGCCGGGCAGGATGCGCCCCACGCGCCACCTATGCCACCAGTAAAAGGTATCATGGCTTGCGGGAACGTCGCAGCAGATTGGGCTCGCGTGGAGAAGTTTTAATCCCGGCGGCTAATCGCCATCGGATGCGCGGTGTCGAGAAGGTCTGCCAGTTCATCGGTGAGAACATGGGTGTATATCTGCGTTGTTGCGATGTCGGCGTGGCCGAGCAGGGTTTGCACGCTGCGCAGGTCGGCGCCGCCCTGCAGCAGATGCGTCGCATAGGCATGCCGAAGGGCATGGGGATGGACCCGTTCGGGCGAGAGGCCCGCTCTCAGGCTGAGATCGTCAAGCAGCTGGCCGAGCCGGCGGCGGGTCAAGTGACCGCCCGCCGCGCGTGATGGAAACACAAAGGGTGCTGCGCGGGCGCGGGCGTGGACGTCATCAGGCAGAGCGGCTTCGCGTTCGGCGAGCCACGCGCTCAACGCCGCCAG
>JBGSVY010000252.1:0-67666 GCA_041752715.1 Hyphomonas sp.
GTGGTCCGCTCCTCATCCGTGAGGGTGATCGCGCTCGCTGATGTCTGCCGTGCCATAAGCCGCTCCGAATCATTGCTAAGAACAACACGAATCAGATCCGCGCTAAAGTGGCTAGTAATTTTTGAGACGGGACACTAGCCGTTCTCCGCTGCCTCTCGCTCCTGCGGCGCAAGCTGTTCGTTTGACCTGTCTGTTTTGCAAACCCTGACGTCGACGTGATCGTTTGCGGCAGGAGGCAGTGGCGTTTCAGGCACCTCAGAGAAGCCAACGCGATTTCGGCCATCGCGCTTGGACTTATAGAGAGCGCCATCGGCGAGCTCAATGACGGCTGCGACATCCGAATCGGCCTCAAGCATGCAGATGCCAAAGCTCGCCGTAACCCTGATCTGGTGCTCGCCGGTATCGATGACCGTTGCTTCGATCCGGCGACGCAGCCGTTCACAGACCAGTTCGGCCTCCTGCGACGTCACATTGGTCAAGAGGGCGACGAATTCTTCACCACCCCAGCGACCGAGTTTATCGAAGGGACCGCGCAATTCTGTGTGGGCGACAAGGGCGATGTTTGCGAGGACGCGGTCTCCGACAGCGTGACCGTAGAGATCATTCACCTCTTTGAAGAAGTCGAGATCGATGAGGGCAATCGCCGAGGCATGACCCGTCCGGCGCATGCGGCGACATTCCTCAGCTGCAGCGCGCAGAAAGAAGCGGCGATTGAGCAAGCCGGTCAGTTCGTCTGTCCAGGCCAGCGCCTCAAGCCGGCGCTGGTAGTTACGGGTATGGAAATCATGCAGGGTTGCGATCAGGGCCGTCGGGAAGGCAACGCATCCCGTGACAAAGAGATTGAGCCGCACGTAATCGGGCGCATGCAATGGGATACCCAGATTGAAGACGATGATCGAAACGATGAACGAGATCGTAAGGGCCGACGTGCAGACCAGCACGAAATAGTTCAGCGACGAGAGAAGATCACGCGAGTTTGCGTTCATCCTGGGAAAACCCTGTGTTGTGCAGGATTTACTACAGGGCCATTGAATTTGGGCTGTCACCGCGCCGGAAATTTCGGCACCCACACCCACAAACGCTTAACTTCCGAGAACTTTGGGCGTCAGTTGAGGGTCCAGCGCCCGTCAATCGTCCGGATCTCGGCTGGTCCGACCCAGTCTGAATGGGCAATCCTGATCAGGTGGATGACGGCTTCTACATCGCGCCGCCAATGGTCGAGGAAGGCGTGCAGCCTTGGAAAGGTTGGCGCTGTGTCGATCGTCTGCCAGACGAAACTCTGAAGCAGGTTTTTGTGGTCCGGGAGGAAATAGACGACTTCCGTCGTCAGCAACCCGCCGCCACGAAAACGCGACGCGAAGTCAGAATCAACAGCCATGACAAACTCCTTTCGACTGCTCCACAATACAAGTGAGGCTGGCTGCAGCTTATGAAAAAAGTGTGAGCGCTCAATGGCCTGATTGTGGTGATCGCTCCGCCAGTCCCGCCTGCCCGGGCAGCAGGCGAAACATCGGTCCAACTGGCCAAAAATTTGGCCTCTTCCGGTTGACGCGCCCAAAGAGACGTCCTAACTGCGCGGTGCCGTTAGCAGTCTACTCGGGTGAGTGCTAACATCTGCACCCCTGAGTTGCGCGGACGGATATGTCTTCAACTCGAACCCGAGGTAGCTATGATCGAAGAGGCATTGAAAATGAAACTACGCCCCCTGCATGACCGGGTCGTCGTGCGCCGCGTCAAGGAAGAAGAAAAGTCCAAGGGCGGGATCATCATTCCCGACACCGCGAAAGAAAAGCCCCAGGAGGGCATCGTGGTCGCGGTCGGCAAAGGTGCCCGCGGTGACGACAACGAGATCATCCCGATGGACGTCAAGCCGAAAGACCGCGTGCTGTTTGGTAAGTGGTCCGGCACGGAAGTCACGATCGACGGTGAAGAACTGCTGATCATGAAGGAAAGCGACATCATGGGCGTCCTGGAGAAGTAAGTTCTCCGCCCCTTTCTTTCTCCCAACCCAATCATGAGGTAATTCACAATGGCAGCTAAGACAGTTGTTTTCGGATCTGACGCCCGCGAGAAAATGCTTCGCGGCGTCGACACACTTGCAAACGCAGTGAAAGTTACGCTCGGCCCGAAGGGCCGTAATGTCGTCATCGAGAAGTCGTTTGGCGCACCACGCACGACGAAAGACGGCGTGACTGTCGCAAAGGAAATCGAACTCGAAGATCGTCTCGAGAACATGGGCGCCCAGATGTTGCGCGAAGTGGCGTCCAAGGCGAATGATACCGCCGGTGACGGCACCACGACCGCCACGGTTCTCGCCCAGGCGATTGTCCGGGAAGGCATGAAGCGGGTCGCCGCAGGCATGAACCCGATGGACCTGAAGCGAGGGATCGACAAAGCTGTCGCCGAAGTCGTTCGCGACCTCGCCCACCATGCCAAGAAGGTGAAGACCAACGAAGAGATTGCTCAGGTTGGCACGATCTCGGCCAACGGTCAGGTCGAAATCGGGGCGATGATTGCTGAAGCGATGGCGAAAGTCGGCAACGAGGGCGTCATCACCGTCGAAGAAGCCAAATCGGCTGACACCGAACTTGACGTTGTCGAAGGTATGCAGTTCGACCGTGGTTACATCAGCCCGTACTTCATCACGAACGCTGACAAGATGTCCGTCGAGCTCGAAGATGCGCTCATCCTGCTTCACGAATCAAAACTTTCGAGCCTGCAGCCCTTGCTGCCGATCCTAGAAGCCGTGGTTCAGTCGCAAAAGCCGCTGATCATCATCGCAGAGGATGTTGACGGCGAAGCGCTTGCAACGCTCGTCGTGAACAAGCTCCGCGGTGGACTGCGTATTGCCGCCGTGAAGGCCCCGGGCTTTGGGGATCGCCGGAAGGCCATGCTTCAGGACATCGCTGTCCTGACCGGTGGCCAGGTCATCTCCGAAGACCTTGGCATCAAACTCGAGAACGTCTCGATGGACATGCTGGGCAAAGCCAAGCGCGTCACCATCGACAAAGACAACACGACCATCGTCGATGGGGCTGGCAAGAAAAAGGATATCGAAGGCCGTGTCGGCCAGATCCGTAAGCAGATCGAAGACACCACGTCTGACTACGACAAGGAGAAACTCCAGGAGCGGCTCGCGAAACTTGCCGGCGGCGTGGCTGTCATCAAGGTTGGCGGTGCCACAGAAGTCGAAGTGAAAGAGAAGAAAGACCGCGTCGACGACGCGCTCAACGCGACCCGGGCGGCTGTCGAAGAAGGCATCGTTCCTGGCGGCGGCGTGGCGCTTCTGCGGGCCTCCAAGAACATCGGTGTCGTTGGCCTCAACGACGACGAAAAGGCAGGCATCGACATCGTGCGCAAGGCTCTTGAGGCCCCGCTGCGCCAGATCGTTGAGAACGCAGGCGTCGAAGGTTCTGTTGTGGTCAATACGATCCTTCAGAACAAGTCGCGCTCCTACGGCTTCAATGCCCAGACAGAAGAGTATGGCGACCTCGTCGCCATGGGTGTCATCGACCCTGTCAAAGTTGTCCGTTCTGCCCTCCAGAACGCGGCCTCGGTCGCGAGCCTGCTGATCACGACGGAGGCCGGCATTGCCGATGCTCCGAAGAAAGAATCGGCTGGAGGCGGCGGCATGGGCGGCGGCGGCATGGGCGGCATGGGCGGTATGGACTTCTAAGTCCAACCCTCTCGCTTACCGACGACAATTGCGGCCCTCCGGAGACCTCCGGGGGGCCGTTTCCTTTGGGTCATCATTGCGGGACAGGGCCCACCTCCGTAGCATCCGGAAAAACAAATCGGCGGAGGAAACGATGGACTGGAATTTCGGCGAAATGCTGGATGCCGTTGGCGCGGCCCTTGGGCCGGATGACCTTGCGCTGGCGCATGGGGACCGCAAGATCTATTGGCCGGAGTTCACGGCCCGGACCAATCGCCTGGCGCGCGCGCTGATCCATCTTGGTGCCAGATCCGGCGACAAGGCCGGCTTCTACATGCGCAACCAGACGGAATATATGGAAGCGATGGCGGGTTGCTTCAAAGCGAGCCTGTCGCCGGTGAACGTCAACTACCGCTATCTCGATGACGAGCTGGTCTACATCATCGATAACTCGGACTCGACGGTTGTTTTCTTCGATGTGGAGTTCATGGCCGAGGTCGAACGCGTACACCAGCGCCTGTCCCGCGTCGTCGCCTGGGTTCAAATCGGCGGCGGCACGACCGCGCCGTTCGCCCAGGACTACGAGAAACTCGCAACGACCGGGGACGCCTCCACGATCACGGGAAAGCGTTCCGGCGACGAGATGTTCCTTCTGTACACGGGTGGCACCACCGGCCTGCCGAAAGGCGTGATGTGGACCCACAACATCTGGCGCGAAGCCAACATGGAAGGCGTGCGCAAAATGGGCATGCCGGTGCCTGAGACCATGGACGAGCACGTGCAGAACGCGCTGACCGTTGGCCGCTTCTCGCGCCAGTTGCCCGCCTGCCCGCTGATGCACGGCACCGGCTGGTTCACCGCGATGGGCGCGATGCTGAATGGCGGCGCGGTTGTTACCTTGTCCGAGAAGGCGAAGTTCAGCCCCGTGAACCTGTGGGATACAGTTCAGGCGAACGGAGTCACATCGATGGCGATCGTGGGCGACGCCTTTGCCAAGCCGATGCTTCAGGCGCTGGATGAAAATCCCGGTCGCTGGAACCTGTCTAGCGTGCTGAACATCGTGTCCTCCGGCGTGATGTGGAGCGCCGAAGTGAAACAGGGCCTGCTCCGGCATATTCCGCAGACAGCGCTGACCGACAGCTTCGGCGCGTCCGAAGCGGTCGGGTTCGGCTCGTCGATCACCACGGCGGATGGCGGCACGCAGACTTCCAAATTCGAGATCGGCGTCAGCTGCAAGGTCTTCACCGAGGATGGCCGCGAAGTTCTGCCCGGAAGCGGCGAGCCCGGGTTCATCGCGCGTGGCGGCGCGGTGCCGCTCGGTTATTACAAGGACCCGGAAAAGACCGAAAAGACCTACAAGACGATCGGCGGCATTCGCTATGCCATTCCCGGCGATTGGTGCATGGTCGAGGCAGATGGCACGATCACGCTGCTCGGACGTGGTTCGAACTGCATCAATACTGCTGGTGAAAAGGTCTATCCGGAGGAGGTTGAGGAGGCGCTGAAAGCGCATCCGGCCGTTCACGATGCACTCGTCGTGGGGGTGCCCGACGACAAATGGGGCCAGGCTGTAACCGCTGTTGTGTCTCTGGCGGCACCTTCGACCGAAGAGGCCCTCCGCGCCCACGTTCAAACCCTGATCGCGCGCTACAAGGCGCCCAAGCGAATCCTTTTCCTCGAGGATTTGGGGCGAGCGGCGAATGGAAAGGCGGATTACAAATCGATCCGGGCCTACGCCCTCAATGCGTTGGGACTGTGATCAAGGCATCTTGCGGCGCAGCGTCCTGAATACGGCATCTGCTCTCGCTGCGACCACGCCGCACTGTTTCACGATCGTGGCCTTCACGTGCACGATGTCACCATCGATCGACGTGACGCCTGGATGGGCCTCGATCCACGTCCCTTCCTTGACGATGTCGATGAAGATCAGGGAAAGTTTGATCGTGACCGACATCCTGCCAGTCGCCGTCCAAACCGCCCAGGCGAGCGCGCTATCTGCGAATGCGCTTGCCATACCTCCATGCAGGAATCCCATGCCATTGCAGTGCCTGTCCAAGACCAATAGGCCTGCCCGGACATCTCCGGCGGCTGTCGCCCTATAGGTAGGGCCGTTGTGAAGCGTGAATTTGCCTCGTGACGGGGTCGGCGCAAATCCGGGCGGAACCTCGAACGGCGGCGTCGCCGGATCATCCACCGGCCGACCCGAAGATCGGGTGAACCACCGTGTCACCTGGCTCGATCTGCAAAGCCTTCGCACGACCACCCGCGATCTCCAGAACACCGCGCACAGGCACCCCAGGGCCAATGGAACGCAGAGATCCTGGCGTGGTATTTCGCGCGATCATGACGACCGTGCCGGCCCCATCAATGAAAAGCATGTCGAGCGGAAGAAGAGTGTTCTTCATCCACATGCTCGCTTCCCGTTCGCCCCCAAAATCAAAGAGCATGCCAGCATCGGGGGCAAGCTCGGTGCGGAACATCAGTCCTGCAGAAATTGCCTCTGGAGTTGCAGCGATTTCAACATTGAAACGATGCGATGTCTCGCCTGTTTCGATGCTCACGGTGCCAGTAGGGAGCTGGGCGAATGCGGCCTGGGCGAGACATGCAAGCGCGGCCAGAAGAGCGAAACAATATCGGATCATTTTTTGTGTTTACTGGCGCCAGGCCTGTCCCGCAAGCAGGTAAGGCGGTTTAGGCTTTCGGACGGATATGGCTCACGTGCGCGCCCTTGGTGCCGGTCTCGATCACCGCATCAACCGCTGTGTCGGGCTGTATGTCTTCAAGGCCGGCTTTTCGAAGCACCACAGCATGCACAAAGATGTCGGCGTCATCAGAGTCGCGGCGAACAAAACCGTAGCCTTTGGCGCGATTGAACCATTTGAGGACGACCGGCTCGTAGGATCGTTCAACGCCTTTTTCGCGGGCAACGACCGCGCGCGGACGTTCCATCTCGATAATGTGTGCTGTCTGCCAGCCGCGTGGGCGGCTCACAGCATCGCAGATGATCCGTGCGCCCTCATCGGCATATGTTTCGCCATAGGCTCGAAGGCTGGAAATGTGAATCATGACATCACCCGTGAGGGAGGGGTCAGATGTCGTCTCAGCAACGATAAAGCCGTAGCCCTTTGCGCTGTCGAACCATTTTATACGTCCGATAACACGCACGGACACTTCCGGCGCGCTATTGTCTGATCCTGACGTAGCAGCAATTTTCGACATCGACCCCTATTCCCCAACTCAGCAACTTAAATCGCGTAAAAGCACTTGTCACGCGATCTTCACAAGCCTTGCGAGGCACTGAACCACGAGGGGGGCGAAGGACGTTCAAGCTGGCAGTCCCTAGGGGAGTCGAACCCCTCTTTTCAGGTTGAAAACCTGACGTCCTAACCGATAGACGAAGGGACCACTCTAGCTTGAAGAATGGGCGATATAGCGGCTGGCAGGCCGGAGGGCAACCCGCGTGTTCGAGCGAATCGCACAATCATGACATGAGGCCCACGTCGACCACATCCATCTGAACACGGCGTCGACCGTTCCAGGAATCGGCTTTCAAGCGCCCTGCAACGCTCAGGCGATCGCCACGTCGCAAAACATCACCGATAGGGCCGTCTGCGGCGCGCCATGCGATGCAATCGAGGCGGCCACTGGCGTCTTCGGCGGAAAACTTGATGTGGTTTCCGCCAACCCGCCTTACGCCGGTTGGCTGGATGCCGCAAAGCGCAAAGAGGGGTTCGGGGGCCCCAGCGCCAAACGGGCCGATCCGCGCCAGCGAATCCACAAGGTCTGTCGATGCTGCACCCGGTGCAAGGCAGGCATCAATGTCGAGGCACAGGGCCGCGGTGCGTTCCGCCCCGAAGCGCGCCATATGCGCAACAATCCAATTATCAAACGCGGCCAATTGAGAGGGGTCCATACTGAGCCCAGCGGCCATGGCATGGCCGCCTCCTGACAAGATCAAGCCTTCGCGCGCTGCCGTCGCGATGGCCTCACCCAAGTTGACACCAGCCACCGAACGTCCGGACCCCTTCGCCACGGGCCCCAATCCTTCGCCCCAACCGATCACGATGCTCGGAAGATGGAATTGCTCCTTGAGTCGCCCGGCCACAATCCCAATCACGCCCGGGTGCCAGCCTTCACCGGCTGCCACAATCACGCCGCGTGACGGATCGGCTTCGAGCGAGCGCGAGGCTTGTGCCGTCGCCTCGTCGAGGATGCTTGCTTCAACTGCCTTTCGCAGCTCGTTCAGGGCGTGCAGTCTTTCTGCGAGAGCAATCGCCTCGGAGCGATCCTCCGAGGCAAGAAGCCGTGCGGCAAGCCAAGGATCGCCGACACGGCCACCCGCGTTCAAGCGCGGGCCAAGGAGGAATGTCGCATGATACACGGTTTCGATCGTGCCAATCCCAGCGACATCGGCGAGCGCACGCAGCCCCTCATTTTGCCCCTGCGACATCATCAGAAGACCTTGCTGAACAAAGGCCCGATTGACGCCGCGCAGCGGCGCCATGTCACAAAGGGTGCCCAATGCGCAAAGATCCAGCAGGCGCATCGGATCCGGAAGCCCACCCTTGGGCGATACACCGCGCGCCCGGGCGAGGCGGTTGATCGCAACCACCAGCACGAAAACCACACCTGCGGCGGCAAGATGCCCCTGTCCTGAGGTGCAGTCTGGCCGGTTTGGGTTCACCAGAGCTGCGATCCGGGGAATCTCTCCTGACATCAGATGATGGTCGACGACCACGACAGGAAGACCGATCTTGTCTGCTTCGGCGAGCGCGAGCGTCGCGGCGGCGCCGCAATCGACGGTGATGACGAGCTTTGCGCCGTCCGCCTTGATCCGGCGAAATGCGCCAGGCGTGGGGCCATACCCCTCTTCGAGACGATCAGGCACGTAGAGACCAAGATCGCGCCCCCAGGCGCGGAAATATCGTGTCAAGATCGCTGAAGATGTTCCCCCGTCGACGTCATAGTCAGCGAACACGGCCACGGGCCGACCCTCTTCGATCGCATCGAGGATGATGGAGGCCGCGTTGTCCATGTCCGCGAATGAGGATGGGTCCGGGAACAACTCGCGTAGCGTGGGGTTCAGATAGCTCGCTGCGGTCTCGGCTGTTACGTCACGGAGGGCCAGCAGGCGTCCAAGCAAATCCGAGCCGCCGGCCATCGCCGCCAACCGCCGGGTGAGGGGTTCGTCCACATCAGCGAGGCGCCAATTGCGACCGGTAACGGACCGTTCCGGCATCAGAGCGGGCGGCGCAGTCAAAATCAAACGGGCGGCCTTTCGAATCAGGGCTCATACTACCCTGCCCCACCAGCAAGAGAAGTCGTAGCCCGCAGATGTCGCCCATATGAAAAAAGCCCCCACACCGGGTCAGGTGCGGGGGCTTCGGATTTGAGCACTGAGAGATCAGAACGGCGTCACGCCGAGCGACTGGACAGTCGAAACAGTGAGGTAGCCAATCGGCAAGCCATTGGCCCGTTGATAGGCCTCCATCGCCCGAAGCGTGGCAGGGCCAAACGTGCCATCAGCCGGGTTGGCATATCCCCGCGCGGTCAACGCGCGCTGAACCTCGGCAATTTTTTCAGGAGACGCATTGGTATCGCAAAGCACTTCGCGCCATTCGAGACCACCACCGCCCGACACGACCCGCTTTTCAACGGTTTTGTAGGTCGCCGGGATAACGATCACCTCTTCCTGAGCCGCCGTTACGAGCTTCTGAACAGTGACCGTCTCATAGACTGCCGGGATGACCTCTTCGACGACTTGAGGAGCCTCGGCCACCACTTCCCGGGTTACGGTTTCATATGTCGCCGGGATGACCTTCACTTCTGTCCGCTCAGGCGTCTTGATACGTGTCCGGGTCACGGTTTCGTACTCGGCTGGCACCTCGACCCGGCACAGGAGTTCGCCGGTTGCGACGCCTGCTGTTCCATCAACAGGCGTTGTACCGTCCGCGCTTGCACGGCCAAAAAGACCGTTACCTGGTTTCCATGTCACATAAGCCGGACGAACAAGGACTTGCTCGGTATACGTCTCATACTCGGCTGGGATCACGATTGTTTCGGTGCGCTCAGGTGTCTTGATCACTTGCTCAGTAACCGTTTCGTAGCGCGCCGGGATGACGTTGTAGCGGACCGTTGCCTCTTTCACGAGAACCTGTTCTGTCACGGTTTCATAGGTTGCCGGGATCACCTTGATCTCAGTGCTTTCGGCGCGGTCGATGACCTGCTCTGTCACGATTTCGGTTTGTTCAGGAATAAGGACGCGCGCATAGCAGACGCCGGGTCCACCGTCTGGCGGATAGTCGGCGTTTCCCTGAGCAAATGCGAGGCCGCTGACTGCCGCCATTCCCATCGAAAGTGTGATAAATTTTTTCATAGCATTTCCCCATGCATTGGCTGAGCCCCGAACCATTCGAGCAACCATCTGACCATCAAATTCCCTGCGCTGTATAACCAGCAACAGGAAGCCACACACACGACGACTCTCTCTCCGCCGGTGATGTACAGGCTTTAACCTATTCGGGGAAATTGGGCCAGTACCCGTTGTGTCACGGCCGGACCAAGGCATGTTTTGCGTGCGACAAAAGCCGGCCGCAAAGCCTGATCTACGGGGGATTCGTCTTGACCCATCCCGCGCAAACGCTGCAACAGGGGCGAGAAGGAGCCGCATCATGATCGAACGCTATTCGAGACCTCAAATGGCGGCAATCTGGACGCCGGAATCACGCTTCGGAATCTGGCTCGACATCGAAACGCTCGCAGCCGAAGCCATGGAGCGTCTCGGGTATATCCCCGCCGGCGTCACAGCGGCGGTCCGGGCCCGCGGCGCATTCAATCCGTCTCGCATTGACGCGATTGAGCGGGAGGTAAAACACGATGTGATCGCCTTCCTCACAAATGTCGCCGAGCACGTTGGTGATGAAGCCCGCTTCCTTCATCTCGGCATGACATCCTCCGATGTGCTCGACACCTGTTTCAACATCCAACTCGTCCGAGCTGCGGATCTGCTCATCGATGGTATTGACCGGGTTCTTGCCGGGCTGAAAGCGCGGGCGGCTGAGCACAAATACACACCAACGATTGGCCGCAGCCATGGAATTCACGCCGAGCCAACGACGTTCGGTATCAAGCTCGCGACCTTTTATGCGGAGTTTGAGCGCAATCGCGCCCGTATGCTCCTGGCGAGGGCCGAGATTGCCACTTGCGCCATCTCCGGTGCTGTCGGCACATTCGCTAACATCGATCCGCGCATCGAGGCGCACGTTGCCGAGAAGCTCGGTCTCGCAGTCGAGCCTGTCTCGACCCAGGTGATACCGCGTGACCGGCACGCCATGTATTTTGCCACTCTCGGAATTGTTGCATCGTCTATCGAGCGGCTCGCCACAGAAGTGCGCCACCTTCAGCGCACGGAGGTCCTGGAGGCTGAGGAGTTCTTCTCGGCCGGGCAAAAGGGCTCTTCTGCCATGCCGCACAAGCGCAATCCCGTCTTGACCGAGAACTTGACGGGTCTTGCACGTCTTGTTCGCTCAGCCGTTATTCCGGCGCTGGAGAATGTCGCGCTCTGGCATGAGCGCGATATTTCGCATTCCTCCGTCGAGCGCGGTATCGGACCGGATGCGACGGGCCATCTCGATTTTGCCCTGCATCGACTCGCCGGCGTGATCGAAACGCTGGTGGTTTACCCGGACAATATGATGCGCACGATTGACAGTATGGGGGGCCTGCACAACTCCCAGCGCGTCTTGCTTGCGCTTGTCGAGAAGGGCGAGAGCCGCGAGGTGGCTTATTCTCTCGTTCAGCGCAACGCGATGCGGACATGGAAGAGGGAAGGTCCGCTGCTCGACCTGCTCAAAGCCGACGCAGACGTTCGCGCGCGCCTGACTGAGGCAGAGATCGAAGCGCTTTTCGATCTCGGATATCACTTCAAGCATGTCGACACGATCTTCGAGCGCGTGTTCGGCGCGCCCTGATACCCAAGACAGCCATTCGAGCAAAATGAGAAAGGGCGGCCAGTGAACTGGCCGCCCTCCCGCATCATGCGTTGTTCTGGGTCGTTTGCCCTCAAAGACCGCCAGGACCGCAATCGGTTTTCAAGAAGCTCTCGATAGCCGAAAGAGACTGGCGATGATGTGTCGGCCACCACGGCAGACTATGGGGCATATCAGAGATCTGAACGAACTTTGCCGGGACCTTCTTCCGAACGGCCTCGTAGAAGTCCTTACCGTGGAAGAGCGGAACCCTGACGTCACGGTCCCCATGATAGACGAGGATCGGGATGTTTGCCTTGCTCGTGTTGGCCGCAGGGTCCATGCCCGTCACTGTCTTGCCCTGGATCGCACGTTGCAAACGGCTGTCACTCCAGTTGTTACCTAGCCTTGCCAGATTTGAGACGCCGGCACCGGCGATGGCGCACTGGAAGGGGCCATTCTCACGGACGGTTGCCGCCATGGCGGCAAACCCGCCATATGAATAGCCGAAAATGGCCAACCGATCAGGCGCGGCATAACCTTGCGCAACGAGCCAGGCTGCGCCGTCATCCTTATCGTCCTGCATTTTTTGACCCCATTCGGCGTCGCCGGCGAGCCAAAGTTTGCGACCGAAGCCCTGGCTTCCGCGATACTGTGGCTGAAGGACAGCATAACCACGCGTGGCAAGGAATTGCGTCCAGCCCGTGGCGTCCCAACCGCTGGTATCCCGCGACCAGGGCCCACCGTGTGGCAAGACAATCGCGGGAAGTGGTCCATCTTCCTTCTTCCAATCTTTGGGGAGTGTCAGGAAGGCAGGAATCTCGAGACCATCACGCGCCGCGTACTTGATGAATTCGGTCTTCCGAAGGGCCGTTGAGTCCAGCCATGGCCGCGACGCGCCAAGCAGAGCGACTTTCGAACGATCCGCAAGCACATAGTAAACGGGCGGGTTCGCTGAACTCCACGTCGAAAAGAGCACGCGCGAGAAATCTTCGTTATAGTCAAGAATGGAGACTTCAACATCGCTGAAGGCCGCGTCCAGACCTTCATAGATGCCGCGAACTTCCGGATTCACGTAATAGCGCTCGCGACCCGTTGGCCCTTCAATCGCAAACCCAACGAGCGAGTTGAAATCTTCCCTCCGTGAGCTGAGGATCACACCCCCAACCGAGAACCCTTCCACCTTGAAGAGTGGCTCGGCGTCGAAACTCTGGGAGCGCATGTCGTAGAGATAAACTTCCGCAAAGTCGGCAAATTTGTCTGTCACGACGTAATACTTGCCTGTCGCGTCATCGATCCCTTCAATATTGACCGAGAAGCGCGTCGACGCCTTTGACGACAACCCGGTCGCCAGTTCCAATTTTCCTGATGCAGGGTTCCAAAGCTGGTATTCGATATCGTAATCGCCCGACCCGTCTGCTTCAATTCGCTGCGCGACGCGTTGTTCGGAGGTTCGCGGATCAAGACCAACCGTGCGCCATTCGCCGCCCGGCCGGAACAGCAACTCTTCTGTATCGGTTTTGATGTTGTAACGGAGCACGCGCGATCCATCCGCTCCGCCACGCGTGATCACGATATGATCGTCATCAAGCGGGAGGGTCTGGGTGATCGAGGAGGTTGCAGCCTGCAAACGTTCGCACTGCTCGACTGCTGCGTTCACGCGCTTCGTGCTGCCTCGCGCGAACATTTCGTCGAACTCTTTGAGCGTCTTGTCAGTCATGTAGAACTTGTTGAGAAACGTGCGCTCTGCGCCGGTGGTCTTGCCTTCAAGGCATCCAACGGTCACGCCCGTCCAAGCCTGTCGGCCAACGACCTGGATCATCCCGCCCTTCAATGCACTCGCACTGACAAGCTTCATGCGGTCATTGCCTGGCGTGATTGCGACAGGAACCAGCGGCTTTGATGGATCGATCGGACCGGAGATATCCCAGCTTGCGATCGCGGTGTCTTCGCCGTTGCTTCTAGGATTATGGACTGTCGCAACGATGATGTCGCCCTCCATCGACATCGAGGGCCCGGAAATCGCCGGATACTTTGCGAGATCCTCAATCGAGATAGGCCCTGCCGAGCCTGTGCTGGCAAAGAGTGCGGCACCCAGGCCCAAAACGGATAACTTGAACTTCATATTTTTTACTCCCGGACTTCTCTCTCAAGACAAATCGAAGAATGAGGCGCGAAGTCAACCCCATCAAGGCTCGCCGCACCGATCGAGAGTTGGCGCATCGATGACGCTTGCGTGACGCAAATGACACAGACGTAACATTTCCTACAGCGGCATCGCAGGAAAACGAACGCGGTTCTTGTTCATCACTAAAACGTGTGCATGGTTGAGGGTAATAAGCTGTCCGGGGCGGCCAGCGTCAGTGTGAATCTGACAAGTTCCAGTAGATCCAACATTGGGAGTTTCATAGATGAGCAGTTTCCGTTTTACCCGTAGCCAAATGCTGCGCGGGGTCGCGATCGGCGCGCTATCGCTGACCGGCGCAGCGTTCGCACAAGAGACACCCGTGGAGGAGACGGATGCACCCGTCGAGACGACCGCCCCCGCACCGGTGGAAGACGAATCGCGTCAGGAAAAGATCACCGTTACCGGTTCGCTCCTCCAGAAAAGTGATTTCACGTCTGCATCGCCGATAACAGTCATCACTTCGGAAATTGCGACCCTCGAAGGCCTGGTCAATTCCTCACAGATCCTTCAGGGCTCCTCGATCGCTGCGGGCTCGACCCAGCTTAACGGCCAGTTCGGTGGTTTCGTCACAGACGGCGGTATCGGCGTCGAGGGAGTCGACCTTCGTGGTTGCGGCGGCACCCGCTCTCTGGTGCTCCTGAACGGCAAGCGTCCCGGCCCGTCGGGCACACGCGGCGCCGTTGGCGCGTTCGACTTCAACGTTATCCCAGCTTCAATCGTTCAGCGTTACGACATTCTGCGTGACTCAGGTTCGACGATTTACGGGTCTGACGCTGTTTGCGGCGTGGTCAACGTCATCACCCGCACCCAGATCGACAAGCCCGAGATCACCGTCAACTACTCCCAGCCCTTCGAGAGCGGCGGCGAGCAACTCACTGTCTCGGGCGCATTCGGCTTCAATTTCGACGCCGGCTCGATCGCCTTCGCTGCAGAATACTATGATGCCAAGGAATTGAATGTCGGTGATCGTGATTATCTCTCCTGTCCGGAAGACCTCGCGTACGACACCAATACCGGCGCGCGTCTTGACCGTATCAACCGCTCGATCACAGCCGCAGATGACCCGCGTGGCTGCAACCAGGTCTACTTCAATACTGTCATCGATAACGTCACGGGCCAGCGACTCATCCCTTCGCCTGACGGCGTGACGCTTGGTACGTCGGTCGGAGGTCTGATTCCCGGCTATCGGCCACGGCGGAACGCCAACTACGGACCAGGTGGGCCGGCTTTCTACGAGGACGTGCTCGTCGACCCCCGCGCGCTTGAAGTCGATGCCATCAACGCCAACCAGCGGTTTAGCCTTTACGGCGTAGCTGATTTTGACATCTTCGATGGTGTCAATTGGCAGACCGAGGCCCTGTACAATCAGCGCGAAACGACGTCGGAAGGCGTCCGCCAGTTCTTCCCGCAGATCCGCGGCCTCGGAACGACACTTGGAGCTGCTTCGACGCGCTACGCGCTTAGCCCCACCTACAACAACCCCCTCAATTCGGTGTTCCAGCCAATCACAATCTGGAACAGCGACGCTGGCGTCGACCTCACATACTACTATGTGGGAACGACCTTGAGTGGTGACCTCGGCGCGTTTGGTGCCAAGACCTGGGCTTGGGAACTTGGCGGCAATTACTCATATTCTGATGGTGACTACAGCCGGAACCAGATCGTTGCGAGCCGAACGGGTGATTGGTCACAGTTCGGACCGAACGGAAGCTATGCCCTTCGCCGTGACTCGCAGGGCAACCCGGTCTTCGATCGTAATGGGTTCGCTCAGGTTACACCAATTGCTGGTTCGGGCGCTGCGCCTGCCTACAACCCAGTGTCGCCAGGGTTCCTTGCAGGTGTCGGCCCCGATTATGATGCTGCATACAATTCTCTCAACGAGGTCGAAACAGGGAACACAGTCTACGAACAGTACCTGATCCAGGGCACCGTGGCCGGTCCTCTGTTCACGTTGCCTGCTGGCGAAGTCCAGGTCGGTCTCGGCTTCGAATACCGCGATTTCTCGATCGAAGACGTGCCGGGTGCGCTTACCTTGGGTGAAGTGATCGACGTCACGGACACAGTCACAGGCACCGTTTATCAGGCCCGCGTTGCTGACATCTGGGGCTCATCAACGTCCGGCATCACGGCTGGCGAAGACAACGTGGCAGAGGTCTTTGCGGAGATCGAAATCCCGTTGCTGAAAGGTCTTCCACTTGTTGAAGACCTGACCTTCAACGCGTCGGCCCGGGCGTTCGAGTACGACTCGTTCGGTCAGAACGACGTCTACAAGCTAGGTCTGAACTGGCAGATCACGCCATCGATCCGGGCACGCGGCACTTTTGGAACGTCGTACCGCGCTCCGGCGCTGTTCGAACTCTTCCTCGACGCGCAGACGGCTTTCCTTGGTCAGACTGCGATTGATCCCTGCATCAATCTTGCTGACCAGACCAACCAGAACATCATCGACAACTGTACCTCGCTTGGTATTCCGCTGAATTATACCGGTCTGGGTTCGTCGGCGACGGTGATTTCGGGTGGTGGCGCTGGCAACCTCCAGTCCGAAACATCGGATGCTGCGACCGTCGGCCTTATCTACACGCCGTCGTTCGTTCCGTTCTCGCTGGCAGTTGATTATTATGAGATCGAGATTGCGGACCAGATTGCCCAGCTCGGTGCAGCGACCATTCTTGCCGGATGCTATGCGGGTGAGAATTTCCCGAACGAGTTTTGTAACCTGTTCGTGAGGGCCCCTGCTACATCGACAGGTAATGCTTTCAACATCCTGACGGTCGAAAACTCGTTCCTGAACGTCAACAACCAAACCTTCCGTGGAATCGACGTCACCGCACGGTTCGAGCAGGACTTCAACTTTGGCACATTGACGGTGGACGCCGACGCGTCGTGGGCCCTTGAGCGCGAAGTCCAACTCTTCGCACCAGGCACGATCACCGGCTTTGACAATGATGATGTCAATGGCACCATCGGTTCGCCAAGCGTCACGGGTAACCTTCGTTCGGTGCTCAAGCGTGGCGACTTCCGCTACACGTGGTTCATGGACTATGTCGGCTTCACTTCGAACGAGCGCTTCGCGACCCGGCCATTCGGCGTCAACGAGCCTTACTTCGGAACAGTCGCAACCCGTGACTATACGGCCGAAGCGGTCACCTATCACGGCCTGTCGCTCGAATATCGGACCGACAACTGGCGCCTCGTCGGCGGCGTCCGTAACATCTTTGGTGAAGATCCACCAACGATCTCCTCGAGTGCAGATACCCGCCGCGGCAACACGTCCCTCTCGGCGACACAGTACGACCTTCGTGGCCGCACGGGCTTCGTGACGATCTCGCGCACATTCTAACAGGCGACAGGTCTGATATTTCTGAGGGCGGCCCGGTGGGCCGCCCTTTCTTTTTGTCTCAAAGTCGGAGACGATCGTGCTTGAAACCGGCGATGCAAATCAGGGACAGATTCAGATGAGATTTCTAGCAACCGCCTTTGGATTCCTGTTGAGCGCATGCGCAAGTCAACCAGCCAGCCTTGGCAAGGAACGTGAAATGCCGGGACCGGCCGGCAGCCTGCATCATGGACTGGTCGTTTTCGATAGCCATCTCGACACACCCGCATTGTTCCACGATCCGGCATACACATTCTCTGCACGGGGCAACTTTGACACCGATGGCAGCCAGGTCGACCTGCCTCGGATGAATGAAGGCGGGCTAGATGGCGGTTTCTGGGTCATTTACACACCGCAGGGTCCACTTGATCCGCAGTCGTATCAATCCGCGCGCAACGCTGCCATCTTGCGGCAAATTGCGATCCGGGAATTTGCGGCGCGCTATCATGCAGAAGTCGAGCTAGCCTTCTCGGCCGACGATGCTGACCGGATTGTGGCGAGCGGCAAGAAGGTCGTGTTTCAAAGCATGGAAAATGCTTACCCCTTGGGTGAGGACGTTTCGATGCTTGAGACATTCTACATCGGCGGTTTGCGGATGGTGGCGCCGGCTCATTTCAGCAACAGCCAATTTGCAGACAGCGCGACAGACGTGCGGCCTGCCTACGGTGGTCTCAGCCCACTTGGTGAAAAGCTCGTGCGTGAAGCAAACCGGCTCGGCATGATCCTTGATGGATCGCATGCGTCGGACGACGCAGTGCGCGACATGCTAGCCCTCTCGACGACCCCGATCATTCTCTCCCATTCTGGTCCAAAAGCGATATACGATCACCCTCGCAACCTGCCCGGCGACTTACTCAAGGCGATCGCCGAGGATGGCGGAGTGATCCAAGTCAACGCACTGGGTGCCTACCTTGAAAAATTGACAGCCTCGCCCGAACGTTTGGGCGCACTCAAGGCGCTCGAGGAAAAGTATGGCTCGGACCGCGCCGCCTTGAGCGAGGACCGCCGCAAAGCCTATCAGGCTGAATACGCAGCGGTCGGAAAACAATTTCCTCCCCCTCGCTCTTCATTCGAGAAATTCATGGAACATCTTCTGTATACGCTCGAACTCGTTGGTCCTGATCATGTCGGTATTGGTGCGGACTGGGATGGCGGCGGCGGGGTCGATGGAATGAAGGATATCGCAGACCTGCCCCGCATCACGCAGGCGCTAGTCGCCGCGGGTTACTCAGAGGCAGACCTTCAGAAAATCTGGAGCGGCAACATGATGCGCCTCATGCGCGCTGCGGAAGCAGCACGGACAGCAACAGTCGCGTCGCCGAACATTCTTAACTAGATGGATGCGGTTGTCGTTGCGCCGCCTCTGGTGGCACTTGTTGTCGCGATGTGGACGCGCAATGTGTACGCTGCGTTGGGCCTCGCGATACTTGCGTCCGAGACGCTGCTCGCGGGGTTCAATCCGGCGCTTGGCGCGCTGGGAAGCGTCGAGCGCGCGGTCGGGGTTTTCAGCGACAGTGGTAATGCCCGGATTCTGGTATTCTGTCTGATCATCGGTGCACTGATTGCATATGTCCAAGCCGCGGGTGGGTTTGAGAGCATGGTCGGGCTGTTGACCCGATCCGGTTTTGCATCGACGCCACGGCGCGCCGGACTCGTGACCGCTATCGCAGGTGTGGTTCTGTTCGTCGAAACAAATGTGAGTTTGCTCGCAACTGGCCTGCTTGGGCGGCCGATGTTTGAACGCGTGGGCCTGAGCCGAGCGAGACTTGCGTATATTATCGACTCAACTTGCGCGCCGGTGAGCGTCCTGATCCTCTTTAATGGATGGGGCGCCTTTGTTCTGAGTCTACTCGTTGCCAACGGCGTAGAAGCTCCCCTTGAAGTGCTCCTTGGAACGATCGTGTTGAACGTCTATGCGCTCATGACCATCGCAATTGTCTTCATCACAGTTCTATCAAACCGGACATTCGGACCTTTGGCGGCAGCTGACGCGTCAGCCGCGCTGGATCTCTCGCCATCTCTGGCGGCCCCTGCCCGACCTGACACAAAGGGCCGGGCACTCTACTTTGCCGCCCCTATGTTGGTTCTGGTGATCGGCAGCGTTGGGTTCATGGTCTGGACAGGTGACGGAAATATCCTGCGAGGCTCGGGGTCAAAGGCGATCCTCTGGTCTGTCGTACTCGCGACAGCGCTCGCTTTCACCTTCCTGGCGCTTGAGCGATCGGCGACCGGCAAGCTCGTTGATATCGGCTTCAAGGGCATGGGCGATCTCTTGCCGGCGGTCGCGATTATCTTCCTTGCGCTCGCGCTTGGCGACAGCCTCAAGGCGCTTGGCACAGGCCTGTTTCTGTCGAACCTCGCAAAGGAAATGACAATACCTGCACTTTTGCCAGCAATCCTCTTTATCGCTGCCGGATTGACTGCATTCACAACCGGCACGAGTTGGGGCACCTATGGAATCCTGATCCCTCTGGCCATCCCACTCGCCGCCGGTGCGGGTGTACCGCTTCCGTTGGCCGTTGCGGCCGTACTCGGCGGTGGCGTGTTCGGCGATCATTGCTCTCCGATTTCGGACACGACCATCATCGCGTCCCTCGCATCAGGGTGTGATCACATCGAGCATGTTCGAACACAACTCCCCTACGCGCTCGTAACCGGTGGACTGTCGATCCTGATCTACCTTGCCCTGGGTTTCGCGGTCTGACGTTGCGACAGTCCTAGTAAGACGGCCTTGTTTCAGTGATGAATGGTACTGTGGTCGCTGGAGCCCAACCATGAACGCGAACATGTTCGACCTCACCGGAAAAGTCGCACTTGTAACGGGCGGGAGCCGCGGACTTGGGTATCAAATTGTGAAGGCTTTCGCCGCCCATGGCGCTGATATCATCATTGCCAGCCGAAAAATTGAGGCGTGCGAGGCGGTTGCAGAGGAAGTGCGCGCGATGGGGCGCACCGCGATGGCACATGCCGCGCACTGCGGAAAATGGAGCGATATCGAAGCGCTATTGGCGGCGTCTTACGAGCGGTTCGGCCGCATCGACATTCTCGTGAACAATGCGGGCATGGGTCCGCGCATGCCAAGCCACGAGGTGAGCGAGAGCCTTTTCGACAGCGTATTCAATCTGAATTTCAAGGGGCCTTTCCGTCTGGCAAGTCAGGCGGCTTACAACATGGCCCAAGGTGTTGGGGGCACCATCATCAATATCTCCTCATCTGGCAGCCTGATGCCCCTCCCAGAGGTTGTGCCCTACGGGTCGGCAAAGGCGGCACTCAACGCGATGAGCGTGTCGCTCGCCCATGAATATGCACCGAAAGTGCGGGTTAACACGATCGCGCCGGGTCCATTTCTTACCGATATCGCGAATGCATGGACTCCAGAGGCGCGCGAAACGGCGGACAACGCGCTGCGCCGCCCAGGGTATCCCGCCGAGATCGTCACGGCCGCACTCTACCTCGCGAGCCCTGCTTCGAGTTTCACGACGAGCGCGCTGTTGCGAGTCGACGGTGGTATGAGCTGACGAACGCCGCAGCGCGATAACTGGCAATTCATCGAGACAATTCGGAACCTTGCAAAGCAAGCTATGTTCCCATAATGCTATATTATTACATTACGGAGTTTTGGCATGGCCACGCGTATCTTGCTTTCAGCAGTTTCCACTTCACTTCTTGCGAGCGCCGCTTTCGCGCAAGTTGCGCAAGATGAACGGCGTATCGAGGCGCCCGTCATTGTCACGGCGCCAGGTCCTGACCGCACAAGCGATGAACTCATTGGAAACGCCGCGTCTCTGAACCGGGGCGAAGTGCTGGATCGGCTGTCAAGCACACTCGGAGAGACGATATCTCGCGAGCCCGGCATCAGCTCCACGTTCTTTGGCCAAGGCGCTAGTCGTCCTGTCTTGCGGGGACTGGGCGCGGAGCGGGTTCAAGTGCTGACAAACGGAATTGGTGTAATCGACGTGTCAGCCGCCAGCCCGGACCATCAGGTAACAACGGACG
Source organism: Hyphomonas sp. (assembly GCA_041752715.1). Lineage (GTDB taxonomy): Bacteria > Pseudomonadota > Alphaproteobacteria > Caulobacterales > Hyphomonadaceae > Hyphomonas. Next base: position 21,183 of record JBGSVY010000252.1, read on the forward strand.
GCATAGATGCCGAACGGATCGAGATCCTGCGGGGACCAGCCGCGCTTGCCTATGGGGGACAGGCGATCGGCGGTGTCGTCAACGTGATCGATGGCTTGATTTCGGAGACATTGCCGGAAAAACCCGTCCAGGCCGAGCTTCTGGCAGCTTACAACAGCGTGAATGAAGGCACTGAACTCGCAGGACTGACCCGTTTCGTCACAGGTCCGTTTGTTTTTGCACTGACGGCATCCACCCGCGACTTTGGCGACTACGACATACCTGACTTCGTAGAATCGCCGCAGCTGCGCGCGCTCGAGGCGCTCGAAGGTGAGGCTGAGGGTGACGAGGCTCGCGACACCGTCGAGAACTCCTTCGTCGAGACTGCATCGCTTGCTGGCGGCGTGTCTTGGGTGGGCGACCGGGGCTTTGCCGGTGTTGCTGTCCGTCAGCAAACGTCAGAGTACGGCCTTCCGGGAGGGCATGAACACGGCGAAGAAGAGGGCGGAGACGAGGCTAAAGAGGAGCTTCCATTCATTGATCTAGAACAGACACGCGTCGATTTGCGTGGTGGCTTCAACATTGATGGGGAGGCGCTCAAACGTATCCTCGCCTCGGTTTCTCTATCTGACTATACGCACACAGAGTTTGAAGCGCCCGGTGAACCGGGCACCCTATTCGAAAGCGATGGGTATGAGGCGCGCATCGAACTCGACCATGTAATCGCAGGCTTCGAAGGCGCGATCGGCCTGCAGGCATTCGACAAGTCTCTGAACGCGCAAGGCGACGAGGCTTTCATCACGCCAACCGACACGAAATCGCTCGCGCTTTTCGTGTACGAGACCATTGAACTTGGCTCCGGCCTCGGGTTCGAGGGCGGCGCCAGGATCGAGCGTCTGAACCTCGACAACATCGATGCTGGTGATGTCGAATTCGATCTTTTCAGCGCGTCGGCAGGCGTGCACCGCCATCTCACGTCCGGGTGGTTCTTCGGCACACAAGCCAGCTATACGGAACGTGCACCAAACGAGAGCGAACTCTTTGCTTTTGGTCCTCACCTTGCGACACGGCAGTTCGAAGTTGGTGACGCCACGCTCGGCAAGGAAAGCGGACTCAACATCGAAGGTACAGCGCGTTGGAGCAGTGATCGTCTAAGTTTTGGAGCGAATATCTTCCGGACGGCGTTCACCGATTTCATTTATCTCAGACCAGGCACCTTCGAAGAGGATGGCGTCCTGATCGACGAAGAAGACGGCTTGCCCGTCTTCGTCTTTGCCGCCGAGGACGCAACCTTTACCGGCGGCGAGATTTATGCGGAGCTTCTCACGTATGACGGTCCGATCGGTGTTGACTGGACCGTGAAAGCGAGCGCAAACTTCGTCGATGCGGAACTCGATTCGGGGGGCGCCGTCCCTTTGATCCCGCCATTCAGCCTCAACGGCGATGTAGCAGGCCAATGGGGGGCGCTTGAATTGGGTGCAGGCTTCGAATGGGCGGGCGAGCAGGATGATCCAGGCGTTGGCCAGCTTCCGACGGATAGCTACACCCTACTGGACCTCCGGGCTGCGGTTGATCTTTCATACTTTGAGTTCGGGAAGCCGGGCACGAAGGCCTTTGTCGAGGTTCGTAATGTCACCGATGCAGAGGCGCGACTGTCGACATCAGTCTTGCGGGATTTCGCACCGCTTCCCGGCCGCAACGTGCGGGCCGGCATCCGCGTTTCCTTCTGAGGCGTGACTTACGGCATCAATGAAAGTTTCGTCCCTTTGGAATGACCGTGACGTTTCGGGGATGGCGGTGAAGCCCTTCCTTGCGTCCAGGCCCTGGACGTTCCGGGATAGGCCGGGCGACTTCATCGGCATTCGCGAGGATACCCTTGAGGGGGTCGCGCATCGCATCTTCGGTCAGTAATGACAACTCACGCGTCCTGTCGATCAGCTGCTCGGCGACAATGTGCGTGACGTTGTCTGCCGTCTGCACACGGCCTTTCACGTGCAGGATGCGTGCGCCCATCACGACAGGCCTGAACCGTTCCATGACACGCTGCCAGACAACCAGATTGGCGATTCCCGTTTCGTCCTCGATCGTCACGAAGACAACCCCGTTTGCAGACCCCGGACGTTGCCGGACGAGCACGAGACCGGATGTCTGTACACGGCGCCCATCGCCGCGCATGCAGGCCTCCGATGTAGAGATGATGCCGGATGCGGCATGTCGCGCCCGAAGGAACGACATAGGGTGAGCCTTCAGGGAGAGGCGTGTGGTCTGGTAATCCTGGATCACCTGTTCCGAGGCCGGCATCGAGGGTAACCGGACGGCCGCTTCTGGCCCCTGATCGGCGAGGTCCGCCGCCGCAAAGAGGGGCAACGTGTTATCGCGCGCATCGCCGCGCACCTGCCAGAGCGCCTCGCGCCGGGTCATTTTCATTGATCCGAACGCATCGGCCGCCGCAAGACGCTCCAGCGGTGTGCGCCCGATGCCCGCACGGCGGCGAATATCATCGGGCGTGTCATACCCCTGCCCGCGCGCGGCCATCAGCGCCTCCATGTCGTCTTCGCGCAGGCCATCCACCTGGCGAAGGCCAAGCCGGACAGCGCACAGGCCATCGCCCCGTTCGGCCGGCTCGAGGGTATTGTCCCAATCCGAGAGGTTCACGTCGACGGAGCGCACCTCAACGCCATGCTCGCATGCATCGCGCACGATCTGTGCGGGCGCATAGAAACCCATCGGCTGGCTGTTGAGCAGGGCGGCGCAGAAGACATCCGGGTGGTGGCATTTCAGCCAACTCGACACATAGACGAGCAAGGCAAATGACGCCGCATGGCTTTCCGGAAATCCGTACTCACCAAAGCCTTTCACCTGATCGAAGCAGCGCTTGGCGAATTCGGGCTGGTAGCCGCGCGAGACCATGCGGCTCACCATCATGTCTTCGTAATTCTGGATTGTCCCTACCTTGCGAAAGGTCGCCATGGCCCGGCGCAAGCCATTCGCCTCGTCGGGCGTGAACTTCGCGGCGTCAATCGAGATCTGCATGGCCTGCTCCTGGAAGAGCGGGACACCCAGCGTGCGCTTCAGGATCTTTGCGAGTTCATCAGGCGGGCCATGCTCGGCCGATGGGCTTGGATAGGTCACTGTCTCCAGCCCTTTGCGCCGGCGCAGGTAAGGATGCACCATGTCGCCCTGGATCGGACCCGGCCGGACGATCGCCACCTCGATCACGAGATCGTAGAAGACCCGCGGACGCAGGCGCGGCAGCATGTTCATCTGTGCCCGGCTCTCGACCTGGAAGACGCCAAGGCTGTCGCCCTTGCAGAGCATGTCGTAGGTCGCGGTGTCGTTCTGGGGAATGGTCGCAAGATCGAAGCGCTCCCCCTTGTGCGCCTCGATCAGATCGAAAGCCTTCCGGATGCAGGTCAGCATGCCGAGCGCCAGGACATCGACCTTCATGATGCCGAGCGCGTTGATGTCGTCCTTGTCCCACTCGATGAACGTCCGCGCATCCATAGCGGCGTTACCGATCGGCACCGTTTCGATCAGGGGGCCTCGCGTCAGTACAAATCCGCCGACATGCTGCGAAAGATGCCGGGGAAAGCCGATAAGCTGCCGCGTCAGGTTGATCGCGCGGCGGATGACCGGGTTCAGCGGATCGAGTCCCGTCTCGGCGATCTGCTTGTCGGGGATGTCCTTGCCCCAACTCCCCCAGACGCAACCCGCCAGCGCTGACGACACATCTTCGGTTAACCCGAGTGCCTTGCACACTTCACGCACGGCCGAGCGCGGCCGGTAGGAGATCACCGTTGCCGTCAGGGCGGCGCGATCACGGCCATAGCGGCTGTATACATATTGGATGACTTCCTCACGCCGCTCATGCTCAAAGTCGACGTCGATATCTGGCGGTTCCTTACGCTCGCGCGACAAAAAGCGCTCGAAAAGAAGGCTCGTCTCGGCCGGATCGACACTCGTAATCCCCAGGCAGAAACAGGCTGCGGAATTGGCGGCCGAGCCGCGGCCCTGGCACAGAATACCCTGCGACCTCGCCCAGGCGACGATATCATGCACGGTAAGAAAATACGGCGCATACTGAAGGTCCTCGATCAGCGCGAGCTCTCTCCTTATCTGTGTCGACACAGATTCAGGCACGCCTTTCGGGTAGCGCCATTCCGCCCCTTTCCATGTCAGGTATTCAAGATGGCGTTGCGGCGTTGACCCCGGCGGCACGGGTTCATCGGGATACTCGTAGGCGAGCTCGTCAAGGCTGAACTGGCAGCGCGCCATGATCTCGAGCGTGCGCGAGAGTGCGGGCGCAAATCCCCTGAAGAGCCGCGCCATCTCGGCCGGACCTTTCAGGTGGCGTTCGGCATTGGCTTCCAGTCTGAAGCCCGCCGTTTCGATCGTGCAATGCTCACGGATGCAGGTCATGACATCCTGCAAGGGCCGGCGTTCGGGAACGTGATAGAGCGCATCATTGGTCGCAACAATCGGCGCACCTGCGCGCGCGCCGATCCCCGCAAGGCGGGCAAGGCGCTCGCGGTTGCGACCTTGATAAGTGTAGCGCGCCGCCAGATAAACCTGGCCCGGCTGGGCAGAGGCAAAGCTGGTGAGGAAAGCCTCGAATTGTGCAATCGGCGGCTCACCTCCGGCGGTGAAGAGCCCGTCTGGCGGAAGGATGATGAAGACCTGCCCTTCAGATGCGCCTCGAATATCATCTATACGCAAAAGGCATGCGCCCTTCTGTACACGCAGCTTTCCCTCAGACAGCAGGCGCGAGAGGCGGCCATACGCAGCGCGGGTTTCTGGATAGCAGATCATCTCTGGTCCATCCTCAGGCACAAGGCGTGCGCCGACGAGTAGCCGCAGCCCCGCAGACTTGGCTGCGATATGTGCCCGCACGACACCGGCCAGCGTGTTGCGGTCTGCAACGCCAATCGCGGCAAGCCCGATATCCCGCGCCCGCGCGACCAGTTCCTCCGCATGCGAGGCACCCTCAAGGAAGGAAAAGTTCGTCATGACGGCAAGCTCGGCATAACCTATCATGCGAAAAATCCCTGCACGAACCATTCAGGCGCCGCACCGCGGCCATCACCATAGAGCCCTTCGCGGTAGACCCAGTAACGCCGCCCTTCGCTATCTTCGACGCGGTAATAATCGCGCGTGCGCGGCAGGCTCGCGCCCGGCTCGGAACCAGCCGCAGGAAGATGCTGCCACCATTCAGGGCTGATCCGTTCTGGCCCGTCTGCACGCAGGACAGTCCGTAATATGCGCCGCCACACAAACCTCAGGGGAGGTCCATCCGGGACTTCCGCAAGCACCTCAACACGCTCTGGATAAGCCAGCATCCTCACCGGCCTTGGCCCGGCGACAGGTGAAGAGGCTGCGCCCTCTGGCAGACTGCCGGTATAAGTTTCGGTCTGCTCGGCCCTGCCCGGCAAGTGGCTGGGGCTTCGCCGCGTTATGCATACCGTTGCCTCGCCAAGGCGTGCGGTGATCCGGTCAGCGAGCACCGCGAGGGCGGCCTCGTCCGTGTCGTATGCGGCAAGATCACCCGACAACGCCATGCTGCTGCGGGCAAGAGGATCGGTCCGCCGTGCTTCCAGAATCAGCAGGTCGATTCCGAAACCGGGATCAATGCACGCAATCTTCTCGGCGAAGAGACGCAGCACATGCTCCGGCGCAGACACAGGCCGCGCCGCTGCAACATCAACCTGTGAGACCACCCCATCGGAACGGAAGGCATGGAAACGAAATACCCGGGCGCCCTGCCCCGCAGCACTGAGATCCGCACAGAGACGTGTCATCAGCTGGCGCAGGCCCTCTGCAATGCCTTCCGCGCTCATCAGGGGCTCGGGGCATGGCAGGCGCGCGGAATAGGCCGGTGGCGGGTACAGCGGCCGCAGGGGCTCAACCCTCAGGCCCAGTGCCTGGTCGAGCCGCATGCACACATCCTCTGCGGCCTGTTGCGAATGAAACCGCCGGGCGAGCGCCTTGCGATCAATGCCGTAGAGCTCGCCGATCCGCGTCAGGCCGAACCGGCGCAGCAGCGTCACGGCCTGCGCCGACAGGCGCAAGGATGTCACCGGCAGCCCGGCAAGCCCCTCCCGTTCAGCACCTTCAGGCAATATTCCCGGTGCGGCGCGCGCAAGCGCGAAGGCTGCACCCGGCGTTCCCGCAAGGCCCAACTGGTTTGTGTAGCCCGTCTGCGTCAGCCGCAGCGACAGGGCCTGCACGAGGGCTGCCTCACCCCCGAACAAGTGATCGACACCTGTCGTCTCCAGCATCAGCGCGTCATTGCCATCAAGCGAAACAAGGGGTGAAAAGCGCACCATCCAGCCAGCAAGCGCTCTCAGCGCATCGCCGTCCGCGGCACGGTCGATCTCCTCGACCCTGAGCTTCGGCACACGGGCCCGGGCATCGGCAAGCTTCAGGCCGGGCTCAAGCCCGCCCTCCCGCGCCGTTGTATTTGCCGCCGCAATGACACGCCCATTTGCCGACGGCTCCGTCAGTACGAAGGGGGCCGGCTTATCCGGCCTTGGCGAGAGCGACCGCAGCCGGCGCAGCCGGTCGAGCGGCCAGTCCGGCAGCCACAGAGAGAGATAGCGTTTCATCGTTCCACTCAAGGTCATAGGCTTGGCCTGCGAGCTGAGGTGCAATCCGGCAGCGCTCCAGCACCGCGCACCAGCGCGCATATCCGGGCGCATGCGGATCAAACGGGTTACGGGCAGACGGTTTTGCTTTCACACGCCAGCGCGCTGTGGCTGCCGTGGCGCCCTCGCGCTGGTACGGCATCAGCAGGATCACCGGCACGCCATAACGACCCGAGGCGAGCGCCAGCCGCCGCGTGGCCGTGAAATCAGCTTCCGCGATCTCGGCCACCACCAACGCGACAGCCCCCGACACCACTGCCTCCTCGATGGCCCAGAGTGCATGCGCAAGCCTGCCTGTCCGCACGCAGAGACGCTGGACAGGCGCGCGCCGGAAAGCCGCGAGGGCCGCCTCAGGCACATCACCATGATCCCGGCCTGGGCCCGACTGGCTGACCCAGAAAACCGTCCCGCGCCGCACCTGCGCCGCCGCAAGGGCAAAGCCTGTCAGCGCCGGAAAATCGCCGTGGGCCGCTTCGGCAATCTCATGCAGGCCACTGACGCCCATGCCGAAGGGAAAAGCCGCCTGAATGGGAAAAGGCGCCGTGAGCGGGCGCACGATGCCTTTCGCCTTGAGGGTCGCGATATCCATATGTTCTTATTTTGTTCTTTTGAGGCTGAGTCAAGGCTCACCCCCAAAAAGAGCATCGAATCCTGAGCCGCAGGCTCAGATGTGGAGCGCGCGACCCTCAGCATCGAGCACGGCTTCGTGCATCGTCTCGGAAATTGTGGGGTGCGCGAAGACGGTGTGCATCAGGTCCTGTTCCGTCAGCTCGCCCTGGCGTGCGATGACATAACCCTGGATCAGCTCAGTGACCTCGGCGCCGATCATGTGCGCGCCGAGAAGCTCGCCGGTCTTCTTGTCGAAAATCGTCTTCACGAGGCCCTGCTCTGCGCCCATCGCGATGGCCTTGCCATTGCCAATGAAGGGAAAACGGCCGACCTTGATGTCGTGGCCCTTGGCCTTGGCAGCGGCCTCCGTGAGGCCGACGCTCGCGACCTGCGGATGCGAATAGGTGCAGCCCGGTACGTTCGAGGCATCAAACGGCTCTGCGTGATTCTTGCCCGCGATGCCTTCGACGCAGACGACGCCTTCATGGCTCGCCTTGTGGGCTAGCCAGGGCGGGCCGGTCAGATCGCCGATGGCATAGAGACCCGGCACGCCGGTCTTGCCGAAACCGTCCACGACGACGTGGGTCTTGTCGATCTTCACGCCGAGGGCTTCGAGACCAAGGTTTTCGACATTGCCGACGATGCCGACAGCAAGGATGGCGCGGTCGAACTCCTTCGTTTCCTTCTTGCCGTCCTTGGTCGTGATGTGGGCAGTGACCACATTCTTGCCGGCCTTGACGTTCTCGACCTTGGCGCCGGTCAGGATGTTCAAGCCCTGCTTCTTGAAATCCTTCTCGGCGAGGGCGGAAATCTCGGCGTCTTCGACCGGCAGGATTCGGTCCATCACTTCGACAACCGCCACTTCGCTGCCGAGTTCGTTGTAGAAGCTCGCAAACTCGATGCCGATGGCGCCTGAGCCAATGACCAGGAGACGTTTCGGCATCACGTCCGGCGTCATCGCCTCGCGGTAGGTCCAGACCAGCTTGCCATCCGCGACGAGGCCCGCCTGCGGAATGTCGCGCGCGCGGGCGCCGGTGGCAAGCATCACGTGTTTGGCCGTGTACGGTGTATCCTTGCCATCCTTGCCCTTGACGCCGACCTTTGGCGCGGGTGCGCCTTTCTCGAGGCGCGCGGTGCCTTCGATGACGTCAATCTTGTTCTTCTTCATCAGGAACTTGACGCCGTTTGACAGCTGCGAGGCAACGCCGCGCGAGCGCTTCACGACGGCTTCCAGATCAAATGACGGGTTCTCGATCTTCAAGCCGAAGGATTTGGCGTGCTTGGCAAGATGAAGCACTTCAGCGGAGCGCAGCAGCGCCTTGGTCGGGATGCAGCCCCAGTTGAGACAGATGCCGCCAAGGCTCTCGCGCTCGACGATAGCCGTCTTCATGCCGAGCTGGCTCGCGCGTATTGCCGCAACATAGCCGCCGGGGCCGGAGCCGATGACGATGAGATCGTAGTGGGTGCTCATGGTGTTCCTTCCGGCCTATAGCAGCATCGCTTGCGGTGTTTCCACATACCGCTTGAACGCAGCCAGCCACTTCGCGCCTTCGGCGCCGCCGATGACGCGGTGGTCGCAGGTGAGCGTCACGCTCATCACAGTGCGGGCCACGATCGCGCCCGCCTCATCGACGACCGCGCGCTTCTCGCCCGCGCCGACCGAGAGGATCATGCCCTCCGGCGGGTTGATGATCGAGGCAAAGGACTTGATGCCGAACATGCCGAGGTTCGAGATCGAGAAGGTGCCGCCCATGTATTCCTGCGGCTTGAGCTTGCGCTCGCGGGCGCGAAGGGCGAGGTCCTTCATCTCTTCCGAAATCTCAGCAAGGCCCTTGCCTTCGGCCTTGAAGATGACTGGCGTGATCAGCCCGCCTTCGACCGCTACGGCGACCGAGATATTGGCGTGCTTGTGATAGGCTAGCCCCTTGTCCGTGAACGACGCATTGCAGTCCGGCTCATCGATCAGCGCCAGCGCAGCTGCCTTGATAAGCAAGTCATTGACCGAGATCTTCACGTCCTTCGGCGCCGCCGCGTTGATCGCGGCGCGGCTTTCCAGAAGGTTGTCGAGCTGGATGTCGATGTTCAGCGGGAAGTGCGGCACCTGCATGAAGCTCTGCGTCAGACGCTTGGCGACCGTCCTGCGCATGCCGTCGAGCGGCTTCAGGGCGTAGGTGTCCGGCGCGTAGACACGGTCGTCCAGGATTTGCGGCAGGATGAGACCGTCGGCAGTCATCGGCGCGCCGCCGTGTGCGGGCTGCGCGGCGGCGGTTTTTGCATTCTCCACATCGCGGCGGATGATGCGGCCGTGCGGGCCGGAGCCCTTGAGGGCTTTCAGGTCAATGCCCTTGTTGGCCGCGATGCGCCTGGCCAGCGGCGAGGCCATGATCCGTGTACCCACATTCCGCTCATCCCGGCGCAGGCCGGGATCCAGAACGGCGACCGATGATTGGCCCCCGGCTTTCGCCGGGGTGAGCGGAGACGGAGAGGCAACGGGAGGTGTCGAGGGCTTTGGTGCGGGTGCAGCTTCCGCTTTCGCTGGGGCAGCCGCAGGCGCCTTCACATCGCCCGCGCTCTCGCCCTCTTCCAGCAGCACGGCGATCACGGCATTGACCTTCACGCCTTCGGTGCCTGCCGGCACTAGCAGCTTGCCGACCTTGCCTTCGTCGACCGCTTCGACTTCCATCGTCGCCTTGTCGGTCTCAATCTCGGCGATGATCATGCCGGACTTGACGGTGTCGCCTTCCTTGACCAGCCATTTTGCCAGCGTGCCCTCTTCCATCGTGGGGCTTAGCGCAGGCATCGTGATGTTAATGGGCATCAGAGACCTCCCTCACACACCTTCTTTGCCGCCGCGACGATATCGTCCGCATTCGGAAGGCTCAGGGCTTCGAGGTTCGCCGCGTAAGGCAGCGGCACGTCCTTCTGGTGGACGCGGGCGGGCGGGGCGTCGAGATAGTCGAACGCTTCGGTCACGACCGTCGCGGCGATTTCCGCGCCGACGCCAAAGAAGCGCCAGCCTTCTTCGCAGCAGACGAGGCGGCTAGTTTTCTTGACGCTTTCGACCACGGTGTCCGTATCAAGCGGGCGAAGCGTGCGCAGGTCGATGACTTCCGCGCTGATGCCCTCCGCGGCAAGCCGCTCGGCAGCCTGCAGCGCGAAGCCAACCATGCGCGAATGCGCGACCAGCGTAACATCCGTACCTTCGCGTTTCACCGCCGCCTTGCCGATCGACAGGACGAAATCGTCCCCATCCGGCACCGGGGAGGATTGGCCGTAGAGCAGCTCGTGCTCGAGGAAGACGACCGGGTTCGGGTCGCGGATGGCGGCCTTCAGGAGGCCCTTGGCGTCCGCCGCGCTGTAAGGCGCGATGACCTTTAGGCCGGGAATCTGTGCGTACCAGGACGAATAGTCATGACTGTGCTGCGCGCCCACACGGCTGGCGGCGCCGTTGGGACCGCGGAACACGATGGGGCAGCCCATCTGGCCGCCGCTCATGTAGAGCGTCTTGGCCGCCGAGTTGATGATATGGTCGATCGCCTGCATGGCGAAGTTGAAGGTCATGAACTCGACCACGGGACGCAGGCCGGCAAAGGCCGCGCCGACGCCGAGGCCGGCAAAGCCATGCTCCGTGATCGGCGTATCGATCACGCGGCGATCCCCGAATTCCTGCAGCAACTCCCGCGTCACCTTGTAGGCGCCCTGATACTGCGCGACTTCCTCGCCCATGACGAACACACGCTCGTCCCGGCGCATCTCCTCGGCCATTGCATCGCGCAAGGCGTCGCGCACGGTTGTTTCGGTGAACGTGGTGCCTTCGGGGAGAGAGGGATCGTTTGGCAGGTTGGCCTTCGGGGAAGCATCACTGGTCCGCTCTTCCCGGCGCAAGCCGGGATCCAGAGCTGGCGCGGCTTTGACTTCAGAAGTCTGGGCCCCGGCTTTCGCCGGGGTGAGCGGAACCTCTGAAGTCGCTTCCCCCTCGCCCGTCAGCACGGCAATGACCGCATTGACCTTCACGCCCTCGGTGCCTTCCGGCACGACGATCCGCGCAATCACACCCTCATCGACCGCCTCGACCTCCATCGTCGCCTTATCGGTTTCGATTTCGGCGATGATGTCGCCGGACTTCACCGCGTCGCCTTCCTTCTTCAGCCATTTGGAGAGCGTGCCCTCCTCCATGGTGGGCGACAGTGCCGGCATGAGAATATCGACTGACATCAGACTGCACCCTCGATCAAAACATCCGTCCACAGCTCGCTCGCGTCAGGCTCCGGGCTCTCCAGCGAGAAGTCCGCCGCCTCTTTCACGATCGCCTTGATCTCGTTGTCGATCTTCTTGAGATCGTCTTCGGTCGCATGGCCCTGCTCGATGATCTGACCCTTCAGGCCCTCGATCGGATCATGGTGCGTGCGGATGTCGTCGACTTCCTCCCGCTTGCGGTACTTCGCGGGGTCCGACATCGAATGGCCGCGGTAGCGATACGTCTTCATCTCGAGGATATACGGCCCCTTGCCGGCGCGCGCATGAGCGACAGCCTTTTGCCCCGCCTCGCGCACGGCCAGCACATCCATGCCGTCGACTTCCTCGCCTTCGATCTCGAAGCTGATTCCGCGCTTGAACAGTTCCACTTCCGCCGAGGCGCGCTCCACGCTCGTGCCCATCGCGTACATGTTGTTCTCGATGACGTAGATCACCGGCAGCTTCCACAGCGAGGCCATGTTGAAGGCCTCGTACACCTGCCCCTGGTTGGCGGCGCCGTCACCGAAATAGGCGAGGCTCACGTTGTCATTGCCACGATACTTGTTGGCGAAGGCGAGGCCCGTGCCGAGCGGCACCTGCGCGCCGACGATGCCGTGTCCGCCATAGAAGTTCTTCTCTTTCGAGAACATGTGCATCGAGCCGCCCTTGCCGCGCGACAGGCCGCCGATGCGTCCGGTGAGTTCCGCCATGACACCGTTGGGGTCGAGACCGCAGGCCAGCATGTGGCCATGGTCACGGTAGCCGGTGATCACCTGGTCGCCGTCCTTGAGGCAGGACTGCATGCCGGTCACGACCGCTTCCTGCCCGATATAGAGGTGGCAGAAACCCGCGATCTTGCCCATGCCATAGAGCTGGCCGGCCTTTTCCTCGAAACGCCTGATCAGCAGCATCTCGCGATAGAAACGCAACATATCTGCTTTGGTCGCTTTTGCGGGTGCCTTTTTCGCACTCTTCGTCTTTGTGGCCATACCGGTGCCTCCCTGACGTGTTATGTCCCCGCAATTCTGCAGCGACAAGTCATTCCACCGATGTCATTTTGCAGAGGTCCGTTCCGGCGTCAGCAGCACGATCTCGCCCGGATAGACGAAGGCCAGCTTGTCGCGGGCAAGCGCTTCGACGAAGTCAGGATCGACGGACCCTGGCGTCAGTCGGCGGATATCGATCTTCAGGCGCTCGATCTCGGCCTGAAGCCGCTCCAGTTCAGCTTGGCGGTCCTGCAGTTCGATCTGCGCATCGGTCCATTGGCCGAGTCCCTTCTCCCCCGCAAAGGCGTGGTAGGCGAAATACAGCACGAGAAGGCTCAGCCCGAGGGCTTGCAAGCGTGGAACCATGACACCCGTCTAACGCCGCGATGGTTAAGCAACGATGACCGTCAGGGTCAGCCTTGCTCTTGCTGGAAGATCTCCAACAGGCGCCGGGCCTGATCGTGCGGCGCAAGGCCGGAAAGATCGAGCCATTGCCGGTCGATCAGGAAATACTCGAAATCCTCGGGCGGTTCGGTGGCATCGAGTCGCACTGGCAACATTGGCCGCTTGTACTTGTCGGCGAGGTAGATCTCCCGGCGCACATTGTCCGAAGCGAAAGCGTCCGCCGAGCACATCAGACAAAAAGTTCCGGACGACTTGATGGCGCGGACGATCAACACGGCCCAGTTCTCGCCCGCCTGAATGTCATCGCGGTCAATCCAGACCTTGCGGCCGAGCGATTCGACAGAAGCGACGAGAGGATAAACGACGTCGCTGTTCTTGCGCGCGTAGGACACGAAGACGAGATCGCCCATCGCGCCGGCGGGTGCCGGTGCGGGTGCGGACGCCTGTTCTGTATCCTGTGACGGCGCACCGGCTTCTTCGCGGTCCTGAGGCACATGACCCGCCTCGCCATGCGAAGCGCGCCGGCCGAAAATTCGGCCCCAGAAGCCGGGCGCCGGCGACTTAGTGGGCCCGCGCTGAGGCTCTTCTCCGCCAGCTGTTCCGAAACCCTTTGGTCTGTCTGGCGGTTTCGCGGGTGCACGCTTTGGCGCGCCGCTTCCACCGGCCTCATCGGGCACGATCACGGCGTCCGGCAAAGGCGGTTCACTCGGCCGCCGATCGATGCGGGACACGGTCTCAATGATCTTCTGGTAATTGAATTGCCGCGATGGCTCAAAGCTGAGGTCGATCATGTCGACATCCGACAGCCCCCTCGGGGCGAGTGCGTGATCGAGCCGCGCGAGGACAAGACGGCCTTCCGACCAGGCGTCGATGGCGCGATTGGTAAACATTATCTGCCCTGCCGACATCATCATGTCGCGCGACCAGAGGGCCACTGTCACTTCCCCCGGCAGAGCTGGCGGAAAATGTCCATCGATGGTTGGTACCCGGACCTGGTATCCTCGCTGCTTTGCAAATTCGACAAAGGCCGTTGCCGCGTGTTGGTCCGCCGCAGACGCGATGAGGTAAATTCTGAACATCAGGTGCCCCTGGGCGACGTTTGACCAGACAATAACGTCTTACCACACGCCAGCCGCGGCGTCCCCCAGCGTCTTACGGTATCGCCGCCGCTTAGCCCGCATTGATACGGCTGAGGCCCGCGTAGATGCCGATCGGCCCAAGCTCCTCCTCGATCCGGATGAGCTGGTTATACTTGGCGATCCGGTCGGACCGCGAAAGCGAGCCAGTCTTGATCTGTCCGCAATTCGTGGCAACCGCAAGATCGGCAATGGTCGAATCCTCGGTTTCGCCCGAACGGTGCGACATCACCGCAGTGTAGCCATGCAGATGCGCAAGCTCGACCGCATCGAGCGTTTCTGAAAGCGTGCCGATCTGGTTGACCTTGATGAGAATCGAATTGGCGGCGCCCTTCTGTAGACCAATGGACAGCCTGTCGGGGTTGGTGACGAACAGATCGTCGCCAACGAGTTGAACCCGGTCGCCCAACAACTCGGTCAGCGCCACCCAACCATCCCAATCGTCTTCCGCCATGCCGTCCTCGATAGAAAGAATCGGGTAGCGCGCGCACAAGTCGGCAAGGTAAGCGGCGAACTGTTCGGAAGAGAGGGATTTATTCTCTCCGGCGAGCTCGTACTTGCCCTTCTTGAAAAACTCCGTAGACGCCGCATCGAGCGCGAGCGCCATATCTTCGCCGGGACGGTACCCTGCCTTTTCGATCGCCTTCATGATGTAGCCGATCGCCTCATCGGTTGAGCCGATATTTGGTGCGAAGCCGCCCTCGTCACCGACATTGGTGTTGTGCCCGGCATCGTGCAGCGTCTTCTTCAAGGCATGGAAAACCTCGGCGCCCATCCGCACCGCATCGGCGATGCTGTCGGCGCTCACGGGCATCACCATGAACTCCTGGATATCGATCGGATTGTCGGCGTGCGCGCCGCCATTGATGATATTCATCATTGGCGTCGGCAGCACGCGCGCATTCGGCCCGCCGATATAGCGATACAGCGGCATCGCGCAGGCGTCTGCTGCAGCCTTCGCCACTGCAAGTGACACACCGAGAATCGCATTGGCCCCAAGGCGCGATTTATTCTCTGTTCCGTCGAGGTCGATCATCAACATGTCGATCATGCGTTGCTCGGTCGCTTCGAGCCCCGAAAGCTCGTTGCAGATTTCGCCGTTGACTGCCTCAACCGCTTTCAGCACGCCCTTGCCACCATATCGCATCTTGTCGCCGTCGCGTTGCTCGTGCGCCTCATACGCGCCTGTCGATGCGCCAGAAGGCACCGCTGCCCGTCCAACTGAGCCGTCATCCAGTGTGACATCAACCTCGATCGTCGGGTTGCCCCGGCTGTCGAGAATCTCGCGGGCGTGAATATCGATAATCTCGCTCATGTGGATGGGCCCCCTGTGCCGGCACTGACTGGACATGTGAAAACGCCCCCTGCCGGGGCAGGAGGCGGTGGAAGCCATAAGACGCTGCGCGTTCCAGCGCAACTGATGGGCGGACTAGATATCCTCGCGCGGCTCTAGAACTTGCCGGCCGCGATAGACGCCAGTCTTGAGGTCGATGTGATGTGGACGGCGAAGCTCGCCCGAATCCTTGTCCTCAATGAAGGTATTCATCTCGAGCCTGTCGTGGCTGCGGCGCATGCGGGTGCGCGACTTCGATTTCTTGCTCTTGGGGACTGCCATGACTTGGATCCGGAATCTGGTTTGACCGCAGGGGCTGTCGCCCTTCGGGAAAGCGAGCCTGTTAACGGAACCGGGGGGACATGGCAAGCGGCGGCTGCACGAAAATCGAAGGACCGCGCGGCCTGAAGCAAAATGGCCAGCCCGAAGGCTGGCCAAGGTCTGCAAGAAGGACGCCGGCCCTTCGCCCTGGTAAGGAACCTGATAAGCTCCGGGCCGACAGGTTTGGTTAATAACGGAATGAGTCTGAACAATGGCACCGGTAGCCGTTGTGTTGCGTTCAGGATTGACGACGCGCGTCTCAGGTTGGGTGGACAGCGTCAGTCCGCAGGCCTTGTGAATATGGCCTCCAGGCTACGCAGGTTCATACCGTTTTTGAGGTAGTTCGCCGGCGTGAGGTTTACCGCCTTGATCAGTCCCCGCTCAAGGCGCGTGCGCTCGCCGTTCTCGCCGGGCACCATATCAAAATCGATGATGTTGATGCATCCGGTGTCCTGCTCAAATCCTGCACTGGCACCGAGCGGTGCGCCGATAATATCAGCGAGCAACATACGGTTGACCACTTCATGGGCGACCACCAGCGCGGTTGCCCAGCCCGGCCGAACGAGGAGGTCGCCGAGGCCTTCTCGGATGCGAATCAAGGCGTCTGAAAACTTCTCCCCTCCTGGCAGAAAGCTCGCCTCTGGATGGCCTGCCTGCTCGAATGTAAATGTCATCACAGCCGCGAGATGCTCGGCGGACTTGAAATCCATGTATTGCCCGGAGCGCAATTCGCCGAAGCGCGGCTCCTCTTCCAGGATTGGCGCGTTGGGGTGTTCAGCCAGCACGATTTCTGCAGTCTGCCGCGTCCGGGTCAATCCCGAACAGATCGCGAGATCGAAATGCACTTCCGACAACGCTGCCCCAGCCGCTCGGGCTTCGGCGCGCCCTTGTGAGGTGAGGCTGGCAATCGACGGATCCCGCGCCGCCCTCACCGCCTGAGACGTGTAGTCGACAAACCCGTGCCGCATCAGGTACACGCGCCGCCGCCCCGTGGTGCCGGGTAATGCGCTCATGCGGTCTGGATGCCCCAATCCTTCAGCACGTCAGCGGAATGTTCGCCAATGCCGGCAGGCCGCCTCTGGATGGCCCCTGGCGTTTCCGAAAAGCGCGGTGCAGGCGCCGGTTGCATGACGCCTTCGACCTCAACGAATGTCTCGCGATCAGTGTTATGCCTGTAGTACGGCGCCTCGCTCAACGACAGAACCGGCGCAAAGCAGATATCTGTTCCTTCCATGACGGCGCACCATTCGTCACGCGTTTTGGTGCTGAAGATGGCCATCAGCTTCGCCTTCAGCTCCGGCCATTTCGACCTGTCCATTTGCGCGTCCCATTCGGCGCTCGTCAGCCCGGCTTTCTCACGCAGCAGGGCGTAGAATTGCGGCTCAATGGATCCGATCGCGACCCATTTTCCGTCCTTGCATTCATAGGTGTCGTAGAAGTGCGCGCCGCCATCGAGAAGGTTCGCTTCGCGCTCGTCGGTCCAGACGCCCATCGCCTTCATGCCGTAGAACATGGTGGCGAGCGAGGCCGCACCATCCGACATTGCGACATCGACAACCTGCCCTTTGCCGCCAGCCTTCACGCTCAGGATGCCTGCAAGCAGCCCCATCGCCAGGTAAAGGGCACCGCCGCCATAGTCGCCGATGAGGTTCAGCGGAGGCCTTGGGCGGCCATCGCCGTCGCCCATCGCGTGAAGAGCGCCCGTGATCGCGATGTAGTTGAGGTCATGTCCTGCGGCTTGCGACAGCGCACCTGTTTGCCCCCATCCGGTCATTCGACCGTAGACAAGTTTCGGGTTCCGCGTCAGCACGATATCCGGGCCAAGGCCGTTGCGTTCCATCACGCCGGGCCGGAAGCCCTCGATGAGGGCATCCGCTTTATCCAGCAATTTCAGGGCAATCAAAACATCGCCGGGCTCCTTGAGGTTCAGCCCGACCGATCGCTTGCTCCGGCTCATGACATCGGCGGCCCGGCCTGGCCGGCCATCGCCCGGTCGGTCGATTCGCACGACATCGGCGCCAAGATCCGCCAGTAGCATGCCGCAAAAAGGTCCCGGTCCGATCCCGGCGAACTCGACGATCCTGACGCCCGAAAGCGGCCCCTTGCTCATGGCAGTCCTCCCTTTATCTGCGCCGCGTCTGGCGGTTAGCGGAACTTTAAGTATAGGCGCCTCAAAAGGAAGGGGTGCCGCCGCGTCGCCCCTTTAGCTGAATAGTTGCGTATATGTCAGACTTGCGTTTCCTCGACCCGCCTATCGAAGTTGCTGCGGCGAGCCCGCGACTCGAGATGATTATGTCCCGCTTGCGATCGAGTGGCCTGCGGCCTTATGCGGCCTCTGAACCGCTCGACTTCAACGTTGCTGATACGCTTTTGATTGATGTCTCGAGCGTATCTCGTGAAACCCTTCTGCGTTGCGCCCGGGCCGCGATGATCGAAACGCAACGTCAGATTGTCATGCTCGATCTTGAGGGAGAAGGGACTTTCAGCGACGATACACTCGTCTTGAGGCGCGATCGTGATCTGACCCTCCTGCGCAGCCGGCTTGCCGCAATTTCCCGCCGCGGATCGCGACTTAGCGAAGCCGCGATCCGGCGCGAGACAGCCAGCGGTCTTGGCGCGAAATTGCCCCCTCCCAATCTCGATGCTGAACCGGACCTTCTCTATATTGGTGACGGGTCAGCTTTGTTCCTCGCCCTAAAAGGGGCGCTATCGAAAAGGGGCATACCCGTCATTCCTGCCTTGAGCCGCCACACCGCACGGGAATATATCAGTGAGCGGCGCTTTTCTGGCGCACTTGTCGACATTGAAGCGTGCGACCGAGGCGCCGGCGGCTTTGCCGACTGGATCATTTCGGACAATGGACTTGGCGCGCTTCCAATCTTCGCGCTCGTGCCGAGCGACATGCGCCACACCGAGCGTCAGAATGCTTTAATCGGGCTCTCAACTGAGGTCGTTTCTTGCGACGGCCGCACGAGCCAGATCGCAACGACGATAGAGAGGCTCGCGCGACGGTCACTCGCCCAGGCCCCCTTCATCCCTCAACCCGCTCTAAACTCTGTGATCTGTGACCTGACGACGGGGCTTTTCTCACGTCGATTCTTCGAGACTCACCTGTCAAACCAGATGGCTGTTGCGGCGGCCCGGGCAGAAACACTATCGCTTTTGACGCTCAGGCTTGACGGCCCTTCAGCTACACTTCGCGACACACAGCGACTGTTCGTGAACACCATGAGACCGTTGCTTCGCGAAACCGACTGTCCGGCGATTCTGTCGCCGGGCCAATTTGCGGTTTCCTTGCCATCTACACCTTATCGCGGCGGAGCGTATCTCAGTGAGCGGATCGTCGATGCTGCTGCCCGGACTAAGGGACTGGCAGACGTTAAGCTACTCTGGCGGATCGTCGAGAAGCGCGCCTACCACACACCACAGACGTTTCTCGGAGCTTGCCTTGCGGGCCCCTACATGCGCTGCATCAAAGCGGCTTAAGCAACGACAACGCCTGACAAGACTTCCAGTTCCTTGAGGAAGTTGCGGACCAGGCCGAGGCGCTTTTCCGGACCTGCCGCCAGGCCTGAGTGCACCAGTTTCGAATCCGGCCGCAGGCGTAACGCGCTTGGCCGTGTACGGACAAGCTCCATGAGGCGTGCCGGATCCAGCACTGTGTCGGGCCTGAAGGCAAACACAGCTCCCTTTTCTCCGGCATCGAGCTTGGAGACACCCAGCGCTTTGCACAAAACCTTGATCGCAGTGACTTCGAGCAACTGCTGGGTCGCGTCGGGCATCGGTCCGAACCGGTCAATCAGCTCGGCAGCGAAGGCTTCGCGTTCCGCCGCGGTCCGGATTTCCGAGAGACGGCGGTAGAGCGATAAACGGATATTGAGATCGTCGACGTAAGTCTCCGGGATAAGGACGGCAACGCCGAGATTGATCTGCGGGGACCAATCATCTGCCACGTCGGCGGCATCTCGCGCGCCCGCGTTCAGGGCCCTGACAGCGTCCTCGAGCATCGACTGGTAAAGCTCAACACCCACTTCTTTGACATGACCCGATTGCGCGTCTCCTAGCAGATTTCCAGACCCGCGCATGTCGAGGTCGTGGCTCGCGAGCTGGAAGCCCGCGCCAAGAGAATCAAGCGATTGAAGTACCTTCAGTCGCTTCTCCGCTGATTCAGTGACGACTTTGTCTCTCGGTGTGGTCAAATAAGCGTATGCGCGCAGTTTTGACCGCCCGACACGGCCGCGCAATTGGTAGAGTTGCGCCAGTCCGAACATATCCGCGCGGTGGATGATCAGCGTATTCGCGCGTGGAATATCCAGTCCACTTTCCACGATCGTCGTCGAGAGCAGCACGTCATACTTGCCCTCATAAAACGCCGTCATGATGTCTTCAAGTTCGCCCGCCGCCATCTGCCCGTGAGCAACGATGTATGAAACTTCGGGCACCTTGGTCGAAAGGAACGTCTCCAGCTTCTCGAGATCCTGAATGCGGGGCGCAACGAAGAAGGCTTGTCCGCCGCGATACTTCTCCCGGAGCAGAGCTTCGCGAAGGGTGACTGTATCCTCCTCGGTGATGTAGGTGCGCACTGCCAGCCGATCGACAGGCGGCGTCGCGATGATCGACAAATCGCGAATGCCGGTAAGCGCCATCTGCAATGTGCGGGGAATGGGCGTTGCAGACAGCGTCAGAACATGAACATCGGATTTCAGCTCTTTGAGCCGCTCCTTGTGCTTGACGCCAAAGCGTTGCTCCTCGTCAACGATCAAAAGGCCCAATCGCTTGAAATCGATACCACCCGCAAGCAGCGCGTGCGTCCCGACAATCACATCGACGCTGCCATTTGCCAGTCCTTCACGTGCTTCCGCGGCTTCACGTTGTCCGACAAGCCGGGAGAGGTGCCTGACCACCAGGGGCCATCCGGCGAACCGTGCCTCGAACGTCTTGAAGTGCTGGCGTGCGAGGAGTGTCGTCGGCGCGATCAGCGCAACCTGTTTGCCGCTCATCGCGGTCACAAACGCCGCGCGCAATGCCACCTCGGTTTTTCCAAAGCCCACATCGCCGCAGACGAGGCGATCCATCGGCTTGCCTGACCCCAAATCGCCCAGCACGTCCTCGATGGCATTGAGCTGGTCTTCCGTCTCCTCGTAAGGAAACCGCGCTGAAAACTCTTCGTATAACCCCTGCCCCGCTATCACCGCCTCGGCCCGCTTCAACGCCCGGGCAGCGGCGATGGCCATAAGTTCGGCCGCCATCTCGAGAATGCGCTTTTTTGCCCGTGCTTTCCGGGTCTGCCAACCAGCGCCCCCCAGCCTGTCAAGCTGGCTTTCTGCTTCCTCCGACCCATACCGGCTAATCAAATCGATATTCTCGACCGGCAGGAAGATCATGTCGCCGCCCGCGTATTCGAGCTGCAGGCAATCGTGTGGCGCGCCTGTCAGTTCAAGCGTCTTCAGGCCGGCATAGCGCCCCACGCCGTGATCGACGTGGACGACCAGATCACCTGGTGCGAGTGCGGTCGCATCCGTGATAAAGTTCGCTGTTTTCTTTTTCCGCCGGGGCGCCGCAAGCCGATCGCCAAGGATGTCGGCTTCGGAAATCATCGCAAAGCCGGGCATCGTGAACCCGGCCTCAAGCGGTACTTCCACGACCGTGAAATCGGTTTTCATCGCAGCTTCAAGCGTGTGAACCTGAGCAAGACCGGTCATGCCGTGATCGGATAGGACATTGATCAAACGATCTGCCGAGCCCGGCGACCACGCAGCGAGCGCGACGGGCTTGCCAGACGCATAAAGCGCACGGGCGTGTGCAATCACAGACTCAAAGATATTTGTTTCACTTCGGAGCCGTTCGGGCGCAAAATCACGGCCACGGCGAGCCCCCATATCATAGTGTTTGGGTGCAGGCTCATCAGGACTGAACCGCACAACCGGGTGGCTCGCAAGATTTGCGTCCAGTTCTGCAGCAGTGAGATAAAGCCGATCCGGCGGCAGCACCTTTGCGTGCCGGGCATCGCCGCCGCCAGCCTCAAGCCGCGCCCTGAAATAGTCTGCAGCTTGCGTCAACCGCTCCTGCGCCGCTTCACTTGCGAGATGACCGAGGGCGAAGATTGCCCCCTCACCGGCAAACTCAAACAGGGTCAAAAGCCGATCATGGAATAGCGGCAACCAGGCTTCAACGCCCTGCCGGCGGATCGAGGCACGCGCCGCTTCGTACATCGGATCCCCCGAGGGAGGGCCAAACGTCGATAGGTAGCGTTCGCGAAACGCGCTCAGGATGCCATCATCAAACAAGATCTCGCTGACCGGCGCGAACGTGACCGATTGGGCGACGCCCGTCGAGCGCTGCGTCTCGGTGTCAAACGTGCGAAGCGTTTCCAGCGTGTCGCCAAAAAAGTCGAGGCGGAAAGGCTCTGGGGCGGTCGGCGGGAAGATGTCTATGATACCCCCGCGCATCGCATACTCGCCTTGCTCGCGCACCGTTCCGGCCCGGATGTAGCCATTGACCGCGAGATACCCGGTCAGGTCTTGTGGTTTGATCGATTCGCCGACCCGAATGGCATATGATGCCCGGCGAAGAGTTTCGACCGGTGGCAGCTTCTGCACCAGCGAACTCGCCGTCGTGACAACGAGCAAGGGGCCTTGCTCGGGTGCGTACTGGGAAAGCCGCGCGAGACCTGCACAACGCCGCGCAGCGACCGCCGGGGTCGGGCTGATACGATCATAGGGAAGAACATCCCATCCCGGCAGGTCAACCTGTTCCAATCGAGGCGCCGCAAACAACGCCATCCGCCGCGCGGTTGCGGCGAGCCGATCGTCGCGGGCCACATAAACACCGATCCCGCCGCGCGCGATCAACCCTTCGCAGAAGGCGATCAGATCGCTACCAAACGGTGCACCCGCAAACAGTGCAGGGCCCGACACGGCTTTGATAAGGTCACGAGCGGTCATGAAGCTCCCGGCAAATTCCGGCGAGGCAAGGTCAGCCGGGCTGAGCGGCGTAGCGGAATGCAATCAGCTGGTCCAGCACCTTGCCGCGATGATTTTCTGGCACGGTCTTCTGTCCTATAAGCCACGCATAGACTTCCCAATCCGGCGTGGCGAGCAGACGCTCGAAAGCGTCGAGATCGGTTTCGCCAAATGCGTCGATGTGCAAATCTGCGAAACTGCCCATAAGCAGATCCATCTCCCGGAAACCCCGGCGCCAGGCCCGGAATCTCAATTTCTTGCGGCGTGTCTCGATCATACGTCCATTATAGTGCTCACGTCCGCCTTGCATAGGCGACAGGCCGGGGCAGATTGCCCCGCCGTCCGGCGGCGATTAGACACATCAGATGCGCGACGAACGCCTTTTTCCCCTGTTTGCGAACGTCGAAACGTTGACCGGCGTGGGCCCCAAACTTGCGCCTCAAATCGCACGGCTCACCGGCGGAGATACGGTTTGGGATCTGCTGCTTCATTTGCCCGAACGTTGGATCGACCGGCGCGTTCGGAGCACTTTCGAGGCGGCACTGCCCGGCGAGATCGCAACGCTCCGGGGCGAGGTCCACGCCCATCACATCCCCTACTCTGACAAATCGCCATACCGCGTTCAGCTGTTTGACGGCACTGGCTTTCTCACACTGGCCTACTTCCGCGCGGATCCGCGTTGGATGAAAAGCCAGTTTCCGATCGGCGCCACGCGAATCGTGTCGGGCAAGATCGAGGATTTTCGCGGCGAACGGCAAATCACCCACCCGGATTTTGTTACCGATCCCGCCAAAGGAGACGGGCCTCCCGCTGTCGAGCCGGTCTATTCGTTAAGCGCAGGCCTGACGAACCGCCGCATTCATGCGCTCGCCGCACAAGCCGTCGGTCTGATCGCCAATGATTTGCCTGAATGGTGCGATGCGGCGCTGGTTCGCCAATCGAACTGGCCGGCGTTCAAGGCGGCCTTCTCTGCCCTGCACAATCCACTCTCCTATGACGAGGACGCTTTTGCGCGCGCGCGCGAACGCCTTGCTTATGACGAAGCGCTGGCGCGCGAATCGGCCTTTGCGCTCGCTCGAAAGGCCCGCGCTGCTCGACGCGCGCCAGAAATCCGCTACGACGCGAACGCCCAGTCGCGCCTGACCGCAGCCCTTCCCTACAGGCCCACGGGCGCTCAGCTCCGCGCCTTTGAGGACATTTCGTCCGACCTGGCGAAGGGTCACCCCATGCGCCGCCTTCTGCAAGGTGATGTCGGGGCGGGAAAGACCCTTGTTGCCGCCATGGCTGCTGTGCAGGCCGCCGCCAGCGGATACCAGTCCGCCTTCATGGCACCTACCGAAGTGCTTGCGCGTCAGCAATTCGAAGCGCTCGACCGGCTCTTCTCACCGCTCGGGTACCATGTTGCAGCATTGTCCGGGCGCGACAAGGGCGCCGCGCGCGAGGCGATCCTGATGGGCCTCGCCAGCGGGGATATCCAGATAATTGCTGGCACCCACGCGCTTTTTCAGGAAGCCGTCAACTTTCGCCAACTCGGCCTCATCATCGTCGACGAGCAGCACCGATTTGGTGTGTCAGACCGGATGCGTCTCGCTGGAAAGGCCGGCAGCCCACACATTCTGGTCATGAGCGCCACGCCGATACCGAGGACGCTCGCGCAAGCTGTTCATGGCGACCTTGACGTGTCGATCCTCGACGAGAAACCGGCGGGTCGCCGACCTGTTGAAACACGCGCGCTTCCTGATACGCGGCTGGACGAGGTCATCGACGCCGTCGGCCGGGCGATCAAACGGGGCGAGCGCGCCTTCTGGGTTTGTCCGCGTGTAGATGCAGACGATGACGACGCCTCCGCCGTCCAGCGCCAAGCCTCGCTAACCAAGATCCTGCGCGTGCCCATCGGCCTCGTGCACGGCAGGCTCAGACCAGCCGAAAAGGACGCCGCGCTGGAAGCCTTCCGGACGGGCAAATCACAGATACTCGTCGCAACCACGGTCATCGAGGTGGGTGTCGATGTCCCCGACGCGACGATCATGGTCATCGAGCGCGCCGAGGGCTTCGGCCTAGCCCAGGTGCATCAATTGCGGGGACGAGTCGGGCGCGGCGCGCGGCCATCTTTCTGCCTGCTCGTTTACCGGCCCCCACTCGGCGATGCCGCGCGTGCGCGTCTCGATAAACTGCGTCACACCGAGAACGGCTTTGAAATCGCCGAGGCGGATTTCCAGCTGCGGGGCTCGGGCGACGTTCTGGGAGTCCGGCAAGCCGGAGAAGCCGGTTACCGGATCGTTGACCTGCCCCGGCATGCCGGTCTGCTGGATATTGCACGCCGGGACATTGGCTTTGTCATCGCCGCCGATCCCATGCTCGTGGGTGAGCGGGCCCAGGCCATCCGGCTCGCCCGCGAGCTCTTGACGCCAAGACTGCCGGCAACCGCAGAGGCGCAAAGCTGATCTATTTCGCGGCGACGGGCTCACCCTTCGACGGCGGTAGTGCGGCAGGCCAATCGGGTATGACGAGGCCAGCCGAAAAAATGACCTTGGCGCCCTCCTCGACTGTCATGTCCATGCGGATAACGTCGCTCTCTTTGCAATAGAGCAGGAAACCCGACGTCGGGTTCGGAGTCGTGGGAACGAAAACGCCAATGATGTCATCACCGATCCGTGCCCGCATCTCTCCCTTCGCGCTGCCCGAAACGAACCCGATCGCCCAACTGCCCGCCATGGGATATTGCACCATCACGACTTCTTTGAACTGATCTCGACTATCATTGTTGGCGAAGACATCGACCACTTGTTTCAAGATTGAATAGATCGACCGCACGAAGGGAACACGGAGGAGAATTCGGTCGCTGAGCGCTACGAAATACCGCCCGAGAAAGTTCGTCGTGACGGCCCCCAGAAGGGTGAGGAATATGACCAGGACGATCAGTCCCAATCCCGGCACCGCATAATCTATGTACGTCTCTGGCCGCAGCGCGGGCGGCAGCAGAGGCACAACACGCTTGTCGATCTCGTCGATAAGCCATCGCAGGAGAAGGAAGGTTACAACAACGGGAAGCGCAAGAAACATTCCGGCGACAAAGCGAGATCTCAACCAGGCCATCACGCTCTGCTTCGGCGGCGGGACCACCTCGGCAATTCCGAAATCAGGTCTGTCTTTCTGAGTCATATTGGTTCCCCGGCTTCAAGCCTTCCTCAGCGTTACTGCTTGGCGCGCTTCTTTTTCCGCGCAATTGTGGCGGAGATGGGAAGCAGTGACCAGATCGAAAAGGCGCTCGTCGCGTGGGCACAATCGTGTTTCGGCGCCGACGCGGGCGTGAGCAGCTTGAAGCGGCTGTCCGGCGGGGCAAGCCAGGAGACGTGGGCATTCGATTTAATCCGCGCGGGGAGTGTCGACAAATTGATTCTCCGCCGGGCGCCGGGGGGCGGTTCAGCGGCCCGAAATTCGGAAGCGATCGGGCTTGCGACGGAGGCCAGACTGTTAGGCGCAGCAGGCGCCGCAGGTGTTCCCGTTCCGCGCGTGGTTCATGTCTCGCCAGCTGGCAGTGCCCTCGGCGAGGCCTTCATTATGGAACGCGTCGAGGGTGAAACAATTGCCCGCAAGATTTTGCGGGATCAGGTTTTTGAGACCGCCCGGCCAGCATTGGCAGCCCAATGCGGAAAGGCGCTGGCCGGCATTCACGCGATGCCTGTAGATACCTTACCCGCCTTGCCTGTCAGCCGAGGACGAGACCAGATCGAAAAATACGAGACGATCTTTCGTGGTTTCGATCTGCCCCGGCCCGTCTTCGAGCTTGCGTTCCGGTGGTTGAAGGACAACGCGCCAGAACCGCTGCCAGCGGTTCTCGTCCATGGAGACTTCCGCCTCGGGAATCTCATTGTCGGGCCCGATGGGCTCAATTCGGTGCTTGACTGGGAACTCGCGCATTTGGGTGATCCTCGAGAAGATCTTGCCTGGCTTTGCGTCAATTCATGGCGATTCGGACAGAGCGAACGAAGGGTCGGCGGGTTCGGATATCTAGAAGACCTCCTCGGCGCCTACGCCGCTGCAGGGGGCGCCACGGTCAAGACGCAGGACATCGATTGGTGGGAAATTCTCGGGAGCCTCAAATGGGGAGTCATGTGCATGATCATGTACAGTTCCTTCAAGACCAACGCCGACCCGAGCGTTGAGCGGGCAGCAATCGGCCGGCGGGTATCGGAGACCGAGATCGACCTCATCAACTTGCTAGAGGGCAAATCCGGACATGCATGATGCACCCTCTGCCCGTGAACTCGTCGCCGCCGTGAAAGCCTTCATAGACGACACCGCAATCCCACAATTGACGGGGCATTCCGCCTTCCACGCACGCGTCGCTTCGAACGCGCTGGCCACGGTGATACGGGAACTCGATCAACGTCCGGTGAGCGAAGCTGAGGAGATCGCGCGGTTACAGGACCTGCTCGGTGACCGATCAACGGCGAGCGCGACACACCTCAACGCGCAGCTTTGCTCAGCCATTCGTTCAGGTGACGTCTCGCTTGCGACGCCGGGTGTGCTGTCGCATCTAAAATCGACCACAATTGCGCAGTTGTCTATTGATCAGCCAGGCTATTCGGGTCTGTCGAAACCACACGAATGAACCATGAATCGGCTTATCGCACTCGGATTCTCGATCTTGGTTCTCGCGATGAGCGCAGCTGTGTGGCTTTGGCTTTCCCGCAGTTCCCCTGAAGCACCAGCAGCGCCCCTGCCAGAGCTGGACTATGCAACATCCGAAGCCTGGGCAACCCGCCCCATCGCCCAGCCCGCGGCCGTGTGGGAAGGCGGCTGGGCAATCGACGTCCTTCTTGTTCTGGACGCCGCAGCGCGCGTGCCTGCACCCCTCAAATCAATGGCCGCGCAGGAGGGCGAGGCAATCGACGCCGCCACTAGTCTGGGCCAGGGGCTTTCAACGATCGGGCCGGTTTATGCGCCCTTCTATTCAAAAGACGCGTTTAGCGCTGACATCGCAAGGGCCTTCGAAGCGTATCTCGCCAGCGACAATCGCGGTCGCGCCTTTATATTCGCAACTGATCGGGCCTTGCCTGAAGCACTTGTGGAAACACTCAATGCCGACACAATGCTCCGTGAACGGTTTGGCGGCATTATCCGGCTCTCCCCGACTGCCGATCCAAACAAGCAGTTCGAAGTATTCGCCGATGGGACAGACCCAGCCGCGTACTGCCCCGATCGATCGGAAATCCCCCCCGGGTGCGTCGCAAGTGTGCTCACAAAGCGCAAGAGCGGACGCCGTGTCATCGCCGATGCACCACCTATCGGCGGAATTGTAACGGACGGCTTCCTTGACTGGCTGGAAACAAACGCCGTCCAACTCGCCGAACCACTCGGCGAACTCGAAGAAGTCGAGATTGTTGAAATACGTCGTCCCGGCGAGACAGACCCCGATGCCGACGCGGACCGGGAGCCCGCCCCGCCCTGAACCTCAGCCTTTTTGCTGGGCGTCCGGAGCGGCTCTTAGAAATGCATCAATTGAACGACAGGTCGCATCGACGTCGACGAGACGCGGGAAACCCGTCAAATCTGTCTCAAATCGCCGCGCATTCGCCATCTGAGGCACCAGCACGACGTCCGCAAGCGTCGGGCTTGCACCAAAAGCGAATGGGCCCGTCTCCGAGACGAGGCGCTCAAGAACCTCAAACCCCCGCAAGATCCAGTCATGGTACCAGGACGTCACCGCCGCTGGATCTGCACCAAACCGATTTCGCAAAACCGCGAGCGGGCTCAGATTGTTGAGGGGATGAATATCGCAGGCGATGATGTCCATGAATTCGCGGACCTTCAGACGCTTCCACGGATCACTTGGCAAAAGCTGCGGCGCTGGAAATGTCTCGTCAATCCACTCAAGGATCGCCATCGACTGGCCTGCGATTCTGCCATCGACGTCAATCGACGGTACCCGCATCTGGGGATTCACCCGCCTGTAGGCGTCCGAAAACTGCTCGTCTGCACCCGGCGCAATATTGATCGGAATGCTTTCAAAGGACACACCCTTGAGATTGAGTGCGATCCGCACGCGATAAGCTGCAGACGAGCGCCAATAATCGTAGAGCCTGATCACTTCAGATACCCCAGATCAACAATGTCCAAAAGACTTTCGCGCGCCGCACGGCATTCATCGGCAAACTCCGGATCTGCCAGATCGGCCGCACACAGACGGTCACGATAGGTCTTGGCAATGGCGGCTTGCAAGGCATCAATCTTGCTCTCGTCAAGCAATGTGCCCTGGTGACAGGCGTCGATTTCCTCAATCGTCATGGCCACCCTGAGACGAAGGCAAGCTGGCCCACCTCCATTTCGCATGGACTCGCGCACATCGACGAACATAACGCGTCCTATCGGCCCGTTTCCCTGCGTCAGCTTTTCGCAAAAGTTACGCGTCGACGCCGTCTCATAGGTCTCTTGCGGCGCAACGAGGACGAGGCGCTCTTCACCCGGGAACGCGAGCAGTTGCGAGTTGAATAGATAAGCCCTGATCGCGTCCGCGAGGGGAACCTCATCTTCGCGGACGATAATCGACTTCAAGTCGAAGAGACCCTCAGCTGCACGACTGATATCCAAAAGGAGACTTGCTGTGTCTTCAAAGGCATGCTCGTGGAAGAACAATGTGTCCAATGCGCCAACACACACCACGTCATTGTGAAAGGCGCCCGCTGCAATTGCTCGCGCGGACTGGCGCGCGAAGACCGTTCGTTCAGGTTTGAGTCCATGGCCTCGCGCGATTGCTTCGGCGGCTTCGCGGGTCTGACGCGCCGGAAAGCCCGCTATCGAATCTCCGAATTCACGTCCGTAAACAAACAATTCAATTCCTGGCGCTCCATGCTCGGCACACAAGCGCACATGATTTGCGGCGCCCTCGTCGGCAAAGTCAGCGTGCATCGGCAGGGCACCATGTACCGCGAAGCGCGCATCCTCAGCAAAGACCGAAATCAATGTGGACGTCGTATCGGGATGCTCAAGGCTTCGATGCAGCATCGTTGACAGGTTTGCGGGGGTGAAGTGAAGGCGCCCATCGAAAGTGTCCGCAGACGGAGAAACGGTCGCAGCGTTCGCTGTCCACATGCTACTCGCAGAATAGGCGGCTTTCAACAATCGCGGGGCTTTCTTTGCCGCAGCGGCGATGATCTCCCGATCGGAACCTCGAAAGCCCGCCCCAACAAGCAAATCGAAATTCGGTCGCGGCAGGGGCGGAAAAATGCCCTGGACGAGCCCCGCGCGCACCAATCGGCGCATCTTTTCGAGGCCCTCGTGTGCTGCCTGGCGCGGATTGGAAACCTCACCTGCATTGGCAGTGCTCGCAAGATTGCCATCAGACAAACCGCCATAGTTGTGACTCGGACCGATCAGCCCATCAAAATTAACTTCAAGGGCATCGCTCATGAACGTCATCTCTTCAGGATGGAAAGCCGGGCGCAGTCATGCGTGTTGCGATCGGTGCGATCTGGCTTGCCTGCGGCCAGGCACAGTAATCAGCCGCGTAATATGCGCCCGGGCGGAAATTGCCCGAAAGCCCAGGCCCACCGAACGGCATAGACCCACTCGCCCCCGCCGTCGGCCGGTTGCGATTGAGAACACCTGCGCGCAGGTCGATTTTCACACGTTCCCAGCGCGCATCATCGTCACAGACAAGCCCGCCAGCCAGCCCGAACCGTGTTGCATTCGCCGCGTCGATCGCCGCGTCAAAATCCCGGACCCTTACGATCTGAAGCAGGGGGCCGAAGAGTTCTTCATCTGCAACGCCCGATGCGTCCGTTACATCAACGAGCCCCGGCGATACAAAGCCGAGCGCCTCATCCCGCATAGTCAGTTCAAGGATCGTTCGCCCACCTGCTGAAATCAGCGCCTCCTGGAACCTTATTGCCTGGTGCCCCGCTTTCGCCGAAACGAGGGGGCCCATGAAAATGTCCGGGTCATTCCACGCGCCAATACGCAAGCCTTGTGCACGCGCCTTGACGGCTTCAATCACCGCATCACCGAACGGCCCGGCGGGCAGGATAAGGCGCCGCGCGCATGAACAGCGTTGACCTGTCGTCAGGAAGGCCGATTGCGCAGCGATGTCAGCCGCCGCGTCCACGTCGGCAGGGTCCCAGATAATCAGAGGATTGTTGCCGCCCATTTCAAGCGCAAGGATGATGTCCGGACGCCCTGCAAAATGCCGGTGGAAAAAGATGCCCGTCTGAGCAGATCCGGTGAACAACAGGCCGTTGATATCCGCCTGCAACAGGGCGGCGCCAGTCTCATGTCCGCCATGAACAATGTTGACGCAACCCGCAGGCAAACCGGCTGCCGCGAAGGCATCAGCCATGATGGCGGCAACGCTCGGCGCAAGCTCGGAAGGTTTGAAGACACACGTATTGCCGGCGAGCAGGGCTGGAACGATGTGGCCATTGGGCAAATGCCCGGGAAAATTGAATGGACCGAAGACCGCCATCACCCCATGCGGGCGATGGTTGAGTCTGGCCGCCCCAAAAGCGGCCATCTCATGGCGCTCGCCAGCCCGCTCAGTCTGGGCTGCGATCGAGATCGCAATCTTCGCTTTCATCGTCGCGGCTTCGGCCCGCGAGTCCCAAAGGGCTTTGCCCATGTCCCGGCTGATTGCGACCGCGATGTCCTCGGCACGCTTGCCAATTTCCTCCGCATACTGCGTAAGGATAGATACGCGGTCTGCCAGAGGCACCCTCGACCAGTCCGTAAAAGCATCGCGTGCCGATGAAACGGCTGCTGCCACATCGCCAGCATTCGCTGCCCTGCCCGACCAGCTAACGTCGCCAGTCGCCGGACAGGTCTTGTTAAACGCCTCGCCCAGCCCCGCGCGCCAGACATTGCCGATCAGAATACCCGGTGACATCATTTCGTCCTTACCCAAACGCGTGCATCTGCGCCGGGTTTGATATCCAGCATCTCAAAGACATCGGGTGCCGCCACCGCAGTATCGTCACCCTGCAAGAGAACCTGGCCAAGCGAGACCCGGAAATTGTCGAGCCGATCCGTCGACACGAGGCCCTCGCGCGATCCGGGTTCTGAATATACGTCACCGGCGCGCAACCTGACTTTCCGGCTCTCACTGATCGTCCTGATGTGGCGGCGCTGTGTCGCGACAAGCGGACCGCCATCGAAAATGTCGACGGTCCGGTCGAAATCGAAACCTTCCCACTGCAAGAGCTTGTAGGCTCCGACACCATCAGCGTGGCATCGGCCGATCACTTCGCGTGCCTCCGGCGGCAGCAGATCGACATAAATCGGATATCTTGGCATCAGGTCGACGATAAACTGATTATCCGTGGTCGCCGACAGGCGGTCTGCCTCTGCGAAATCCATTCGGAAGAAATGCCTTCCGAGACATTCCCAGAAAGGCGACACGCCAGAATCGTCAACAACCCCGCGCAATTCCGCGAGAACGTGATCACCAAACCGGTCTGGAGCCGCCGCCATCAGCAAGTAGCGTGATTGTGCCGCAAGCCGGCCCGCTCCCCCGCCCCGATGTTCCGGGCGAAGGAACAAGGTTCCGACCTCGGTATACCCGACATATTCGTTCGTCAGCACAAGGGCGTCCATGTCGAATCGCATATTGCCCGCCGCGTGGCTTGCCTGCGCCAGCGTGATCACCCGGTAATTGAAGAAGGGTTGGTCGATGCCGGTGCCCGCCTTCACCGCGGAGCACCCCACCACATTCCCGGTCGGCGCATGCTCCAGCATCAGGAGATACTTGCCGTACTGAAGCCGCGGCTGACGCGCGTCGAAGGCGCACACGGACTTTTCCAACCGCTCACGGAGGATCGGCTCGTCAACCGGCAAACTCGTAAAGCCAGGTCCCGATAATTCCGCAAGCTCCGTCAGCGCATCGAGGTCAGCTGGCCTTGCTGGCCGCATCACGTAAGGGCTCGCCATGTCAGCGCTCCATCATCGCCTTGATCCGGCTGCCATCAAGCCGGCCGTCCGACAGCCGGTTCAACAGGAGGACAGAGAGAAGGGCGCGCTCTGCGAAACTGTCGACACATACAAATTCCTCTGTCGAATGAATCCGTCCGCCCCGAACGCCCAACGTATCGACATTCGGCACGCCTGCCGCAAAGATATTGTTTCCTTCGCACACCCCGCCACTATCCACAAATTCCAGATCAAGCCCGATCGCGCGTCCGGTGGCGTGCACGGCATCAAAAAGCGCTTGCTGGGCGTGATTGCGCGGCTTTGGAGGCCTGTAGAATCCGCCATGCAAATGACCATGGATGCCGTCGCGGGAAACGGCGCGGGCAAACAGCGTTTTAACTTCACGTGTCGCCCAATCGGAGGCTGCTTTGTCCGGCGCCCTTGCCCCGAACCGGACGACGGCCAAATCTGGCACAATGTTGACAGCGCTGCCGCCTTCGATCGCCCCGACATTGAACGTGACGCCTTCACGCTGGCCATTGAGCCCTTCGATGCCGAGCACGAGTTGAGCCGCAGCTTCGATTGCGCTTCGTCCCTCCTCTTTCGCTCGGCCGGCATGCGCAGCCCGTCCATGCAGAACGATATCGAACACGGCTGAGCCCTTGCGCGCGCCGGACATGGCCCCGGAATCC
This sequence comes from Hyphomonas sp., assembly GCA_041752715.1. Classification (GTDB taxonomy): domain Bacteria; phylum Pseudomonadota; class Alphaproteobacteria; order Caulobacterales; family Hyphomonadaceae; genus Hyphomonas. Next base: position 54,383 of record JBGSVY010000252.1, read on the forward strand.
ATTGCCGGTTCGTAGGTCATGCCGATCACAGCGCCGGCATGCGCCGCTGCCGTCAGCGCTGGCGCGCTCGAGAGATTGCCAATCTCTTCATCCGGCGTAAGCACGATCTGGTATCCGAGCTGGTCCCGAAGCGGACTGGCTTCAAACGCGATCAGTGCTTCGAGCATGACCGAGATCCCACCCTTCATGTCGGCCATGCCGGGACCATTGATCCGGTCGTCGCCGATATTCTGGATCGTCTCGAACGTTCCGGGAGGGAACACGGTATCGTAATGCCCCGACACAACGACCTGAACAGGCGCCGCCGGCCTCGCGACCACCCTGACGAGCGGTGCGGTCGTGGCAGATACCGCCTTGCCGTCAGCGCCGATGATCTCGAAAGCGGTTCCCATCTCCAGCGAAACGTCTGCCTGAAGCGCCGAAAATGCGTCCGCAAGCAACGGTGCAAAACGGGTCAGGCCGGCCGTATTCCAGCTTCCTGTGTTGTGGGCAGACCAGGCGCGAGCCCGTTCCGCCATTGTTGCGGTGAGGCTGGCCAGACGTTCGCGGGCCGCTTCGTCTTCGATTGAAAGTCTAGAGAGATCCGTCATCGCGCCTTGGTTTCATAGCTGAGACGCCCGGGCAAGTCCTCGCCGGGAATGCCGCAAACAAAAACGGCCCGGTGTGAGCCGGGCCGTTCTCTAAATCGGGTTCGTCAAACTACTGAACGAGGATCCGGACTTCGGACCGGCGATTGAGCGGCTCACGCACGCCATCGCGGGTTTCCTTGGCTGGCTTGGATTCGCCCTCACCAGCTTGTGCGATGATCTCAGATGCGATGCCGCGTTGGCTGAGCGCACCAGCAACAACACCTGCACGGCGAGCCGACAGCGCGTCGTTGTAAGCGGTTGCGCCGGACGTATCCGTGTGACCGACGATGCTCACCGAGCTCGCCTTACAGGTTGCGCTCGCGTTGATGTTGGCCACGGCCTGGTCGATCACCGCTGCTGCCTGGCTTGTGAGATCCGACTGATCCCACTCGAAGTAGACCACGAACTCCTGGTTGAGAGCCGAACACTGCTCTGCAACCGGGGCCAGATCTTCTGGCGGAGGAGGTGGTGGAGGAGGCGGGGGTGGTGGTGGGGGTGGCGGTGGTGGCGGCGGAGGTGGTGGTGGTGGTGGCGGGGGTGGCGGGGGTGGCGGCGTGACACCGAACGCATACCGCAGACCCAGCGTCGCTGTGTGGTCCGTATAGTCGACGTCGTAAGCCGGTCCGCCGTGGTTGCCGTCGAACTCAAGATCCTGGGCTGAGAGGTACTTGTAGCCAAGGTCGAGTGTCAGGCGGTCCGTCATCTTGAAACCGATGCCAGCCAGACCTTGATAGGCAAGGCCCGTCGCCGTGTCGTTGAATCCGTTGGCTGCGCTCAGGTTCGTTCCTGTCCCGCGCACGCGGTTGGCGACCTTCGCGTCAAGACGCACGCCGCCGACGCCGACGCCGATGTAAGGCTTCACGGTGCCTTCGGAGTTGAAATCATAGAGGCCGTTCAGGAAGAGGTCGACCGAAGAAGCCGTTCCGGCTGGGTTGACCGTCAGGCCTGGAACAACGCTCGACACTGTGCGTGTTACATCCAGATCGCCCGACTTGTAGCCGAGCACGCCTTCAAAACGCAGGCCGTTGCTGAAACCGTAGCCAAGGCCGACGTCAGCACCAAAGGCTTCCGAGGCTTTTGTATCGCCCGAAAGTGCACCGAGGACGTTCGAGGTCTGGGTGTCGTGATCGATCCGGCCGTCGAAATTGTATTGAAGGTCGCTGCGGCCGTACCAGCCTTCAGCGTGGGCGGAGAAGCCAACAGTCGCGAAGGCGGCTGCGGCTGTCGCGCACATCAAAGTTTTTCTCATAGTCATTCCCCTTGTGGGAGGCGTCGGACGGAATTGTCCCTCGCCGAAAATTCATACATTGATACGGCCATGCCGCATGAGGGTTAGTTAGCCGGTTTCAGGCCGAACCGCGAGGGGTTTCGCACCTAAAGCCGCCTGTAAGAGTGGAAATTTTAACCTACCGCGGCCCATTTGCAACACGCGTATTTACCGAGATGCTGTGGCTGCCAAATCTGGCGCCGCCGGATCGGGATTGATCGGGCGGCATGGCGATGCTCAAAACCTGAATGGTACCGCCTCTCCGGCTTGAACGGAGGACCTCTGGTTCCACAAACCAGCGCTCTAACCAACTGAGCTAAGGCGGCAAACTCTGCTTGGACTTACAGGCCAGTGTGCCGGCTTTCAAGCCTCCAGCCGTCCAGAAACCGTCCAGACGCGTTCTGGACGGTCAGACCTTTGCGACCTGGTCGAATTCCAGATCGACCGGGGTACCGCGGCCAAAGATCGAGACCGTCACCTTGATGCGGCCGGCGGCCTCGTCGATTTCCTCGACAGCGCCTTCGAAGCCCTGGAACGGTCCGTCATTGACCTGCACCTGCTCACCGATCTCGAAGGTGATTCGCGGACGCGGACGCTCCGCGGTGACATCGACGGCCTTGCCGAGAATACGGTCGACTTCGCGCTGGCGCACCGGCAAGGGCTTCTTGCCACCCTCGGCGCCAAGGAAGCCGGACACTTTCGGCGTGTCCTTGACGAGGTGATACACGTCATCCGTGAGCTGCGCCTTGACCAGCACGTAGCCGGGGAAAAATCGCCGCTCGACCGTCTTCTTCTTGCCGCGCGCGACCTCCACGACCTCTTCGGTCGGCACCTCGATCTCCTCGATCAGGTGCAGGAGGCCCTTGCGCTCGGCCTGTTCACGAATCGACGAGGCCACCTTCTTCTCGAAGTTGGAATAGGCGTGGACGATATACCATTTGGCTTCAGCCATAGCGGCGGTGCGCTCCTTGAGATCGATTTTGGCGGGCATTTTGACGATTAAAGGCCCGAAATGAACTTGACGGCCATGCTTATGAGTGTGTCGGCAAGGAAAAGAAAGAGGGCGATAACGACCGACATGATCAGCACGAAAATGGTCGCCTGGATGGTTTCCTGCCGCGTGGTCCACGTGACTTTGTTGCCCTCAGCGCGCACCTGCTGGAGGAAGGTGATCGGGCCGACCGACTTCTTCTTCTCCCTGGGCGCCTTCGGGGCGTCCTTGGCTTTCGCAGGCTTTGGCGGGGGTTTGGGCGTTTTGCCAGCCATTGTGACACTCTCGTTAAAAGCGGGGAAGTAGACGTTTTGGATGGCCCCGTCCACGCCAAATGTGCAGGATCCGAGCCTTGCGGCGATGTGGGCGCGCGTGCAGCGCGCCGCAAGGGCCAGCCGCGTAACGCCGCAAAGGGCGCGTCAGGCCGTCTCGCCAATGCGCTGCGGGCAGAATGCTTGCAACCGGCCCGTGCCGGCCACACTGCTACGATCTGGCGCTCGCTAGATCGCGGTTTCGAGAATAACCTGTTTCGTCGCGACATCGACGATGGTGATCGAGCGGGCGCCGAGGGACCGGCCGTCGGCGTAGAGCGGGATGACAAGCGGCCAGTCGATCACGCTGGTTTCACCGACCCATTCGTAGCGGTCACGCGACGAGGGATGGGCTTCCGCCTCCCTCAGGCCCGGATTGCTGACGTAGAAGGCGCGCTCGATCTCGCCATTGATCACGACCTGCCAATCGCCGCCCTGCCGGGCGAAGACCTTCGGCGCAAAGGAGCTGATGCGCTTGCTGGATGTGACCTTCGCCGCTGTGACCTCGCCGCGCTCGTACGACAAGGAGATACTCAGCACGGCGACCTGCTGGTTCCCGGTGGGCCGGGCGACGGGCTTCGGCCTTTCGGGAACGACGATCTTGCCGGGGCCCTGCCCACGCTCAAGATCAACGGGCGGGCCGCCGGGCGCGCCGGGAAGCGCCGCCTGCGCGAAGCTCTGCCCGACCGCCAACATGGCGAGCGCTGCAATTGCCGTTTGATGCCTCAATTTCATGACACGGTACCCTGTGACTTCGAACGCCTATGGTGTAGGGACAACGTAGCTCCACTGCGCAGGAGCGAATGCGGCTGGCGGCGTGACGACGGGCGCGCCCGAAAGCGAGCGATAGGCCTGATCCATGACCGCCCAGTCTGCCGGACCCGATTCCCAAACTTCATTGCCCGCGTTCGACATGATGAGATTGGTGGTGATGTTTGCCTGCGACCGCCACCAGACCGATCCATTACGCGAGGACGTGTGCGAGCCGCAATTGCGCCAGGCCGCGTTGGCCGCATCGCCCGTGCAGTCTGCGCTCGACGTGTACATTACGGGTGACTTCGCGAAATATCCGCCATCGCAACAATACTCGTCGGGCAGGCCAAACAAGCCATGTCCGGTTTCGTGGACCATCGTACGGAAACTCGTCGGCTCTGCCGTCGCGCGTCCGCCGCCGCCGCAATCGCGCAGTTCATTGGCGTGCACGAGAATGATCTGATCCGCGAACGCACCATCCGTATTGACAGCAGCCGGCCACGTGACTGTGGGACATTGGAAATTTCCGTCGGCATCCAGGGGTCGCGCGGTAACGCTGCCCGTCGCGGTCATGTAGTAATAGTTGTAGAGAAACAGGCCGTTGAAATAGGCGCGGTTCTGCCAATAGCCGTTTTCGATGATCCCGATTGCGTCGTTCACGAACCGTTGCCGGTTGGCGACGACTGTCATGTCACCATAGGATGCATCCGGAACGAAAAGGACATTGAAGGCGCCATCAAGATCACTCTTCGGCGCGAAGACTTCGAAAACGGTCGCGCCCGAAGCTGGCGCGTCATCTGCCGACACTGTGCGCGTCAATTTACAGGCGGCACCTGCGAACAGGAAAAAGCAGATCAAAATCCCGATTGCGGGCCTTATCATGGCACACTCCCCACCCCCCAGCAGAGGATTATTCTCTACCACGTTCAGCGGAGCGTGGAAACTCAGATTCGTTGCTTGTGTCGCCGACAAGACAAATTATATTCGTCCGTACACGATCTTTTTGACGCCATGCGCCTCAGATGCGTGCCAAATCAAGGTGCTGGCTACTGACCGGCGTGCGGGGGTGTTCACGCTGCCTCGGCGCCTTTTGGCCGCGTGGCCGAACGGTCGAGAACACCAGGCACATCCCATGCGCCTTCAGGGCGGATGACCGTGAATGGGTCAGCCCGGATGGTCAGTGCGTCTGGATGCGCCGCAAGCGGAATTTCGATTTCGCAATAGTCGTAACCAGAGAAGGCGAAAGGTTGACGGCCCTCAACCCGGCGGCAGCGCAAGACGCGGTTCCATGTCGGCACAAGGCGCGCCTGGATCTGGGCGAGCGCGAGGCGATAGCCCTTGCGGGCGATCAGTTCGAAGGTTTCAGCCATCAGTACTTTCAGTGCAGGTGTGCCCCGGAAGGCGGGCAAGACGGAGGTGCGCTCGCATTTGGCAAAGTCCGCAAACCAGCGCAGCCGGATCGTTCCAATGGGCCGGGCGCCCTTGAACAGCACCATGTGCGTCGCCGAGAAATCATTGCCATCATACTCCTCCTCATAAGGACAGTCCTGCTCGGCGAGATAGACAGCTGCGCGGATCGCCATGGCTTGCTGGTAATCTTCGAGCGTGCGCGCGGGTCGGCATGAAAAGGTTGCAAGGGCGCCGTCGGGAAGCGGCCGGGCAAGCGCCAGTTCACCAATCGACGGACGCAGGACGGCGGGCGGCGGCGCCGGTTTTTCTGGCACGACCTCAAGCGGTTCCTGAACATAAAGGTCAGGCAGCCCGCCCTCGACCGGCCCGAAACCAAGCGATGCCATGGCCCGCTTGCCTTCCTCAGTTGCGCCGCGCGCGAAACAGGGCACAGACCCAAAAATCTGGGCGCGCACTAGGCCGGCAGCCGTCATCACAGCCTTTCGAGCGCCCTTTGTCGCGCCGGCGATGATCCCGATATACACGCCATGACAGGGCTCGCCCTCCGCCGCGATATGGTTCAGTGCGGACCATTCGGGGGAAAAGCTGCCATCACGCACAGCGCACGTGCCTGCTTCACTCAAGGGCACAGCGACAAACACGCCCTCGACAGGATCGCCCGTGACCCAGGCCGCCATCCCCGTCATGCTGTCGAGCCAGGTTATTGTCTCCGGACTGGCCATCGGTTGACCGGTCAAGTGTTTGGCGATCTCCATGCCGGCGCGAATCTCGGAGAAAGACGCGCGCCGGAAGCCGAGACTCGCTGCCAGGCTGTGAAGCTCGGTAAAGGGGACAGATTGGATTGGCATGTCGGCTCTCCTCCAAACACACGCTGTGCGTGCATTTCGAGTTTCGTGACACGAATTGGCGCCCCAAACAAGAGATTATCGCGCACAAGTTGTGGATTTGACAGGCCGCGTCAGAGAAGGCCCTGCAGGGAGGCCGCGGTCTCCCGCGCCTGCTCGGGCGAGCCGAACAGTTGCCGGTTCACGCCGATCCGCTTGAACCAATAATGCAGGCCAACAAGATCAGTGAAACCCATACCGCCGTGAACCTCCGTCGCGGTGCGGGCAATGAAGGTGCCGGCTTCCGAAAGGTAGGACTTGGCCAGATTGGCCAGCATGGGCCCCTCGAGATCGTCAATGTCGAGCGCGTGGGCGGCATGCCAGACGAGCGCCCTGCCCGGCTCAAGTTTCGCCGCCATGTCGGCGCACATGTGCTTGACCGCCTGGAAGGAGCCGATGACGCGGCCAAACTGCTGGCGCTCGGCGGCATAGGCAACGGCCTTGTCGAGCATCGCTTGCGCCGCGCCGAGCGTATCGGCAGCGACCAGGAGGCGCGCCGCGGCGAGGATGCGGCCGACTGCTTTCGGCGAAGCAACAGCGCGTGCATGATCAAGTGTGACTGCATGGAAGGTGCGTGTACGGTCTATCGTCCGCATCGGAACGCATCGGCTCGCGGACGCCTCGACCACATGCAGCGTGCCGTCAGCACCGGCTGCCAGCAAGTGGGTGGCGCCTTCGGCATTCACGGCGAGCAGGGACGTGCCTGACACCTCTCCCTTCGAAAGGGTCAGGCTCGCGCCATCGCGGCGGGCGGTGAGCTCTGTCAAGGCGAGTCCGAATGTGGCCTTGCCCGCCGCCATCAGCATCAGCAGGTCTGGGTAATCGGTGAGCGCCGCTGCCGCGACGGCGTTCGCAAGAAAGCCCGACGGCGCGATGTGATAGCCGAGCGCCTCCTGCACGAGGCAGGCGTCCAGCAGGCCGAGACCGCCTGCATCTTCCGGCACGAGCAGCGCGGGGAGGCCGAACTCGGACAAGGCCGTGTCCAGCGCGGCGGAGGCGCCTGCATCGCCCGCAGCGATCTTGCGGATCTGATCGAGCGAGGCAGCGCCGGCGAGGACGCCTTTCAGGCTGTCCTGAAGCATCCGCTGGTCTTCGGAGAGTGCAAATTCCATCTGCCTTAAGCCTTCGCCAGCTTGGGTTCGCGCGGCATGTTCAGCCCGCGTTCCGCAATGATGTTCTTCTGGATCTGCGCCGTGCCCCCGCCGATGATCAGACCGAGATCGTACATGTAGCGCCATTGCCAGCTTCCGTCCGCACGCAGATGTTCGCCGTCCTCGTACAGGATTCCGAGTTCGCCGAGGGCGTCGATGGCAAGGCGGGCGATCTCGTGATTGAGGTCGCAGCCATTCAGCTTGACGATCAGGCCGGCGAGGCCCGCCGGCTCGTCCTTCAGGCGGCTGGTGGTGATGCGCAGGCCGTTGGCCTGCATGGCATAGACTTCCGATTGCAGCTTCATCAGCCGGTCGCGCAGGAGCGGATTGGCGATGAGGGGCTGGCCGTTGACCGTTTCGGTTTTCATCAGCGCGACGAGTTCCAGGAAGCGGGCCTTGGTGGCGTTCGGATCGCCCAGCATGCCGCGCTCATGGGTCAGCGTCGCGTTAGCCACCTGCCAGCCCTTGTTCGGTTCGAAGATCACGCCGCTCTTCGGTACACGGACATTCGTGAAGAATACTTCGTTGAAGTTCGCCGTGCCGGTCATGTCGACCAGCGGACGCACCTCGATCCCCGGCGTGGACATCGGGAACGTGATGTAGGTGATCCCCTCATGCTTCTTTGCAGCGGGGTCCGTCCGCACAAGGCAGAAGATCATGTCGGCCTGCTTCGCGGTCGAGGTCCATATCTTCGAACCATTGATCACATAATGATCGCCGTCCTCCACTGCCGAGGTGCGCAGCGCCGCGAGGTCCGATCCCGCGCCCGGCTCGGAGTAGCCCTGGCACCAGATCATCTCGCCTTCGATGGTCGGGCGGATATAGGCCTGCTTCTGCGCCTCGGTGCCAAGCTCCAGCAGCGTCGGCACCAGCATCGAGATGCCCTGCCCCTGCATCGGCCCCGGCATACGCGAGCGCGCAAACTCCTCGGCGATGATGCGCGCCTTCAGGATGTCCGCTTCGCCGCCATACCCGCCATAGGCCTTGGGGATCGTCCGCGCGGCGAGGCCGTGCGCGATCAGCAGTTTCTGCCAGGCGATGCGCTTTGCATTCTTGTAGCCCTTGTCCTCGGACGTGGGGGCGAGATGGCGGTTCTTCGTCAGCGTCTCGGCGACGTCTGCACGAAAGGCTTCGTATTCGGGATCAAGATCAAGTTTCATGGCGCCATCTGAAACCCCTGACCCGGCGTCCGGCAAGAGGGGCGCTTGCGCGACGTTGCGGAAGGCCTCTTAGCTCTCCCTCAAGAAACCCCTGAGGAGGAATGCCCCATGCCCGTCGAGTATGTCAAAAAAGGTAACGTCGCGATAATCACGATGAACCGTCCGGAAGCGCGCAACGCCATCAATGGCGAGATGGCGGCGACGATGGAAGCGGCGCTCGACCAGATGGAATCAGACCCCGAAGTCTGGGTCGGCATCCTGACGGCCGTCGGCAAGGCCTTCTGCGCGGGCGCTGACCTGAAGGAAATCTCCGCCGGAAATGGCGGCGCGCTCTCCACCAAGAAGGGCGGCTTTGCCGGTATCGCCCGGCGCGAGCGCACCAAGCCGCTGATCGCGGCGATCACCGGCTCCGCCCTCGCCGGCGGCACGGAAGTGGCGCTGTCCTGCGACATGATCATCGCGGCGGATGATACCAATTTCGGCCTGCCGGAAGTGAAACGCTCGCTGGTTGCTGGCGCCGGCGGCCTGTTCCGCTTGCCGCGCGTGATTGGCAAGGCCGTTGCGCTCGAAGTGATCCTGACGGGCGATCCGCTTTCCTCGCAGCGCGCCTATGAACTTGGCATGGTCAACAAGGTCGTGCCGGAGGCACAGGTGATGGACGAGGCGATGAAACTGGCGGCTCGCATTACCGCCAACGCGCCGCTGGCTGTCGCGGCGAGCCGCGCGGTGGCCATCGAGGCGACGAGCAAGACGGATGACGAACTATGGAAAGCCTCGGGCACCGCGTTCGCCGGAATTGTTGGCACGGAAGATTTCAAGGAAGGCCCGAAAGCCTTCATCGAGAAACGTGCGCCGGTCTGGAAGGGGAAATAAACCGCCAGACTCTTCCCTTGGAAAAGCACTCGAAACCAAGCACTGAAAAGTGTTCGGTCGATCAGCCTTTCGAGATCGTCCAGACGTTGGTGAAACCGTCCTCAACGATCGTCACTGTGTCGCCCTCAACGGAAATGCCTGGCATTTGCCCAGTCTTCAAACCAAAGACAGCGATACCAGGCGGTGCAATCATGACCGGCTGTTCTTCCGATCTTGCGGCCACCTGCTTGCTTGAAGCGTCCGAACACATTTGCGGCTCTCTCGCCGCAGGATAGTCCGTACGCAGCGTGACAAGCAAAACGGCGCCGTCGCCCTGTGCCACTGACTTCACAGTCGCATGTTCAAAGTCACTGGCAAGAACAGGCGTTGGGCATTCCTTGGAGCTGTTACGCAGCTTGGAAGTCACGGTCGGGTAGTTCTTGAATATTGGTTCCCCGATCAGGCGTGACTCGAACTGGTTCCAGCGGAACTCGATCTCGTAACGGTCTTTCACATTGGCGCGCGCGGCGCCGCTGGTCGTGACTGCGCGTTCGCCCTCGTAAGTTTGCACCAAGGTGAACTTGATGACCGGCTCGGAACCCCATTTGGCGAAGACGGCGGGATCAAATTGTGCATGCGCCGAACCAAAGATCGACAATGCAGCCGCTGCGACAACAAACTTGCCAATCTTCATCGGTTTCATGTTCATCTCTCCGCTGTTCAAACTTGAGATAGAATACCGCCAAACAGGTTCAACGGACAGAGGGATCAGCACAGCGGCCGCGCGACTAGGACGATTCTGTTTCAGATTGACCCCGCCCTTACAGAATTCCGTCCTACAATTTGTAGAAATACGAAATCGCGACACAGCTCACGAAACCGATGATGATGTTCATCGGGACGCCGATCTTGAGGAAGTTCGAGAAGCGGTAGTTGCCGGCGGCGTAGACAAGCGTGTTCGTCTGGTAGCCGACCGGTGAAGCGAAGCTGGCGCTCGCCCCGAACATGACGGCGACGACCAGCGCGCGCGGGTCGATGCCGATCAGGGCGGCGAGCGAGATTACGATGGGTGTCACGACGACCGCCACGGCGGCGTTGGTGACGATCTCGGTCAGCAGCGATGTGAGCGCATAGATCGCGACCAGTGCCCAGAAGGGCGACAGCTGCATGAAAAAGGGCACCGCCGCATTGACGATCAGGTCCACCGCGCCGGTGGACTGGAGGGCGGAGCCGACAATCAGCATGGCGACAATCAGCCCGAGCACGCTGGGGTCCAGCGCCTTCCAGGCATCCTCCATCGTCAGGCAGCCGAGCACCAGCATTGCTCCGAGGCCGACGATAGCCGCGACCGGTAGCGAGACCATACCGGTGGCGGCTGCCGCGATGACCAGCGCGATGATGGCGATGGCAAATCCAGCGCTTTCCCGCCGGAAGGCGCGCTCAGGCAGGTCTCGCGTAATGATCAGGGGTGACGTCATGGCCAGCGCGTCAATGGCACGCTCTGTGCCTTCGAGCAGGAGGTGGTCGCCCGTGCGAAGGCGGGTCGAAGCCAGTTCCGGGCCCGGCTGGTTGTGCCGTGCCGCGCAATGCCGCGCAGCCGGAGGGGGCGGGCTGACAGATAGCTGAGCTGATCGGCGCGCCGTCCGATGTTCGGATCGTTGGGTGAGAGGATCGCCTGAACGCGGATCACAGCTTCGCCGTCTGCTGAAATGCGCCGCGCGATGCCGGAGGCGAGCTTGCCCTGCTCGATGATCGTCAGCAATTCCGGCAGTGTCATGCGGGCTGACAGGCGCTCGCCCGGTGCCATCATTTCGGTGCCCTCTTTGACTTCGCTGCCGGCCTCTGCCGGTTGGGCAGAGGCGCGAACACGGGTCTGGGAAATCAGCGTGAGACTCCTAGGCAGCGCCACAGCGGCTTCAGCAGCTGCCGGCAGGGACAGGTCGGTCAGGAACAATAGCGGCTTTTCCGCTTTCCGGTCCGTGTCCCCGCTCTTCGGGAGCAGGAAATAGCCGAGCACGACGAGCACTGGCACGCCCGCCGCCACGACGGCGAGGCCAACGCCGGAAATCTCGAAGATGCTGAACGGCTCCATTCCCGCGCGCGTGGCGACCCCGGCGACGATGAGATTGGTCGAGGTGCCGATCAGGGTCAGCGTGCCGCCCATGATCGAGAGGTAAGACAGGGGGATCAGCAGGCGCCGCTTCGAGACTTTCAGGGTTTCGCTAAGGGCGATGACGACCGGGATCAGAACAAGCACGACCGCCGTATTGTTGATGAAGGCGGAGCTGACGAGCACCATCACGACCATCAGGCCGAGCGATAGCCAGCTGCCATTCTTGGCGGCGCTGATCACCATGTGCGCCATCTGGTCGAGCACGCCGGTGCGCTGCAGGGCGGCGGTGAGCATGAAGAGGGCGGCAATCGAGATCGGCGCGGAATTCGAGAAGGCAAGCAGCGCGTCTTCCTGCGGGATCAGGCCGAAGGCGAAACAGGCGGCGGCAGCGACAACGGCGGTGGTGACTGGCGGCACGCGCTCGAGGGTAAAGGACGCGACCATGCCGGCGAGAATGAGGAGAGCGATCAGCGCGTCATTCTGCGCGACCCAGCTTCCGATACCGTCCAGCATGGCGTCAGGTCCTTAAGGGCTTCGGGGGCTCGGAGCACCGCGCTTGTTAAAGTCTCGGGCGAGCAGGTTGGTTCCAAGAGGCGCGCAGAAGCGCCAGCGGCGATCACGCGCTCATTCTTCGGCCCGCTTGACGCGCGCGGTGCCGCGACCATGGGCGAGCGCTTTGATGGCGCCGCGGAAGGTGCGCACTTCCTGCGTGGTCCACCCTGCACGAATGAGCGCGTTACGCAGATTGGTGATGAGCAACGGCGTCTTTTCAGGGGGATAGAAATACCCAGCGCGGGTCAGTTCGGTCTCGAAATGCTCGAACATGCCGATCAGGTCTTCGCGGGAGGCGGGGGCGCCGACGCCTTCGGACTTGTCCGTAAAACGGCCCATTTGCCCGGCGGCCTCGCCCCACGCGTGGCAGAAGATGCCAGCGGCCTGTGCAAGGTTGAGGGACGCGAAGGCCGGATTTACCGGATAGGTGAGGATGGCATCGCAAATCGCGATGGCCTCGTTCGGAAGGCCGGATTTCTCGCCGCCGAAAACGACGCCCCACGGTGCGGCCCGGCCTTGAGCCAAGGCAATCGCATCGCGTGCACCGAGAACCTGCTTCTCCATGCCGCGCGGCCGGGCGGTGGTGGCGATGACAAATGCGAGATTGGCAATGGCGACCTCAAATGAGGGGTAGACTGTCGCAACAACACCGCCTGTATCGAGCGCCCCCGCTGACATCGTATCCGCGCTGGGGTTCGGCCAGCCGTCACGGGGGGCAACGAGGCGCAGGTCCGTCAGGCCGAAATTCAACATCGCGCGGGCCGTCGCTCCGATGTTTTCTCCAAGCTGGGGCGTATGGAGAATGATGGCAGGAGGGGGGGGCGCCGGCATACTTGATCCTGTTTTGACGCGGCCTGGCGCTCTGCTATAGCGCTCGGCATATCGTTTTCACGCAAGGATTCCAGAACATGTCGAAGATCAAGGTCAAAAACCCCGTGGTTGAGATGGACGGGGATGAAATGACCCGGATCATCTGGCAGATCATCAAGGACAAGCTGATCCACCCCTATCTCGACATCGATCTGAAGTATTACGACCTCTCGATCCAGAAGCGCGACGAGACCGACGACCAGATTACCGTCGATGCCGCCAATGCCACGAAGACATATGGCGTCGCGGTCAAGTGTGCGACGATCACGCCCGACGAGCAGCGGGTCGAGGAATTCGGCCTCAAGAAGATGTGGAAGAGCCCCAACGGCACGATCCGCAAC
>JBGSVY010000253.1:0-1745 GCA_041752715.1 Hyphomonas sp.
GGCGCCCGAAAGCCCGCCCCCGCCGCCGATCGTGCCTGCGGGCGATGGGCCGTCCGACGCTGAGCTGGAAGCCAGCATGGCCTCGGTCAATCCGCTCGAGAATGATCTTCGCGGCCTGGAAATGGCCCTGCGCCTGCCGGAGGCCTTCGAGGTGAAAGCCGATGGCGCGGTGCTGAACCTTCAGGTGGTTTCGGCGGCGGACGGACTGGTGATCGACGAGAAGTTCGTCCTGGTGAACGCCGCGATGCCGGACGGCGGTTTCGCAGCGCCGCTCGATGCGGACGGCTTCACGGTCCACTGGTTCAGCCTGTCGCCCGATGATCACGCACGGATGGCCGATGCACAGGCGCGCATGGCAGCGATGCGCGAGGCCGCGCCCGGGCAGAACGAGCTCAGCTTCGATACGAGCGCAGCGACCTGCGTCTCAGCCGGCAAGGCGCCGCCGGACACCTATCGGTTCAGCGTCTACATGCGATCGGCGCCGACCGTCGATTTCGTCAGCCTTGGCGGCGATATGGATATTGCCCGCGAGACGGCAGGCGCCCTGTCAGCCCTGTGGGATCCCTGCCCGGCGTGAGGCGCGCGCCACCGCCTGCTGCCAGATGAGCAGCAATGGCGAGCCAAGCTCGATGAAGGCGCCGATCTGTTGCTCGTCCGTACCCGGACCGACAGCGCCCTGTGACAGGAGACGGCCAATGCCGCCAATGACGAGGGCCGCGCAGACGAGGCACATCAGGCGGAAATGCGTTTCGATTTTCGGGATGGCGTACCAGAGGAGGAACGTGACGAGGATGTAGACGCCGGACATGTAGCGGTACTGGTTGTCCACGGCGGCCGAGAGGGTGGCGGCAGGGTCTGCCCCGGCCATGCCGGAGAGTAGCCCCATCGCCGCGAAAGCCAGCGGGATGAGCGAGAAGAGGCCGAGGACGATTTGCAGGCCGAGTTTCATGGTGGATATCCCCTATCGATATGATCTCAGATTAGCCCTTACAGAAAAATGACGCGGGCGTCATCTTTTTATCGGGCGCTTGCGCCGTGAGCGATCGGCGCGTTCACAATCAACCGGGCCCGGATTGACGCTTCTCCCCTGCGGACATATACGGCGCGCGGGCTCTGGGACGCCCGCCGCTCGCAAGGCTTCGGCCTGAAGGTGAAGATCCCCCGGCGCGGAGGCGCCGCGACATTTCTCGGAAACATGTCCTCACCGGCAGTTCCGCGGCAAGGCGAGCCCCGCTGTGACGTGACTGCCCGGACTGAAGGATAGATCCGATGAAGAGCCCTGTGACGAACCGGGACCAGGCGAAAGCCCGGGCCCGCGAACTGCGCGGTGAACTGGCGGCGGGCGGCACGCCGATTTCGCACGCCGAAGCCCTTGAACGCGTCGCCGCCGAGCTTGGCTACCACGACTGGAACACCGCCTCGGCGCGCCTGTCGAACGAGCCTGACGTGCCGCTGCAGGTCGGCGACCTGGTGGCGGGACGCTACCTCAAGCAGGCGTTCACCGGCCGGGTGCTGGGCGTGCGCGAGGTGGCGGGCGGCGCGACGTTCGAGGTGACGATCCGCTTTGACGAGGCAGTGGACGTGGTGGAATTCGAGAGCTTCTCGAACCTGCGCACGCAGGTGACGATCACCGTTTCGGCGGCGGGCGTTTCGGCGTTCCGCACGAGCGACGGAGTGCCCCATATGGTGGTGGAACGCACCGGCGCGGGGATCGTATGAAGTGAGGCGAATTGATCGGTCGAGCC
>JBGSVY010000254.1:0-3939 GCA_041752715.1 Hyphomonas sp.
CGCGCCGCGCAGGTTTGCGCCGCCGCTGTCCGGGCCGAGATCCGCCGAGAAACCGGGCCGGACGAGATCGTCCTCCTGCAGACCGAACATGCCGGCCACGCCGACCTCGACACCCGAGTTGAGCACGATGTTCGCGCCCGCCTCGAACCGAAGGGCATAGACGAGCTGGCCGGCGTCGGTTGCGGCGGCGAGCGCCGCTTCGGCGGACAGGCGGGTCTCGACCCCTCCCCCGTCATCGAAGACGTCCTGCGCCATGGCGGCTGTCGCGAGTGAGACCGCAGCGAACAAGGCAAGCAGAGAACGCAGGATCATGGAGGCCCTCCGGGGCTGCGCCGCGCCATGCACATCTGGACTGGCGAGCCTTTCCCCCTTGTTATACACACGGCATGTCAACAAGGTCTTGTACGCGGGAAAATCTTTCATGATCAAAGCCTCTTTCACAGCGGCCCTCGCCGGCATGCTCCTCATTTCGGGTTGCCAATCGAATGCTGGCGAACGCACCGAACGCCGTGTCGCGCAGGAAACGCTTGGTTCGGCCAACCCCTTCCTCTGGCGGGCGTCTCTCGACACGCTGGCGAGCCTTCCGGTGACCACTGCAGACCCACTCGGCGGGTTGATCGTCTATGACTGGAAGAGCTTCCCGGACTCGCCCGGCGAACGGATCAAGGCGACGGTCTTCATCCTCGACTCGCGCCTGCGCGCCGACGGCGTCAAGGTCTCGATCTATCGTCAGGTCAATACCGACGGCCAATGGGTCGATGCCGCCGTTGATCCGGAAACCGCCATGCAGGTCGAAAACAAGATTCTCGAACGCGCGCGGCTTCTTAAATCCTCGCAAATCGGCTAATTTCGGCGCTTTTCCAGCCTCCAACAAAAATCCGAGGACACCCGGTGATGGCCACCCGGTACGAGCCGCAAGCTGCGGAACAGAAATGGCGTGACGAATGGGACGCCGCAGGACTCTTCAAGGCAAAACCGCCTGCCGAGGCCGGCGATGCGCCAAAAGCCTTCGTGCTCGAGATGTTTCCCTATCCGTCCGGCAAGCTGCATGTCGGCCATGTGCGCAATTATGCGATGGGCGATGTCGTGGCTCGGCACCGGCGGGCGAAGGGATACAACGTCCTGCATCCGATGGGCTGGGATGCGTTCGGACTGCCCGCCGAGAATGCTGCAATGGAACGCGGGATCAATCCGGCGACGTGGACCTATGCCAACATCGCATCGATGCGGGGCCAATTCAAACAACTTGGCCTGTCGCTCGACTGGAGCCGCGAGTTTGCGACCTGCGACCCGGAATATTATGGCACGCAGCAGGCGCTGTTCCTGAAATTCCTCGAGAAGGGCCTCGTCTACCGCAAAGCCTCGAAAGTGAATTGGGACCCGGTCGATAACACTGTGCTTGCCAACGAGCAGGTGATCGACGGGCGGGGCTGG
Source organism: Hyphomonas sp. (assembly GCA_041752715.1). GTDB lineage: Bacteria > Pseudomonadota > Alphaproteobacteria > Caulobacterales > Hyphomonadaceae > Hyphomonas. Next base: position 1,435 of record JBGSVY010000254.1, read on the forward strand.
CGTTCCGGCGCCCTCGTCGAGCAGCGCGACCTAACGCAATGGTTCTTCAAGATCACGGCGTACGCTGACGACCTGCTCGACGCGGTGCAAAAGCTTGACCGGTGGCCTGAAAAGGTCCGCACGATGCAGGCCAACTGGATCGGGCGAAGCCAGGGCGCAACGATCTGGTGGGAGATTGCGGAGGTTCCCGAAGCGCTCGCCCGCATAGGCAAGGACGGCGGTCCAAACCATGCAACCGATCCGATCGAGGTCTACACGACACGCCCTGACACGCTCTACGGAGCAAGCTTCCTCGCGCTCGCGCCCGATCATCCGCTGACCCGGACGATTGCCGCCCACGACCCCGACGTCGCCGCCTTCATTGCCGAGGCGACGCGAATCGGCACGTCAGAAGAAGCCATCGAGAAGGCACCGAAACTCGGTGTCGACCTTGGCGTGCGGGTGCGCCATCCGTTTGATCCGGACTGGGTCCTGCCGGTCTGGTCGGCCAACTTCGTGCTCTCGACCTATGGCAGCGGCGCCATCTTCGGCTCGCCCGCCGGTGACCAGCGCGACCTCGACTTCGCCCGCAAGTACGGCCTGCCGGTCAAGCCTGTCGTGCTGCCGCCCGGCGCCAGCGCCGACGATCACGAGATCGTGGACGAGGCCTATACTGGCGCTGGCACGATCTACAATTCCGGCTTTCTCGATGGCCTGACGACGGACGCGGCGATCACTGCCGCGATCGAGCATCTGGAACAGCTGGGCGCCGGCGAATCAAAGACCGTCTTCCGCCTGCGCGACTGGGGCTTCTCGCGCCAGCGCTACTGGGGCTGCCCGATCCCGGTCATTCATTGTGAGGCCTGCGGCGTCGTGCCCGTGCCGGCAGGCGATCTGCCCGTGCGCCTGCCGGAGGACGCAACCTTCGACAAGCCGGGCAATCCGCTCGACCATCACCCGAGCTGGAAACACGTGCCGTGTCCCACCTGCGGCAAGCCCGCCCGGCGCGAGACCGACACGCTCGATACCTTCGTTGACAGTTCCTGGTATTATGCCCGTTTCGCGAGTGTCAGCGACCCGGCCGAGCGCGCCTACTGGCTGCCGGTAGATCAATATGTCGGCGGCGTCGAACATGCCGTGCTCCACCTGCTCTACTCGCGTGCCTTCGCGCGGGCGATGCGCGATGTGGGCGAGCTCGACCTGCCCTCGGGCGAGCCGTTCGCCGGTCTCTTCACGCAAGGCATGGTGACGCACGAAACCTACAAGTCGGCGGACGGGCGGTGGCTTTCGCCCACCGAAATCGAGCGTCGCAGCAATGGCCTGATCGAGATCGCCACCGGCGAACATGTCGAAGTTGGCCCGATCGAGAAGATGTCGAAATCGAAGCGCAACACGGTCGACCCGGATGTGATCGTGTCGACCTATGGCGCCGATGTCGCCCGCTGGTTCGTGCTGTCGGATTCCCCGCCCGAGCGGGATGTCGAATGGACGCAGGCCGGCGTCGAGGGCGCAGCCCGTTTCGTCCAGCGCACCTGGTCCCTGTTCGACGCCCTGCCCGAGGGCCCCTGCCCCGCACCCGGAACGGATGCCGATTCCATCGCCCTGCGCCGCGTCTCGCACAAGGCCGTGCGCGCCATAGACAAGGCGATCACCGAGTTCCGCTTCAATTCCGCCATCGCGACGATCCATGAATGGACGAACGCGCTGAAGAAAGCCGAAGCTGCGGGCGCAGACCTGACAGGCGCCCGGGCCGAGGGCGCGGCCATGCTCGCCCGCTGCCTGACACCGTTCATGCCCCACCTTGCCGAGACCTGCTGGGCGCGGATCGGCGGCGCCGGTTTTGTATCGGGTGCCGCCTGGCCCGCGACAGATGACAGCCTCGTCGAGGACGACACCGTCACGCTGGCCGTGCAGGTCAATGGTAAGCGGCGCGGCGAGATCACTGTGGCGCGCGACATGCCGGCTGATGAGGTCGAGGCCGCCGCCCGCAACCTGCCCGAGCTTGCCGTGCATCTCGAGGGGCGCGCTGTGAAGAAAGCGATTGTCGTTCCGGGCCGCATCGTGAATATCGTGGTGGCATGAAAAAGCTCGCAGCGGCCTTCACAATGCTCGCCCTCGGGGCCTGCGGTTTCCAGCCAGTCTATGGTGGAGGCGCCGCACGCTATGCCGGCGCGGGCCTGATCGATGTCGCCCCGATCGACGGCCGCGACGGGTATATCCTGCGCCGCGCGCTGCAGCAGGAACTCTCCGTCGGCCTGCCCGGGCTCGAGGGGCCTGCGACCCTCGACGTCAAGATCGATAACACCCTGACCCGCCTCGCTTTCCAGCCGGACGGCGCCGCTTCACGCTCGGCTGTCATCGCCGAGAGCAAATATGTCCTCACATCCGGAGCGCTGTCGATCCGCGGCCAGTCGGACGTCGAGGCCGGATTTATCGTTCCCGACGCGCCGTTCGGCGACATTGCGGCCCAGACCGGCGCATCCGACCGCGCCATGCGCCAGCTCGCCAAGGACATCGCCAGCGACC
>JBGSVY010000255.1:0-1673 GCA_041752715.1 Hyphomonas sp.
CCCAGGCCCCGGCCCCGGAGGGCGGCGACCTTGCCGCCCCCGCCGAAACGACGGACGGCAGCGGCATGACCAGCGCAGCAGACAGGCTCAGCGCCAGCCCCAATCCGGACCGGCGCTTCCAGATGCTCGGCTCCTATAACGACCTTGCGACTCTGTCTGAGCGCTGGCTGAACAATGCCCGGCAGGATAATCTGGTGGTCAAGCTGACTGGTTTCGGCCTCGTCCTCCTCGATAAAGACGTCACTCAAAGCGATGCCGTGGCACGGGCCGCGTCAATCGTGAAATCGGCTGACCGCTCGAATCGGCTGTCCGAGAGTTTCCGCGCGCACATCGAGGCCCGGGCCGACCTTGCTGTGCCAACCGACCCCCTGGAGGCGGGACTGAAAGACGCCTTCGCTGATTTCGTCACAAGTGATGTGCGCGGCGAGCGGGTGCACGACGCCTTCCTCAAGGCGGTCAACCTGTCGGGTGCGGCGGCGCTGCAGAAGGAGCTTATCCAGATTGACCGTATCGCAACGCTGACCAGTCCGACCGGCGCGTTGACCCTGATACAGAAAGTCCAGGACGGGACCGACCTGCGCCGCGCCCGCTTGTTGGCAGAGGCTGGCGGCGACAGGGCGATCGCGCTGATCAAGTTCGGCGGCCCCGATGCGCTTCGAACCGCTGATGCGGGCATCCGCTGGACCCGGAACATGATCCTCGAAGTGATGAGCCTGACGGCGGCTGGGATGGTCCTGTTCTGGGTCATGCTGTCGGCGCTGCGCTTCTACATCAGGAAGCCGCGCCCAAAGGAACTGCATGTCGTCTGAGCCAGGCGTCAGGCGATATTGAAAGCGCCGCGGATGCCGTCGATCACCAGTTGTGCCGAGAGCGCAGCGAGGATTACGCCGAGGATGCGCGTCAGCGCACCGGCGACGCTGGCGCCCATGAACCGCACGATCGGCCCTGCAGCCAGGAAAATCGCCAAGGTGATCAGGAGGTTCAGCCCGATCGCAGCCAGTACCACGCCCTGGTGCACGATGCTTTGCGCCTCTGACATGTAGAACATCGCGGTGGCAATCGATCCCGGACCGGCAATCATGGGGATGCCCATCGGGAAGACCGAGATATCGTCCGGCTCCGGATCGTTCTTGTGTTCCTCGAGCACTTCCTCGGCCCGGTTTTCGCGCCGTTCCGTCCGTTTCTCGAACACCATGTCGAGCGCAATGAGGAAAAGAAGCACACCGCCAGCGGCCCGGAAGGCGTCGATGGAGATATGCATGGCCGCGAGCAGCCAGGCCCCGCCAAAGGCGAACAGGAACATGATGATCGAAGCGACGATCACCGACTTGATCGCCATCCTGCGGCGGTAGGCTGGCGAGCCACCCGCGGTGAGCGTCGCAAAGATCGGCGCGACGCCGGGCGCGTCGATCAGCACGAAGAACGTGACGAAAGCCGCCGTGAAGAGGGAGATGAGTTCGGGTGTCATGTCGCGCGGGGCTTTACGCCCTGCGTGTCGCCGCGTCGAGGATTTCCTGAACGTCCGGATCGACCCTGAGATCGCCGGGGCTCGCCTCGAAGCGCGTCAGGTCGGCAGCGCCGGAGGCGAGCGCCAGCAGCATGCGATGCCCCCGCAGGCGTTGCAGCAGGCCTTCGCTGCCGCGATGGCCATCGGCGCGTGCTGTGCGTCCGCC
>JBGSVY010000256.1:0-5370 GCA_041752715.1 Hyphomonas sp.
ATTGGCCGCAGGTCCAGCCGCTGGGCGAGCGTCCCGAAGGCCTCGCTGCCGTCCATGAAGACCGGCGCATGAAAGCCCTCGAGCATCGCGGCTAGGTCGGCGAGCGGGAGTTCGACGGGCGGGGCGATCCCCTCGTCGCGGTCGATGCCCTGTACCCACCATGTCTGATCAGGTGCCCGGGCCTGCGCCATCAGGCAACCGAGGCTCGGCCCCGCAAGGCCGGCCGGGATCGCCGCCTCGAGACTTGTCACACCAATGCAGGCCGCCCCGGTCACCAGCGCGAGGCCGCGCGCATAGGCAACGCCGACGCGGATGCCGGTGAAACTTCCGGGCCCGCATACAACCGCGAGGCGATCAACATCACCGAACCCGGCTCCCGCCCCCCGCAGCAGCGCCTCGACGAAACCCGCCAGCGCGCGTTCCTGCCCGCGGGCCATGGCGTTGCGCGCATCGGCAATGATCTCGCCATCGCGGACCAGCGCAACGTCAAGCGCGGCAAACGCGGTATTCAGGCCGAGAACCAGCATGGGCTTCTTTATTCTGCGCGGCGCTAGAGGATGCGGCAGGCCTCATCAAACGACAGGCGCGGGCTGCGCGGGAAGAGCTTTGACTTGTCGCCATGCCCGAGATTGCAGATCCAGTTGGCGCGCCAGTGTTTCATTTCGCCGTCGCCCTTCTCGAAGAACTCGGCATTGACGCCCGCCATGTCGAACCCGCTCATCGGTCCGCAATCAAGGCCGAGGGCGCGGGCAGCGATCAGGAAGTACGCGGTTTGCAGTGTGCCGTTGCGAATGGCGGTCTCTTCGCGATTGGCATTGAACCAATCCTTGGCGCCAGGATTGTGCGGAAACAAAGCCGGCATCTTTTCCTGGAAGGCCATGTCATGCGCCATGATGACGGTCCACGGCGCCTCCGCTGTCTTGCTCCGGTTGCCCTCTGACATCAGGGGCAGCAGGCGGGCTTTCGCCTCCGGGCTCGACACAAACAGGAACCGCGCTGGCGAGCAGTTGGCGCTCGTCGGGCCCATCTTGGTCAGGTCGTAGACCGCGCGGATCAGGATTTCCGGCACCGCCTTGTCGGTGAAACCGTTCTGGCTGCGTGCATCGCGAAAGATGACATCAAGGGCATGGTCGTTGACCGGATGGGCCATGGTCGGGTCTCATCTGTTGGAGTTGCCGGGACGCGTAAAGCCGCCGCACGTTCAGGCCTTACAGGACAGCCTCGACGGCTGTCACCTCGGGAATATAGGTTTTGAGCATATTTTCGATCCCCATCTTCAGCGTCATGGTCGATGAGGGACAGCCGGCACAGGCACCACGCATCGACAAATGAACAATTCCGGTGGCCGGATCAAACCGTTCGAACGTGATATCGCCGCCATCCTGGGCAACCGCAGGACGCACCCGCGTGTCGATCAGTTCCTTGATCTCGGCCACGATCTCCGCGTCAGGGCCCTCATAGACCGCCTCGTCCGGTGCCGCGCCCGACGTCTCATCGACAACCGGGAGGCCGGCCATGTAGTGGTCCATGATCGCTGCCAGCACCATCGGCTTCACGTGCTTCCAGTCTCGCTTGGCCGACTTGCTGACGCTGACGAAATCACTTCCGAGGAAGACCCGCTCGACGCCATCCACCTCAAACAAGGCGCGGGCCAGCCGGCTTGAGCTTGTGCTTGCGCGATCGGGATAGTCATAGGGGCCCCCAAAGCCCGCAACCGGCAGCCCCGGCAGGAACTTCACCGTGTCGGGGTTTGGTGTGGCTTCGGTCTGGATGAACATGGTTGCCTCCGGCGCGGAGGCGCCCTCGTCATTGAGGGGCGAAGATGGTCCAGTAAGGCGTCAAGTTCAAGGGACAGGGGACGCGTCCGGCCCCGCCGCTGCCGAAACCTCCGGCTCGCCGGGGTCTCGATAGGCGGCAACCGCGTCATGGAGGGCACGCGATGCCTCCTCGGCTTCGAGCAGGTAATAGGCCATCGTCGCCAAATGATTGGGCAGGAAGGCATCGGCGCCCGATTGATTCGAGACCATCAACGGCTTCATCTCCGCAGCCCGGCTCCACGCGGCTTCAGCCCGCGTCACGGCAATCGAAAGGGTCGCATCGAGTGAAATACCCGGCGCTGCATCCCGCGCGGCGACGATCAATTCGCGAGCAAAATGTGCGCGTGCCTTGGCCGCGTAGAAGGCCTCGATATCTGGCACGCTTGCGGGCCAGTCATCCTGATCGGCATTGATCCGGTCTGACAGCCGGGCGCGGTCATCCGCGGCCCAGGCCGCAAACATCCCGGCTTCCTCGCGCAAGCTGTCGCGTTTCGATGGCATCACGGCATAGCCGCCAGACGCGCGCGTATCATACCGGTTGAGTGCCGCAGCCGCTGCCGCAAGGCGGGGGCGCACCTGACTGGCGGCCTCCTCTCCTTCGGGAGCAAGCAGGTTCGCGGCAACGATCAGGTCGGGATCGCGTTCGCCATCAACGGCCGTCAGGCTCCCCAGAAGGCCAACATGTTGCGCAAGCGCGGCGGCGGTTGCGTCCTGCCAGGCAGGAAGCGCGGTCAACCGGGCCTGAGGGTGCCAGCCGGGACGGTCGGCCGCCCAGCCCGGGCCTGACACCTCCCGGGCAATCTTCTCGATGGCGACCCCGACGCCCGATACGGCCCAAGTCTGTGTCGGCGGAAACCGGATCGGCGAATCATCGACGGCGCTGGAGACAATCATCATCGCCGGATAGAAGCCGATTATGCCAACGATGAGGGCAGCCCGGGCGGTTCGCGAGATGCGCCGTGACCAGCGTTGGAAGAACAACATGATCGGGCTTGGCTCGGCGTAGTCGAGCGCCACGAAGTGCGCTTCGCCGGGCGGGCCTGAGCTACGGTCGTCCTCGCGATAGGCTTTCGGCAGCCGCGCTGGGGCGGGCGCTGCACTTCGATCGTCACGGGGCTTTCTTTGGACCTGCGGCATCCATGGATGTATGGGCCGATTGCGCCTGCATTGACAGGGACTTCCCGCATGAAATTTCAGCAACCGGGGGTTCGCGCCCGTTGTTGTGTCAACAGCTGCGCAGGGAAAGGTCAGTCCTGAGGCATCATCCGCCGGATGGCACGATTTCAGCTGTCGTCACCACATCTTGGGTTGATCCGTCAGCGCCCTCGAAGGACAAGATCAGGTCAACAGTGTCACCAACTTCGAGGGGTTCTTTCAGCGCAAAGAGCATCAGGTGGTTGCCGCCCCGTTCAAGTTTCAATGGCTCGTTCTCGCTGACAGGGAAGTTTTCCACTTTCCGCATGCGCATCATGCCATCTTCCATTGCCATGGTGTGCAACTCCACCGTCCCGGCAATGTCCGTGCGCGCACCAACGAGGGTTTGCGGTGCACCGGTCACGGTTACCGAAAGGCCGCCACCCGTAATGTCGCGGCCAGACGCGGGCTGAACGACGAAAGCGTCGCGCACTTCCAGCACCGATTCACCGGCTTTTTCCGGCGTGGCGAGCGGTTCGGAACAGGCGGAGATCATGCCAAACACGGCCAGCACCGAAACCCCAATTCCAATCTTGCGCATGTGGCGCTCCCTCAAAGGTTCATCCCATAGCTTACCCTGCGGCGTCCGCCCGCGCAAACGGGCGCAGGTGTCGCAGGCGGTCACGCGCGCCAGAAGCCGATGATGCGCCGCACCTCGTCCATCACGGGTCCTGCGATCGCCGCCGCCCGCTGCGCGCCCGCCGCAAGCGCACGGTCGATCTCGCCTGGATCGGCGAGAATCTCGCGATAGCGCGCTGTCACGGGCGCCATGTGCGCGACGGTGAGATCGGCGAGCGCCGGCTTGAACACGCCAAAACCCTGCCCGGCAAACTGGCGCAGCACTGCGGCCACGGTCTCGCCAGACAAGGCGCTGTAGATGCCGACAAGATTGGCGATTTCGGGCCGGCCCGCGAGGCCCGCCTCATCGCCCGGCATGTCGCCCATGAGGTCGGTCTTGGCCTTCTTCAGCTTCTTCGAGATCGTGTCGGAATCATCGATCAGGTTGATGCGGCTCAAATCCGACGGGTCGGACTTCGACATCTTCTTGGTGCCGTCCTTGAGGCTCATCACGCGTGCGCCGGGGCCATCGGCCAGCGCCTCCGGCAACGGAAAGAAACCGGGCGCGTCGTAATCGCGGTTGAACCGGTCGGCGATGTCGCGGGAGAGTTCGAGATGCTGGCGCTGGTCCTCGCCTACCGGCACATGCGTCGCCTTGTAGGCAAGGATGTCTGCCGCCTGCAGGACCGGATAGTCGAACAGGCCGACAGACATCCGCTCGGCATCCTTGCCGGCCTTGTCCTTGAACTGGGTCATCCGCTCGAGCCAGCCCATCCGGGCGACGCAATTGAAATACCAGGCGAGTTCGACATGCGCCGGCACCGAAGACTGCGCAAACAGGATCGATTTTGCCGGATCGAGGCCTGCCGCCATGAACGCGGCCGCGATCTGGCGCGTCTGGCTCGCAAGCTGGCCCGGTTCGACCGGCTGGGTGATCGCATGCAGGTCGACCACGCAATAGAGCCCGTCCCAGCCTGCATCCTGCAGCGCAACGAATTTCTTCAGCGCGCCGAGATAGTTGCCGAGATGCAGGTTTCCCGTCGGCTGGATGCCGGAGAAAACACGTTTGGGGCCTGAATAGGTTGGGGTTTCGTCTGTCATGGCGGGGCGTCTAGCCTCTTTTGATCAGCGCCGCAAAGCCTGCCGGATGTCGCGGATGCGGATCGCGCCGGTCGCCAGCGCCGCGAGCGCATAGCTCACCGAGCCCGCCAGCACGATCACCGCCGCCGCCAGCGGCTTAGAGCCGCCAAGCGCGGCCTGGATGGGAGCGAGATTCCAGAGGAGGACAATGACGATGGCCGACATGACCAGCGTGGCGACAGCCGCCCGCGCGATACCGGCCAGTAATACCGGTCCCGGCCGGTACCATCCGCGCCGGGCGAGCGTCAGCGCCAGAAGGCCGGCATTCACCCACGCCGCCACCGATGTCGCGATCGCGAGGCCGATGAAGCCCTGCTGGCCAATCGACTTCATCCAGAAGAACAGGCCCGCCCCGAGCGCGGTGTTGATGGCCACCGAGACCAGCGCGAAGCGCATCGGCGTCTTGGTATCCTCACGCGCAAAATAGGCGGGCGCCAGCACCTTGATCAGCACGAAAGCCGGCACGCCCCAGGCAAAATGGAAGAGCGCCGTGCCGCCCTGCATCGCATCCGAAGGCAGGAAAGCCCCGCGCACGAAGAACGCGTCGATCAGGAAGACCGGCGCGATCATCAGCGACGCCGCTGCCGGCAGCGTCAGCGCCATCGCGAGCCCGATACCCTCGTCCATCGTCCGCCGCCCGGACGCGTCATCAGCCGCCCGC
>JBGSVY010000257.1:0-2609 GCA_041752715.1 Hyphomonas sp.
GCGTGTGCGGGAGGCGCCGCCATAGACGAGGCCCGCGCGGCGACCATGCACACGCGTCAGGGCATCAAGGATGAGCGCGCCCTCGCCGAAGCGGCGGCCGCCCAGTATTATTCCGTCATCGGACCAGTTCATACATCGAACTCGAGCCCCAGGCCCTGGTAGCGCTCTCGCTTTTCCTGCCAGCGCTCATCCACCTTGACGAACAGGAAGAGGTGCACTGGCCGCTCCAGCATCTCGGTGAGTTCGACCCGCGCGAGGCGCCCGATCTCCTTGATGGCGGCCCCATTCTTGCCGAGCACCATGGCCTTGTGTCCCTCGCGCCCAACGATGATGACCTGCTGTATGCGGACGGATCCGTCCTTGCGGTCCTCCCAGCTCTCGGTCTCGACGGTCAACTGGTAGGGCAACTCCTGGTGAAGGCGCAGCATCAGCTTCTCGCGCGTCACTTCCGCCGCCAGCAGGCGCACGGGAAGGTCGGCCACCTGGTCAGGCGGATAGAGCGCGGGGCCCTCCGGCATGCGCGCCACGATCGCGGCCGACAGTTCCGCAATCCCGTCACCATTATCGGCCGAGACCATGAATATCTCGTCATAGACGCCTTCGCCGTTCAGCGCCGCCATGACGGGCAGCACCTGATCATGCGCGAAGAGGTCGATCTTGTTCAGCGCAAGGATGACACGCTTCCCGAGTTCCTTCAGGTGCGCAATCACGCGCCGGTCGTCCTCGAGCGAATTAACTTGGGAAGGACTGACGCGGCCGTTTGCCTCCGCCACCCAGGCTGAGGCATCGACGAGATGCACAACTGCATCAGCATCCTCGGCGCCGCCCCAAGCGGCCTTCACCATTGCCCGATCGAGGCGGCGCTTGGCCGAAAAGATACCCGGCGTGTCGACCAGCACGACCTGCGCGTTGCCGATCATCGCGACCCCACGCACCGGGAAGCGCGTCGTCTGGACCTTGTGCGTGACAATCGCAACCTTTGCCCCGACAAGCCGGTTCGTCAGCGTCGACTTGCCGGCATTCGGCGCACCGATGATCGCGCAAAAGCCTGAATGGGTGATCGTCGGTTCGGTCATTGAGATCCTGTCAGCAGGCTGAGGAGTGAGGCGGCGGCAAGGCGTTCGGCATCGCGCTTTGATGCGCCGCTGGCGCCGGCGTGTCCATGACCCGGCAGGCTGACCTCGACTTCATAGACAGGCGCATGGTCCGGTCCCGTCCGGTCGACAATGCGGTAATTTGGAAGCGGCAGGCCCTTTGCCTGCGCCCATTCCTGCAACAGGGTTTTGGGATCACGCGTCTCGGCAGGTGCGTTGGCAAATTGCGGCGCCCATCCGGCCTCGACGAATCGCCGCGCGGGCGCAAGCCCGCTATCGACAAAGATTGCGCCAAGGATCGCTTCACACGCATCGCCCAGCGTCGACTCGCGCATCCGCCCGCCTGCGGACTCCTCGCCCTCGGAAAGGATGAGGAAGCGCCCAAGATCAAGATGGCGCATCGCATCTGCGCAGGCGCCCTTTTTCACGAGCTGGTTGAGACGCGGCGCCAGGTCCCCCTCGCTCTCCATCTTCCGCCGGCTGAACAGTCGCTCGGCGATGATCAGGTTCAGCACGCGGTCGCCGAGGAACTCAAGCCGTTGGTTCGACAGACGAATGGAGTCGGAAGCGCTCACCGCGCTCGGATGGGTCAGGGCGCGGCTGAGCAGATCCGGGTCCTTGAAACGATGGCCGATGATCTCCTCGACAGCCTTAAGGGCCATGCCCGCAATTTCCGGGACAACAGCCTTGACGGCCGCACGCTGCCTCGTGCGCTTTGGTCTTGCCGCCTTCATGGACGCGCCGCCGGGAGGGCTTCGATGATCACCTGCGCCTCCGCCCACGGATAATCATCCGTCAGCGTGAGGTGGACGATGGCTTCATGGCCGGCGGGCGTCAATTTCGACAACCGCGCCGCCGCCCCGCCCGTCAGCGCGAATCCGGGCTTGCCGGACGGAAGGTTGATGACACCGATATGCTGCCAATGGACTCCGCCGCGTGGAACGCCTGTGCCGAGCGCCTTGGCGCAGGCTTCCTTGGCAGCAAAGCGTTTCGCATAAGTCTCAGCCACGCGCCGGCGCCCGCGGGCCTTGGCGATCTCGTGCGGCGTGAACACCCGCTGCTCGAAGCGCGCACCAAAGCGCGTGAGCGTCTTTTCGATCCGCGCGATGTTGCAGAGGTCGTTGCCGATACCGATGATCATGCCGCGCGCACGGCCCCGCGTGCGATGTCCATGCGGCGGCGCATTTCGCGGATGGCGGCATCCAGCCCGATGAAGATCGCCTCGCCGATGAGGAAGTGGCCGATATTAAGTTCGGCGATTTCGGGAATGGCGGCAATCGGCCCGACATTGTCAAATGTCAGCCCGTGGCCGGCGTGCGGCTCAATGCCCCGGCGGCGCGCATCGGCGGCGGCAAATTTCAGGCGTTCCAGTTCCGGCGCTGCGGCAGCCGCGCCGCCCTCCAGCCAAAGCTCCGCATAACGGCCGGTGTGCAGTTCGACGACAGGCGCACGCATCACCTCGGCCACCGCGATCTGCACCGGGTCCGGCTCGATGAACAGCGACACGCGCGCACC